>JBMOJU010000120.1:0-13656 GCA_049315625.1 Paracraurococcus sp.
TTTTGGACGCCGATCACCCCTCCAAGGGGGTCCCTATTCCACGCCGAATCACAGCCGGGCTGGGAGGTTGAATGCGGTGCCGTGGTGGGCATCGCGCGCGCCCTCCACGATCGCCATACGGATCTGCTGGTACTGGGACGCGAGGAGTTGCCGCGCCGGATCGATCACGTCGCACTCGAGACCGGGGTGCTGCTGTGACCGACGATGATCTCCTTCAGGCGATCGCCAGGGCGCGTATCCTGGTGGGATCGCTTGCAGCGATCAATCGCATGGCTCGAACCACTCATGCTGCTGGACGGCGCCAAGGTGCTTGGCTTCGGTGAACCTGACCGCGAGCGGTCGGACGCCTGCCTCAAGCGCTTCGAGACCCTGTTGAATGTCCTGCAGGACCAGGTATTCCGACTCATCGCGGACCGGGAGATGGCCCGCGACCTGGGCCGCATGTCCCGCCGCGACGTGCTGGACTACATGGAAAAGGTCGGCGCGATCGGGTCGTCGGACCTGTTCCATGATGCCGTGCTGCTCAGGAACCGCCTTTCGCATGTCTGTCCCGACGATCCGGCGATGCAGGCGGGACAGATCAACCGTGCCTACGCCGCGGCAGGAACGGGGCTTGCGGCGGTCGATTCGGTGGAGCTTTGGGCGTCTTCCCTCATGCCACCGTCTTCGCCATGAACACCCGGGCGAATTCCTTCTCCACCCGCCGCCCCGTCTCGACATAGCCGCGCCTGGCATAGAGCGCGATGTTCCGCTGCATCAGCACGTTGGTGTAGAGCCGCACCTCCGGCAGCCCGCGCCGTCGCGCCTCGGCCTCGACGAAGTCGAGCAGCAGGCGGCCGTCGCCCATCCCCTGCCGCGCCGGGTCGATCGCGATGTTGTCGAGCATCACGTGGTCGACTTCGGTCTCGATGACGACCAGGCCGTGGATCGCACCGGCATCCTCCAGCACCCAGGCCTCGCCCTCGGCAATGCGCGCGGCGTAGTCGTCCTGCATCGGGAAGGGGCGGCGGCCGATGACCGGCACCCAGGGGCCATAGGCGCGCTCGACGATCGCCGCCAGCAGCGGCGCTTCCTCGGGGCGCGCCGGCCGGATCACACCGCGGTCCCGCCGACCGTCAGCCCCGCCAGCTTCAGGGTCGGCTGGCCGACGCCCACCGGCACGCCCTGGCCCTGCTTGCCGCAGGTGCCGATCCCGGGGTCGAGCGCCATGTCGTTCCCGACCATCGTCACCTTGGTCAGGCTGTCCGGCCCGTTGCCGATCAAGGTCGCGCCCTTCACCGCCGGCCCGAGCTTGCCGTCCTCGATCAGGTAGGCCTCGCTCGCGCTGAAGACGAATTTCCCGCTGGTGATGTCGACCTGGCCGCCGCCGAAATTCACCGCGTAGAGGCCGCGCTTCACGCTGCGCAGGATTTCCTCCGGCGCGTGGGCCCCGCCCAGCATCACGGTGTTGGTCATGCGCGGCATCGGGATATGCGCGTAGCTTTGCCGCCGGCCGTTGCCGGTCGGCGCCACGCCCATCAGCCTCGCGTTCTGCCGGTCCTGCAGGAAGCCGACGAGGATGCCGTCCTCGATCAGCACGGTGCGGTTGGTCGGCGTGCCTTCGTCGTCCACCGTCAGGCTGCCCCGCCGGTCGGGGATGGTGCCGTCGTCGATCACCGTGACCCCGGGGGAGGCAATCCGCTGGCCGAGCAGGCCGGCGAAGGCGGAGGTCTTCTTGCGGTTGAAATCGCCTTCCAGCCCGTGGCCGATCGCCTCGTGCAGCAGGATGCCCGGCCAGCCAGGGCCGAGCACCACTTCCATCTCCCCGGCAGGCGCCGGGACGCTGTCGAGGTTGACCAGCGCCTGGCGCAGGGCCTCCTCCACCGCGCCCTTCCAGGACTCCTCGGTGACGATGCGGGCATAATCGAACCGGCCGCCGAGACCGTAGCTGCCGGTCTCCCGCCGGCCGTCGCGTTCCACCACCACGGCGACGTTCAGCCGCACCAGCGGGCGGATATCCGCCACCCGCGTGCCGTCGGGGCGCAGAATCTGCACCGCCTGCCATTCCCCGGCCATGGAGGCCATGACCTGCACCACGCGCGGGTCGCGGGCCCGGGCGAAGGCGTCGATCTCGCCGAGCAGCGCGGTCTTGGCGCCGAATTCCAGCCGCGCCAGCGGGTTCGCATCCTCGTAGAGCCGCGCATTCGTCGCCCGCGGCGCAACATCCAGCGTCCCCGAGCGGCCCTGGCGCACCGCGCCGACCGTCTCGGCGGCGCGGGCGAGCGCGGCTTCGGACAATTCCCCGGAATGCGCATAGCCCGCGGCTTCCCCGGCCACGGCGCGCAGGCCGAAGCCCTTGGTCGCGTCGAAGGTGGCCGAGCGGATGCGGCCGTCATCCAGCGAGATCATCTCGCTCTCGCGGTATTCCAGGAACAGCTCGCCATCTTCGGCGCCGTCCAGCGCCCGGCGCAGGATGCGCTCCGAGCCCGCGCGGTCGAGTTCGGCGAAGAACAGCCGGTCGGTGACGGATAGCGGCGTATCGAGCGGCATGGTGATGGGTTCCTCAGGCAGCGATCGATGCCAACAGGCGGGATTGCGGGAAGCGGAGAATGGCGGTGGTGCCGGCGCCGGGGACGGATTCCAGCGTCAGCGTCGCCCCCTGCGCCTCGGCCAGGGCTCTCGAAAGATATAGGCCGAGGCCGGAGCCGGGGAAGCGCCGCGACAGGGACGAATCGAGCTGGGTGAAGGGTTCGAAGGCGCGCGGGATATCGTCCGGGCTGATGCCGATGCCGCTGTCGGTCACCCGCAGCACCAGGCCGCTGGCGGGTTCGGCCTCGGCCGAGACGGTGACCTGGCCGCCCTGCGGGGTGAATTTCACCGCGTTGGAGAGCAGGTTCAGGAGCACCTGGCGCAACCGCAATTCATCCGCCCGGACCGGCGGCAGCGTCGGCGGCAGCGTCGCCGTCACCATGACGCCGGCGGTCGCCGCCGTCGCCTGCATCACCCGCACCGCGCCTTCGATCAGCGGGATCGGCTGCACCGCGGTCTCGGTGGTGGCGAAGCCGATGGTCTCCGCCCGGGCGACGTCGAGGATGTCGTCGATCAGCGACAGCAGGTGCCGCCCGGCCTCATGGATCGAACGGATGTATTCCTTGCCGCGTTCGGGATCGGGATCGGCGCCGATCGCCTCGGAGAAGCCGATCACCGCGTTCAGCGGCGTCCGCAATTCGTGGCTCATCGTCGCCAGGAAGCGTGACTTCGCCTTGTTCGCCGCCTCCGCCGCGTCGCGCGCCCGCTCCAGCTCGGCCCGCGCCTGCAATTCCTGGCTGATGTCGCGGTAGCTGCGGATGTAGCCCACACCGCCGACGCTGTCCGTCGTCACCTCGACGATGCGGCCCTGGCCGAGCGTGCGGCGGAAGGAATAGGGCACCGGCCAGGGCTGGTCTTCCGGCACCAGCGAAAGCGACGTCTCAAATTCACCGGCCTGGAAGTAGCCGAGCTTCGCCTGCTTGCGGATCAGATCCTGGATGCGTTGGCCAGCATAGACGACGTCGACGGGCAGGCCGTTGAGCTCCGCGGCGATGCCGTTCGCCGCCAGCACGCGACCCCCCATGTCGAACAGGACAATGCCCTGCCGGCTGTTGTCCAGCATCGCCTGCAGGATGGCGGCGCGATGCTGTGCCGCCTGCTCCGCCGCAGTCAGGGCGCTGACATCGGCCATGGTGATGACGAAGCCGCCGTCAGGGGTCGGGTCGGAGGTCACCTCGATGGTCCGGCCGTCATGGTGCGGGCGCACATAGCGGGCCGGGTGTGCACGGTCGATCGCGTTGGCCCTGGCCCGCAGGGTCGCCTCATCCAGCGGGATCGCGCCGGCCCCGATCTGCGCCTCGATCAGGTCCGGCAGCCGGGCGCCGTGCGGCAGCAGGCCGCCCGGATAGCCGGTCAGGTCGGCTGCCAGCCGGTTGGCCGCGATCAGCCGCTGGTCGGCGTCGAACAGCTGGATGCCGTGCCGCAGGTTGTCCATCATCACCTGCAGGATCCGCGCGCGTTCCCGCGCGGCGGCCTCGGCCTCGGTCAGCGCGGTGACGTCGCTGTAGGTGGCGACGAAGCCGCCATCCGGCGTCGGGTCGGTGAAGATCTCGATCACCCGCCCGTCCGGCCGCACCCGGGTGCGGCGCTGCGGCACGCCGTAATCGTCGGCGAGGCCGTCTTCCAGCCCTGCCTCGGTGATCATCCCGGCACGCAGGGAGGCGAGGGCGAGTTCGCGTGCCGGGACCCCCGGCTGCAGCAGCGCCGGATCCACCCCGTTGAGCACGGCAGCGAGGCGGTTCGCGGTGACCAGCCGCATGTCGCGGTCAAAATGCGCGATGCCATGCCGCATGTTGTCGAGCATGAGCTGCATCATCGCGGCCCGCCGGTTTGCCTCATCCTGCGCCCGGGCCAGTTCCGTGACATCGGTATGCGTCACCACGAAGCCGCCGCCCGGAGTCGGATCGGAGCCGACATCGACCGCCGTCCCGTCCGCCCTGCGACGCCGGTAGCGGGCCGGCTTGCTGCGGTCGAGCCCCAGGACCTCGTCGAGAACTACCTTCGCCTCCGCACCTGTCCCGAACTCCCCGGCGGCGTGTTGCTCCCGCACCAGGGTGTCGAAGGTGACGCCTTCGCGGCCGTCGAGATGCGGCACGCCGTACTCCGGTCCGGCGAGACGGTTCGCGGTCAGCAGGCGGCGGTCCGCGCCGAACATCATCAGCCCGTGCCGCATGCTGTCCAGCGCGTCGTGCAGCAGGTCGGCGCGGGACGCGGCTTCCGCCTCAGCCGCGGCCAGGGCGGTGATGTCGGAGAAGGTGACGGCGAAGCCGCCATCCGGCGTCGGGTCCGACACCACCTCGATCAGCCTGCCGTCCGGCGTCGTCCGCTGGTAGCGGACCGGCTGGGACCGGTCGATGGCGAGGATGCGGCGCACAGCAGCTTCCGCCTCGGCCCCCTGGCCAAAGACGCCGGCCGCCTGCTGCGACCGCACGACATCCTCGTAGGGCACGCCGGGAATCGCGGTCTCCGCCGGCGCGCCGCTCAGCTCCGAGGCCAGGCGGTTCGCGGCGACCATGCGCCGGTCGGGACCATACAGCGCGATGCCGTGACGGATGACGTCCAGCATCATCGCCTGGGTCGCCGCGCGCTGCTTCGCCTCGGCCTCGGCCCGCGCCAGTGGCGTGATGTCGGAGAGGGTGATGATGAAGCCGCCATCCGGCATCGGGTCGGAAAACACTTCCAGCATACGGCCGCCCGGCATCGGCCGCACGTAGCGTAGCGGGAGGGACCGGTCGGCCTCTGCCGCCAGTGTGCCGAACCGGGCGTCCAGCGCCGGGTCCCCGGTTGCTCCGGCACGAAACAGGGAGGCAGCCAGCGAGTCGAAGGATTGCCCGGCGACCGCCTGCTCGGCGGGTATTCCGGTGAGCGCCCGCGCCAATCTGTTGTCGGCGATGAAGCGCCTGTCCGGCCCGAACAGCACCACGCCGTGGTGCATGGTATCGATCATCGCCTGCAGCGTCGCGGTCCGCTCCGCCGCCGCGGCCTCGGCGGCGACCTGCGCGGTCACGTCGCTCCAGGTGATGACGAAGCCGCCATCGGGCGTCGGATCGGACACGCTGTCGACCACGCGACCGTCCGGCATGCAACGTCGGACCGGGTGTGAGAGGCTGCGGTCCCGCCGTGCGACTTCCAGCGCCTCCGCTTCAGCCGTCGGGCCTTCGCCGAAGACGCCAAACCGCAGCTGCCGCATGGCCAGGTCCCGCGGAGTCATGCCAGGCAGCAGCGCTTCTGCCGGCAGGCCGGCCAGGCCGGCGGCGAGCCGGTTGGCAACGACCAGCCGCTGGTCGGGACCGAACAGCGCGATGCCGTGCCGCATCGAATCCTGCATGGTCTGCAGCAGCAGGGCGCGGTGCTGCGCCTCCGCCTTCGCCGCATTCACCTCGGTGGTGTCGACGTAGCTGAGGACGAAGCCGCCATCGGGCAGCGGGTCGCTGGCGACGCCCACGATCCGGCCGTGGCTGTTCGGCCGTTCCCGCCGGTGCGGCAGGCGACGGTCGAGTGCGAGGTCGGCGGCGATCTCCGCCTCCGGCGTGTAGCACTCGAAGGGGCCGTTGGCGGCCACCCGTTCCGGCACCAATTCCGCCAGGCTGCGGCCAGGCCGGACCGTGCCCGGCGCCATGCCGGCCAGGGTGCTGCACAGGTCGTTGGCCGCCAGCACGCGATGATCGGGGCCGAACACCACGATGCCGTGCCGCATGTTGTCGAGCATCGCCTGCAGCACGTTGGCGCGCTCCCGCGCCGCGGCCTCCGCCTGGGCCAGGGCGGTGATGTCGGTCTGGGTGACGACGAAGCCCCCGTCGGGCGTCGGCGCGGAGCGGATTTCGAGCACGCGCCCATCCGGCGTCGTCCGGCGGTATTCGTAGGGTTGGCTGCGATCGAGCGCCAGCAGCTCCGCCTCCCGCGCCGCGGCGCCGGGCTCTGGCCCCATCGCGCCTGCCTCGCGCAGCCGCCGCAGCAGGGCAGCCAGCGGGCGGCCGGGGACCATGTCCTCGGGCGTCAGGCTGCTGTAGCTGATGCCGAGCGCATTCGCGGCGATAAGGCACGCGTCCGCGTCGTAGAGCACGAAGCCGTGCCGCATCGAATCCATCGCCACCTGCAGCGTCGCCGCCTGCGCCCTGGCCGCCTCGTCCGCCCGGATCCGCTCCGTGACGTCGCTGAAGATGACGACATAGCCGCCATCGGGAGTCGGGTCGGTCACCACCTCGACCATCGTGCCGTCAGGGCGGCGGGCGATGCGCTGGCTCGGCTGGCGGCGGTCCATCGTCAGCGAGACCGCCAGCTGCCGCTCGGTCTCCTCCGGTCCGCCGAAGATGCCGCGTGCCGCCTGGTCGCGCACCATGTCGTTGATGTGGCGGCCGGGCCGCATCGCATCCGGCCCCAGCCCGCAGAGCCGGGTCGCCAGGGTGTTGGAGACCACGAGCCGCAGATCGGCATCATAGAGCGCGATGCCGTGCCGCATGTTGTCGAGCATGACCTGGACCTGCGCGGCGCGCCCGGTCGCTTCGAGGCGGGCCGCCTGCAGGGCGCTGATGTCGGTGGTCACCTGCACCGTGCCGCCATCCGGCAGAGATGCGTAGCGGATGTCGAGGACGGTGCCGTCCGGCCGCACCCTTTGCGTCGCGGCGGTGCGGTGCGGCAGGTCGTTCAGGTACCGCTCCGTCAGCGCCGCGGCTACGTCGGGCCCGTACTCGCCCTGCTCCACCCGGCGGCGGGCGATCGCTTCCCGGTGCTCGCCGACCGACAGCTCGGAACCGGCCAGGATCGCCTGGTGCGCGGCATTCACCATGGCGACCCGGCCATCCGCACCGAAGACGACGACGCCCTGCGGCAGCGATGACAGCACGCCGTCGAGCAGCGCGGCGCGACGCTGGGCTTCGTCCTCCGCGCGCTTCGTGGCCGTGATGTCGACCAGTTCCACCAGGTATCCGCCCTCGGGCAGCGGCTGGCTGTCGACGCGCAGGACGTCGCCGTTCGGCCTGACCCGCTGGTAGGAGATGGGGCACGACCGATCGACGTTGCGTCGGTGCGTGATGACCTCCTCCGCGTCCACATTGGCGAACTCGCCGCGATCGGCCAGCATCCTGAACAGGGTTTCGTAGGAAGTGCCGGGTCGCAGCGTGCCGCGCGGCAGGCCCAGCAATTCCTCATAGGCCGGGTTGTTCTGCACGATGCAGCGCTGCGGGTCATAGAAGGCCACGCCGCCGCGCAGATACGCGAGCAGGTTCTCCAGCAGCCGGACCCGGGCCGTCGCCGCCTCGGTCGCTGCCACCAGGGCGGAGACGTCGACCATGGCGGAGACGAACCCGCCATCCGGCAGCGGGGCGCCGAGCTGGTCGAAGCAGGTCCCGTCGGTACGGCGCACCCGCCGGCGGATCGTGCGGGCGCGATCGATGCGCAGCTGGTCGGCCGCCAGCGTTTCCGGGTCGCCATGGCCGAGCACGCCGCGATAGGCGAAGCCCCGGGCAATCTCGGCCAGGGGCGTGCCGGGGGGCAGGCTCTCCGGGCGCACGCCGGTCGCCTGCTCGGTCGCCGCATTGGCGAAAGCCAGCCGCGCATCGGCGCCGAAGACCCAGATTCCGACCGGCAGCGCCCCCAGGGCGGCGGCCAGTGCCGCATCGGTGGCCGCGTGTTGTGTCATGCGGGTCTCCGGGGGGCTCTCAAGGCATGCACGGCGTTCAGCGCGGTGGTGAGCACCAGCACGGCGCAGGCCTGATGGAGGGTACCGAGCCAGACCGGCACCACCAGCAGCAGGGTGGCGATGCCGAGCCCGTATTGCAGGCAGGCGGCTGCGGCGAGCGCGGCGCAGGCGCGTCGCGCCATGCCCCGTGGCAACCGCCGCAGCCCGGCCGCCGCGGCGCCGAGCGTGGCGAGCAGCGCCAGGGTCGCCAACAGGCGATGGTTGAACTGCACCGCGGCGATATTGAGCGTAAGGTTCTGCCACGCCGGTTCCAGCCGCCAGTAGCCTTCCGGCACCAGGCGCCCGTCCATCAGCGGGTAGGTGTTGTAGTCGAAGCCGGCCTTGATGCCGGCGACGAAGCCGCCGGCCAGCATCGCCGCCACCAGCAGCCAGGTGGCGGCCTTGGCCTGGCGGCGGACCGTGCCGGCCGCGGGAAGCGCCGCTGTGGGCGCGCCGCGCAGCAGCGACAATGCGGTCCAGAGCAGCGCGGCATACAGGCCCAGGGCCAGCGACAGATGCATGACCAGCCGGTAGGGGGAGACGGCGGTACGGTCGGCGTCGAACCCCGAGGCGACCATGAACCAGCCGACCGCGCCCTGCAGGCCGCCGAGCAGCAGCAGCAGCAGCAGGCGCGGCTTGTAGCCGCCCGGGATGCGGCCGCGCAGCCAGAACCAGGCCAGCGGCAGAGCATAGGCAAGGCCGATCAGTCGGCCCCAGAGCCGGTGCGCCCATTCCAGCCAGAAGATCTCCTTGAAACCCTCCAGCCCGAAGCCCTGGTTGACCAGCGCGTATTGCGGAATGGTGCGGTAGAGGTCGTAGAGCCGCCGCCATTCGGCCTCCGACAACGGTGGCAGCGTGCCGGAGAGCGGGGCCCATTCCATGATGGACAGGCCCGAGCCGGTCAGTCGGGTGGCGCCGCCGAGCGCGACCATGACCCAGACCATGCCGGCCACGGTCAGGAGCCAATAGGCGATCGGGCGCGGAGCGCCGGCGGAGCGGGTCGTCGCGACAGCGGCGGACTGGGCATCGAATGGCATACCGTAAGTATAGGGTGGCCATGGCGCGCGCGCATCGGTGGGTGTTGCATCGGCGAGCCGGCTTGCAGGGGGGCGGCCTTGCTGCTACCGGCGCCGCCATGCCCACCGCCGAAGACCTGGCGCCCACGGCCGATGCGCTGGCGCCGCGGGGCGCAGCGGGCCGATCGGATGCGTCTGCACCGCTGTCGCTCTCCGTCGTCGTCCCCGTCCGCAACGAGGCGCCGAACATCGCCCCGTTGGTGGCGGAGATCGAGGCGGCGCTGGCCGACATCCCGCACGAGATCGTCTATGTCGATGACGGCTCCACGGACGGAACCATGGAGGCACTGCGGGTGGCAGCGGCCGGTGCGCCGGTCCGGGTGCTTCGACATCGCAGCAGCTGCGGCCAGTCCGCTGCCCTGGTCACCGGGGTGCGGGCGGCACGCGGCGCCTGGATCGTGACGCTGGACGGCGACGGGCAGAACGACCCGGCGGACATCCCCCGTTTGCTGGCGCGCGCCGAAGCCGAGGGCGGCCCGATCCTGGTCGCGGGCCACCGGGTGACGCGGCGCGACAGCTGGGTGAAGCGGCGATCCAGCCGAATCGCCAACCGGGTCCGCGCCAGGCTGCTGCGGGATGCGACGCCGGATACCGGCTGTGGCCTGAAGGTTTTCCCGCGCGCCCTGTTCCTCGACCTGCCTGCGTTCGACCACATGCACCGCTTTCTGCCGGCGCTGGTGCTGCGGCAGGGTGGCCGCGTGGTGAGCGAGCCGGTCAACCACCGGCCGCGGGTGCGCGGGGTCTCCAACTACGGCACGCTGGATCGGCTGGCGGTGAGCCTGTTCGACCTGGTGGGCGTGGCCTGGCTGCAGCGGCGCTGGAAGCGGCCGGTCGTCGAACCGCAGGAATGAGCAACGCGCGGCTGCGGTCCATCGGGAAGCTGCTGGTGCTGGCGGCGGGCCTGGCGTTCGGCGGCCTGCTGCTGCGGGCGCTGGGCGCGGCGCCCGGCACCGACTGGGTCGACCACTACATCCGCGGGCGCGGTATCCTGGGCGAGACGCTGTTCCTGCTGGCCGGCGCCGCCGCCACCGCTGCGGGGCTGCCGCGGCAGGGCGTGGCCTTTCTCGGTGGCTACGCCTTCGGCGCGGCGATCGGCACCGGCCTTGCCGTGGTGGCGCAATTGCTGGGTGCCGCGCTCGCCTTCGCCTGGGCCCGGCTGGTCGGGCAGGCCTGGGCCGAGCGGCGGTTGGCCGGGCGGTTCGGCCGGCGGCTGCGGCCGCTGCGCGACGCGCTGGCCGAGAGCCCGTTCGATACCACCCTGGCGCTGCGGCTGCTGCCGGTCGGCAACAACCTGGCGCTGAACCTCCTGGCCGGCATGGCGGGAATCGCCGCGGCGCCGTTCCTCGCCGCCTCGGCGATCGGGTACCTGCCGCAGACCCTGGTCTTCGCCCTGCTGGGCAAGGGCGTGCGGGTGGACGGCGCCTGGCAGATCAGCCTGGCGGCGGCGATGCTGGTCGCTTCCGTGCTGCTGGGGCTGCGGCTGCTGCGGCGGCACCGGGCCGGGCGCACGCTCGACGAGGATGCGGGTTAGGCTTTCGGCGCCACCACAGTAGCCTCGGTCACCGCCGCAGCCCCCAGCGGTTCCCCGGCAGCGAAGCGGTCCGCATTCCCTATGGTTGTCGCGGCGATCGCTGCCAGCGCCTCCCGCGTGAAGAAGGCCTGGTGGCCGGTGACCAGCACGTTGGGGAAGGTCAGCAGCCGGGCGAAGACGTCGTCGGCCAGGATCTCGTTCGACAGGTCCTCGAAGAACAAGTCGGCCTCCTGCTCGTAGACGTCGATCGCCAGGCCGCCGAGCCGGCCGGTCTTCAGCGCCTCGATCGCCGCCTCGGCGTCGAGCAGCCCGCCGCGGCTGGTGTTGACCAGGACCAGTCCCGGCCTGGCCAGGGCCAGCGTCTCGGCGCGGATCATGTGCCGCGTCGCCGGCGTCAGCGGGCAGTGCAGGGTGACGATGTCGGCGGCGGCCATGATGGCCGGCAGGTCGGCATAGGCGATGCCGAGCGCCTGCAACGCCGCATCGGGCCGCAGGTCCTGCGCCAGCACGCGGCAGCCGAAGCCGAGCGCCAGGGCGCGCGCCACCAGCGCGCCGATGCGGCCGGTGCCGACGACGCCGACCGTCTTGCCGTAGAGGTCGAAGCCGAGCAGCCCGTCGAGCGCGAAATTGCCGTCCCGCGTGCGCTGGTAGGCGCGATGGATGCCGCGCACCTGCGACAGCAGCAGGCCGAGGGTGAACTCCGCCACCGCATGCGGCGAATAGGCGGGCACCCGGGCGACGGTGAGGCCGAGCCGGGCGGCGGCCTGTAAATCCACGTTGTTGAAGCCGGCGCTGCGCAGCGCGATCAGCTTCGTGCCGCCGGCGGCCAGCGCGGTCAGCACCGGGGCGGAGAGCTCGTCGTTGACGAAGGGGCATACGGCCTCCGCCCGAGCCGCCAGAACCGCGGTCTCGCGGGTCAGCCGCGGCTCCAGGTAGGTGAAGGCGTGGCCGCCCGGATTGGCCGCCGCGGCAAAGGAGCGGCGGTCGTAGGGCTTGGTACTGTATAGCGCGATGCGCATGCGGCCGGCCTTCTGCCTGGCAGGCCGAGCGCGGCCCGCTGTCGTATCGCGGGCCGATTCAAGCCTTCGCGCCCTGCGGCGCTCTGGCCATCGGGCCGCGTCAGTGCAGCACGAAATGCCCGTTGGCGTAGCGGAGTTCCGCCGGGCGGATCAGCGCGGCGGAGGCGACGCGGACCGAGTGCAGCGGCCCCTCGATCTCGCGCCGCCAGAAGTCGAGGAAGCGGGTCAGTTCCGGGAAGACCGGGGCGCGGTCCAGCTTCTGCCAGAGGAAGGTTTGCAGCACCCCGGGGTGGTCGGGCATGTGATAGAGGATCTCGGCGGTGGTCAGCCGCCAGTCGGGGACTGCCAGGGTGGGCACGCGAACGACGCTTTCGATCTCCTGCAGCACGCCAGTCATCCTTTCCTCAGCCGTCTCGGTCCGTCCTTGCGGTGCGGCCGACGTCTCTTCCTCCTGGGTCAACGGGGGAAGCATGCCACGGGTTACCGGGAGCGGCGCAAGAAAAACCTTTGGAATCAAGTTATTAGCACTCGCACTCGACGAGTGCTGCAATCCCTTGACGGACGGGCGTGGTTCGCATAGGTCTCTGGCACTCCTCCGGGGGGAGTGCTAGCGGGCTGCTCAGGCGGACGTTGGCCGGACCTGCCGGTTGAGGAAACGCAAATAGCAAAGGCATCAGGAGAGGACCATGAGCTTCCGTCCCCTGCATGACCGCGTCCTCGTTCGCCGTGTCACGGCCGAAGAGAAGACCGCGGGTGGCATCATCATCCCCGACACCGCCAAGGAAAAGCCGCAGGAGGGAGAAGTCATCTCCGTCGGCTCCGGCACGCTGAACGACAAGGGCGAACTGCGCGCGCTCGACGTCAAGGCGGGCGACCGCATCCTGTTCGGCAAGTGGTCGGGCACCGAAGTGAAGCTCAATGGTGAGGAGCTCCTGATCATGAAGGAGTCCGACATCATGGGCATTCTCGACACGCCGGCCGTCGCCAAGGCGGCCTGAGGCGCTTGCCGCCGGCGACCTTGGCACCCCCGGTGCCGCGGTCCGCGCCGGCGGCGAGTCCCCGGCTGCATCTGGTCATCAACCCGGGTGATCCGCCGCGCGGCGGGGCGTGAGCCCCGTGCGGATGGCGTGAGCGCCCCAGCATAAGGAATTGCCATCATGGCAGCGAAGGACGTCAAGTTCGGCGCCAACGCCCGCGAGCGGATGATTCGCGGCGTGGACATTCTGGCCGACGCGGTGAAGGTGACGCTGGGCCCGAAGGGCCGCAACGTCGTCATCGACAAGAGCTTCGGCGCGCCGCGGATCACCAAGGACGGCGTGACCGTCGCCAAGGAGATCGAGCTGGCCGACAAGTTCGAGAACATGGGCGCGCAGATGGTGCGCGAAGTGGCCTCGAAGACCAACGACACCGCGGGCGACGGCACCACCACCGCCACCGTGCTGGCCCAGGCCATCGTCCGTGAGGGCGCCAAGGCCGTGGCCGCCGGCATGAACCCGATGGACCTGAAGCGCGGCATCGACAAGGCCGTGGCGCAGATCGTCGGCGAGCTGGAAGCCAAGACGAAGAAGATCACCACCTCCGCCGAGGTCGCCCAGGTCGGCACGCTCTCCGCGAATGGTGAGAGCGAGATCGGCGAGATGATCGCCAAGGCGATGGAGAAGGTCGGCAACGAGGGTGTCATCACCGTCGAGGAAGCCAAGTCGCTGGAAACCGAACTCGACGTTGTCGAGGGCATGCAGTTCGACCGCGGCTACCTGTCGCCCTACTTCATCACCAACGCCGACA
>JBMOJU010000509.1:0-3044 GCA_049315625.1 Paracraurococcus sp.
CGCGTTGGATGTCGAGGATCGGCAGCATCGTGCGCACCGGCGCCGCCGCCGCGGAAAGGTCATCCATGCTGCGGGCTCCAGCGCAGGAGGCGGCGGCCGAGCAGCTGCACCACCTGGTCCGACAGGAAGCCGAGCACGCCGATGGTGACCATGCCGGAGATGACGATCTCGGTGCGCGACAGCTGCCGCGCTTCCATGATGATGGCGCCCAATCCGGTCTGCACCCCGGTCATCTCCCCCACCACGATCACCACCCAGGCGAAGCCGAGGCCTAAGCGCAGCCCGGTGAAGATCGACGGCAGCGAGGCCGGCAGCACCACCTTCCAGAAGATCGCCTGGCGGTTCACGCCGAGCATCGCCGCGGCCTCGAACAGCCGTCCCTCCACGCTGCGCACGCCGAAGACGGTGTTCAGCAGGATCGGGTAGAAGGCGCCGAGGAAGACCAGGAAGAAGGCGGATCGCGGGCCGATGCCGAAGACGATCATCGCCAGCGGCAGCCAGGCGGTGACCGGCACCGGCCGCAGGATCTGCAGGGTCGGGTCCAGCAGGTCGCGCACCACCGCGATGCGGCCGATCAGCATCCCCAGCGGCAGGGCGACGAGCGCGGCCAGCGCGAAGCCGCCATAGACCCGGCTCAGGCTGGCCAGGGTGTGGGTCAGCAGGGTCTCGGAATAGAGGTCGTCGTAAACCCCGCCGAAGGCGAGATCCCACCATTGCACCGCGACCTCGGCTGGCGGCGGGATCAGGCTGTAGGCGCGACCGCTCGTGGACAGATGCCAGGCCAGCAGCCCCAGCAGCGGCGCCGCCAGTGCCAGCCCGGCCTGGCGGGGCGAGACGCCCCGCGCCAGGCTCATGCCGCGCTCTTGGCCAGCGCGTCGGAGAATTTCGGCTCGAAGAAGGTGGCGAAATCGGGCAGCGCGCGGATCTGCTTCAGGCTCAGCATGTGCTCGGCATAGGTCCGGGCGCGGCCGATCATCTCCGGCGTCATCTGCCAGTTCAGCTCGACGTTGGGCATGCTGACCTCCAGCGCCTCCCGCTTCATGCCGAGCTTGGCGATCGCCGTCTCGATGGTGGCGTCGCGGTTGGCCATGCCGAATTCGCTCGCCTTGCGGTGTACGCGGAGCATGGAGGTCACCAGGTCCGGGCGTTCCTTCACCGTGTCGGCGTGGGTCCCGAAGATCATGTTGAGCGAGCCCATCGGCGTCGAATACGGATACTCGACGATCCTGCCGATGCCGGAGGAGACCGAGATGCCGGGGCCCGGCTCGGCGCCGACATAGGCATCGACGTCGCCACGCGCCAGCGCGATCGCCATCTCGGAGAAGGAGACGCGGATCGGCGTCAGGTCGCGGATGGTCATGCCCTCCATCCGCAGGCGCTCCAGGATGAAGACCTCCTGCGTCGAGCCGGGCCAGATGCCGACCCGCTTGCCCTTCAGGTCGGCCAGCTTGTCGATCCCGCCATCCTTCTTCGCCACCACCGCCATGCCGCGGTCGCAGGCCGAACCCACCACCGCGACAGGCTCGCGCGCCGCGGCGCCGAGGATGCCGGCGGCGATGCCGAAGGCGGCAAAGTCGACCGACTTGGTCACGACCGCGGTCTTGGCGTCGGTCGGGCTCTCGAAGACGGTGACCTCGATCCGCAGGCCGTCGGGCTGGAAGCGCTCGTACATGAAGGGGGCGATGGAATGGATCAGCCGCAGCGCGCCCATCTTCACCACCAGCCCTTGGGCGTGGACGGCAGGGGCGGCGAGCGGCGCGGCGATGGCGGCGGCGCCGGCGGCGAGGAGGGTGCGACGGTGCAGGGCCATGGTGCGGTTCTTTCCCGGGCGTGAAGGCGCCGGTGGGATGCAATGGGCATGCCGGGGCGGTGGGAGGACCACGCCAGCCGCCAGAGCCACCTCCACCCTGGCCCTCCCGCCCCCTGCCTAACCCGCGCGCAATTCCCGGACCGGGCTGCCCGCCAGATAGCCCTCCACCGCCTCCACCGCGCCGGCGAAATACGCCCGGTAATTCTCCTCCGTCACATAGCCCAGATGCGGCGTCAGCACGGTGTTCGGCGCCGCCAGCATGGGGTGGCCCGGCGGCAGCGGCTCCACGTCGAACACGTCGATCCCGGCACCGGCGATGCGCCTTTCCGACAGCGCGGCGATCAGCGCCGGCTGGTCGATCAGCGGCCCACGGCTGGTGTTGACGATCACCGCGGAGGGCTTCATCCGGGCGAAATCCGCCGCGCCGATGATGCCGCGCGAGCGGTCTGACAGGATCAGGTGCAAGGTCACCACATCCGCCTCGGCCAGCAGCTGCTCCTTGCTCACGGCCGTGGCGCCGGCCGCCGCGGCCTTCTCCGGCGTCAGGTTCTGGCTCCAGCCGATCACCTTCATCCCGAAGGCGGCGCCCACCTTCGCCACCCGGCTGCCGAGATTGCCGAGGCCGACGCAGCCGAGCGTCTTGCCCTCCAGCGTGTTGCCCAGCGCCACCTGCCAGCGTCCCGCCCGCAGCGCCGCCTCCTGCTCCGGAATGCGGCGCATCAGCGAGAGGATCAGCCCCCAGGTGAGATCGACCGTCGGATGCGCGAAGGAGGGCGTGCCGCAGACCGTGATGCCGCGTTCGGCGCAGGCTTCCAAATCGATGCCGCGGTTGCGCCCGCCGGTGGTGATGAGGAGCTTGAGGTTGGGCAGCTGCTCGATCAGCGCGCGTGGGAAGGGGGTGCGCTCGCGCATCGCCAGGATGGCGTCGCAGGGCAGCAGCCGCTCGATCAGGGCGGGGCCGGTGACGGTGTCGCGGTACTGCTCGACCTGGATCGCCGCCGGCAGCCGGTCCCAGGGACCGAGCGCCAGGGTGACGCCCTGGTAGTCGTCGAGGATGGCGAGGCGCTTGAGCTCGGGCATGGCGGGGTCCTCCGGGGTTTCCGGATCGTCATGGCTGGCTGTGGGGCGGCGGGCAAGGCGGTGGGCATGGGCGTCGGACGGGGCCGCCCCCACCACCGCCGCCGCCTTAGAGCCTGACCCAAAAGCCCTTGCTGCGGCTCGGCGTTGCGTGATT
>JBMOJU010000510.1:0-2993 GCA_049315625.1 Paracraurococcus sp.
TGGCGGACAGGGTGGGATTCGAACCCACGATACGCTTTTGACGTATACGCACTTTCCAGGCGCGCGCCTTCGACCGCTCGGCCACCTGTCCATCGCCGCCGGGCGCCCTTTCAGGGTCCGGCGCGGGCGCGGACCATAGTGGTGGGCACGGCCCTCGGCAACCCGGCTTGGCGCCGTTACGGGGCCTTTTCCGCCGCCCCGTCTCATGGTTGCCGACGCAGCCGCGTCAGGCCCGGGGAACTCGCCCGACAATGCTCCCGCTTGCTCCTCGGTGGGTGCCGTCAGATGCCGTAATGCTTGCGAAACCAGGCGACGAAGGCGGCGACGCCGGCCGCCACGTCTGTCGAGGGGAGGTAGCCGGTCAGCGCCTGCAGCAGTGTGGTGTCGGCCCAGGTCTTCAGCACTTCCCCCGGCTGCATCGGCATGTAGTTGCGGATCGCTTCCCGCCCGCAGGCGCGCTCAATCTCGGCGATGAAATCCAGCAACTGCACCGGCTGGGCATTGCCGATGTTGACGATCCTGAACGGGCCGGCCGGGCTGAGCGAATCGCAGGCGGCGACCGGCTGACCGGCCTCCGGCACGCATTCCACCAGGCGCAGGATCGCGGTCACCAGATCGTCCACATAGGTGAAGTCGCGCTCCATCCGGCCGTGGTTGTACACGTCGATGGTGCGGCCCTTGAGGATGGCGTCGGTGAATTTGAAGAACGCCATGTCCGGGCGCCCCCACGGTCCGTAGACCGTGAAGAAGCGAAACATGGTAATCGGCTGCTTCCACAGCGCGGCGTAGGAATGCCCCATCTGCTCCGTCGCCATCTTGGTCGCCGCATAGATGTTCAGCGGCGTGGCGACCGGGTCGGTCTCCCGGAACGGCATGGCGGTGTTGGCGCCGTAGGCCGAGCTGGTGGAGGCCATCAGCAGGTGCCGCACTGGCTGCGCCTTGCAGGCTTCCAGCAGGGCGAAGCTGCCCTGGATGTTGGCGTGGATGTAGCTGTCAGGATGTTCGAGCGCGTAGCGCACGCCGGCCTGGGCGGCGAGGTGGATGACCACCTCCGGCGCCTCCGCCGCCATGACCACGGCGAGGCGGGCTGCGTCGGTCAGGTCGAACAAATGCGGGCTGAAGCCGGCATGCTCGGCCAGGCGGGCATGCCGCGCCTCCTTCAGCCGGACGTCGTAGTAGGGGACCATGGCATCGATGCCGGCGACCGCATGGCCTGCCTCAAGCAGGCGGCGGGAGACATGGAATCCGATGAATCCGGCGCTGCCGGTGACCAGTACCTTCATTGTCCGGCGATCCGCCCCAGTGTGCGCCCCAGATAGGCCAGAACGGCCCGCGGCGGAATTGGCCAGCCGCGTGCTGGCCTTCCCCATAATTTTCACCGCTTTCGGAAACGTTACAGCGCAATCCTCTATCACAGGTTGACGAATCGCGTGACGTGACGGTTTAAAAATGTATGTCCGACGCAAGAAGACATTTAGATTATTCATGTCAAACAGTACCGCCAGTGGACGAAGCCGGCGCGATACCGCGCTGGATCGGCCAGTTGGCTGATCGTTTCACAACGCGGGAAGCCAAGGTTGCGGTCATCGGCCTCGGCTATGCCGGCCTGCCCATGGCGCTGGCCCTGGCCGTCGCCGGGTTCGAGACGGTGGGCCTCGATCACGATGCGGCAAAGCGCGCCCGGCTGGAGGGCGGAGAGACCGGTATGCGGCATGTCCCGGCGACGGCGCTGGGCGCCGCCCTGCGGGCCGGCCGATTCAGGGTCACCGGGGATCCGGTCCTTTTGGCGCAAGCCGATGCGGTCCTGATCTGCGTCCCGACGCCGGTCGGGCCGGACCGCCAGCCGGACCTCTCGGCTGTCGAGGCCGCTGCGCGCATGGTGGCGTGGCACCTGCGGCCCGGGCAGCTCGTCGTTCTCGAATCCACCACCTGGCCGGGGACGACGCGGCGGGTGGTGCGGCCGATCCTGGAATCGACCGGGCTCCGTTGCGGTAACGATTTCTTCCTGGCCTATTCGCCGGAGCGCGAGGACCCCGGCAACACCGAATTCCGCACCGCCGGCATCCCCCGCATTGTCGGCGGCGCCGATGCCAATGCGCTGCACCTGGCGGAGACGCTGTACGGCGCAGTGGTCGCGCGCACCGTGCCGGTTGGCTCGCTGGAGGCGGCCGAGGCGGTGAAGCTGACCGAGAACGCCTTCCGCGCCGTCAACATCGCCCTGGCCAATGAATTGAAGATGGCCTTCGGCGCCATGGGGATCGACGTGTGGGAGGTGGTGGCCGCCGCGGCCAGCAAGCCCTTCGGCTACATGCCCTTCTGGCCGGGCCCCGGCGTCGGCGGCCACTGCATCCCGGTCGATCCGCTCTACCTCGCCTGGCAGGCACGGGCGGCGGGGGTGCCCGCCCGCTTCGTCGAATTGGCCGGCGAGATCAACGCCGACATGCCCTTCCATGTGGTTACGGCGCTCGAAGCAGCGCTGCGGCGCGGGCGCGGAAAGGGCCTTGCGGGCAGCCGTATCCTTGTCCTCGGCGCCGCCTACAAACCGGGAATCGAGGATGTACGGGAAAGCCCGGCGCTGCGGCTGATGGAACTGATCGAGCGGCAGGGCGGCGAGGCGCCCTACCATGATCCTCTGGTCCCCGTGCTTCCGGCCCAGGCGGAGCACCCTGGTCTGGCCGGCCGATGCTCCCTGCCCTGGGCGGAGGCGCTGGCCTGCGACGCAGCGCTGATCGTCACCGACCATGACGGCATCGATTATGCCGGCCTCTGCGACGCCATGCCGCTGGTGGTGGACACGCGGGACGCCTGCGCCCGCCGCGGGCTGCGCGGCCCTAACATCGTCAAGGCTTGAAGCAGATCGCCGAAGGGCGGAACCGCGTGGAGGCGTGAAGCTGCTTTGTAAACAACAGGCTGGAGCGACGTGCCGAACCGAAGCTTCGGCCCGCCGTCCTAGCGGACGATCCCGCGCAGTGTGCCTTCCATGTCGCCGAGGA
>JBMOJU010000511.1:0-2991 GCA_049315625.1 Paracraurococcus sp.
CATGGACCCGCCGCCCTTCGATTCCGCGGCGGGGTTCCGGGTGGTCTCCCTGCTCGCCTCCGTCCCCTACATCCTGCTGGTCCGCGCCGATGCGCCGCCGAAGGATATCGCCGGCTTCCACGCCTGGGTCGCGGCCAATCCGGGGAAGCTGAATTACGGCTCGGCCGGCAACGGCACGCCGCTGCACCTGGGCGGGGCGATCTATTCCCTGATGATGGGCGCCGAGATGACCCATGTCGCCTATCGCGGCTCGGGCCCCGCGATCGCCGACCTGCTGGCCGGCCAGGTGCAGATGGTCTTTGCCGACCTGCCGGCCGCGGCGCCGCAGATCGCCGCCGGCACGGTGCGGCCGCTGGCCTCCCTGGTGCAGCAGCGCATCGCCGCCTTCCCCGATGTGCCGACCATGGCGGAAAGCGACAAACGCCTGGCGGAGTACGACATCTACACCTGGGCGATGCTGGCCGCGCCGAAGGCCACGCCGGACCTGCCGGTGCAGCGGCTGCACGCGGCGCTGGCCGAGGCGGCGCGTGCGCCGGAATTGCAGCCGCGCTTCCGCGACCTCGGCTTCGACCTGGTGATGAACACGCCGGCGGAAGGCGACGCGCTGCTGGCGCGGGAGCAGGCGAAATGGGCGAAGCTGATCAAGGCGGCGGGCATCAAGGCGGATTTCTGATCCGGCGCCGCGTTTTTCAACGCAGGCTGCGACCGCGCCGCTGGCATGCCGGATGCTACTCCGCCCCCGGGGTCAGTGGCGGGATGTCGCGGTGCGGGACGAGAGCTTCGAGCGGATGCGGGACGCGGTCTATGCGGTCGCCGCGGTCAGCGGACGGGTCGGGCCGGACACGCTCGACCGCGACCACGACCTGCGCGGGCTGCTGTTCGCGGTCTTCGCCGCAGGGGCGGCGAAGCCGGCGGAATGCCGCTGCGGGGTGACCCGGAGCGGGCCCGCTGCGCTGCCGGAGCCTGCGGGAAAGGCGGCCTGAGCCCGCCACCGAACGCGGCACCGCTAGGCACGACGCGCTGCTGGCCGGGCATCGCGTCGCGGACTGGAACGTGACGAGGGATGGCGACCGCGCCCCGCCAGGCAGCCCCGGAGGCAGCGGCGCGCCGCGGATCGAGGCGACGAAGAACGACGCCACCGTCTGGCGACCGGCCGATCATGGCGCCGCCTGCTGCAAGGGCTGGAACCAGACCTCGATCCGTCCACGCTGGAGGTTCGGGAAGCGCTCCCCGATGTAGACGGCCTCGATCTTCAACGGCACCTGCAGGCGCCGCGCTGCCTCCTGCAGGGCGGCGGACAAGGCGCGCGCGCGACCGTCCTGGTCGCGGAAATAGTACCGGATCTGGGTGACCGGCAGGTCGCGGACCCCGCGGACCAACTCGACCCCGGCCGCCGGGAATTCGGGCCTGTCGCCCGCGACATCCTTGGACAGCAGGACGGCCAGGCCACGGTCCCTGTCGCGGCTGATCTGGTAGAAGACCGTCACGGCCTCCTGCGGGGCCGTTTCGGGCAAGACCGGTGCGGTGGTCGGGCCCGGCCGGGTATCGGGCGGCTTCGGCTCGGGACGCGATACCTCCGCGGATGGCGCGCCGGTCGCGTTGTAGGGGTTCCGCTTGCCGATACAGCCGTGATCGGCGCCGAACAGCACCTCATTCACGCCATTCAGCGCCCGGTCCAGCAGCCCGGGCCGGTTGTTGCTGTCGATTTCTTCCTGGATGCGGTCCTGCGCGTCCTGAAGGATGCCCGTGACAGCCGGAAGCGTGGCGGATTGCTTGAAGGCGCTCAGGATGTTGAGCGCGGCGTCGGGCGGAAATGTCGCCAGCACCGTGTTGATGATGTAAAGTTGCGGCGCCGGGTCCTTGCCGCCGAACTTGGCGACATGCTCCATGGCGAACTTCGCCGTGTCGAGGCCGGTTTCCAGACATTTGCGATCCTGCTCGCGCGCCCCGGCCCGCCGGTCTGAGGCACCGCCGGTGATCGCCAGCATGCCCTGGCTGAGCGAGAAGATGCCAGCCGCGATGGTCAGCAGCACCGGCGCCTTGCGGGTCCAGAAGCCGCGTTCCTGGCGGAGCTTGGCGATTTCCTCCTCCAGCTTGTCGGCTTCCAGCCGGCGCATCCGCGCCGCCTCGACCTCCGCCGCCGCATCCTCCGCCATGCTGCCGCTCCCCGCCGCGTGAGCTCAGGCTACGCCGCAGCGGCAGCGGGCGCCATGCGCCGCGTCGGCGATGCAATGTGTCTACCCGAACACCTTGTCCCACTCGGCCAGCAGCGCCGCATCCGCCTCCTCCATCGTCGCCGGGATGCCGAGGCGGTGCAGGCTGGTCACGCCGTGCTGGCTGATCCCGCAGGGCACGATCCCGCCGAAATGCGACAGGTCCGGGTCGACGTTCAGCGCGATCCCGTGCCAGGTCACCCAGCGCGTCACCCGCACGCCGATGGCGCCGATCTTCTCCTCCGTCCCGCGCGCCTTGTCCTCGACCCAGATGCCGACCCGGCCCTGGCGCCGCTCGCCCCGCACATTGAAGCGCCAGAGCGCGCGAATCACCCATTCCTCCAGCGCGTGGACATAGGCCCGCACGTCCCGCCCGCGGGTGCCGAGGTCGAGCATGACATAGGCGGTCCGCTGCCCCGGCCCGTGATAGGTCCATTGCCCGCCGCGGCCGGCGGCGAAGACCGGGAAGCGCGCATCGAGCAGCCCCTCGGCCGGGGCGGAGGTGCCGGCGGTGTAGGTCGGCGGGTGCTCCACCAGCCAGACCAGTTCGCCGGCCGTGCCGGCGCGGATGCCGGCGACGCGGGCCTCCATCGCCGCCAGCGCCTCGGGGTATGGGGTCAGCCCGTCGGAGACCCTGAACTCGGGCCGCGCCGCGGCCACGGCGGCCGTTGCTCCCGTCCCGGTCATCGGCTATACGCGCCGCCTCGCTTCGGTTTGCGGTCGTGGCGGAATGGTAGACGCGCCAGCTTGAGGTGCTGGTGGGGGAAACCCCGTGGAA
>JBMOJU010000512.1:0-2990 GCA_049315625.1 Paracraurococcus sp.
GCCGGCTTCGCCGCGGTGCCGGTCACTTCGGCATAGGCCCGCGCCAGTGTCGCCACCGCCGCGGGGGAGAGCGGCACCCGGTGCGGCTTCACCTCGGCGGCCTTGGTCCCCTTCATCCTCTCACCCGGCACCGTCCAGACCGCGCCGCCATCGAAGGACAGTTCCGACCAGCGGGCGCCGCGCACCTCGCCGGAGCGAAGCGCCGTGAGAATGGCGAAGCGCAGCGCCAGCGGTGCCAGGTCCGGCATGGTGTCCAGCGCCACCATGAAGGCTGGCAGCTTCCGCCAGGGGAGGGAGGGTTGATGCCGCCCGCCCGGCAGCGCCGGCAGCCCGGCATGGCGCAGCATCCGCGCATCGGCCGGGTTGTCGTTCGCCCGCCAGCCCTTCGCCGCGGCATAGCGGAGAACCGTCCCGATCCGCCGCAGCACCTTCCGGCCCGTGGCGGGGCGGGTGCGCCACACATGATCGACGGCGGCCAGCACCGCCTCCCGATCCACCGCTGCCACTGGCAGCTTCCCAAGGGTGGGGTAGGCGTAGTTATCGAGGGAGGTCCGCCATAGGTCCGCCGTCCGGTCATTCTTCCAGCCCGGCGCCTGCGCCGAGATGCAGGCTTCCGCCACCGCCTTGAAGGTCCGCGCCTTCGCCGCCTCGGCGGCCTCCCGCTCCGCCACCAGCGCCGCCGCAACCCGCTCCCGCTCGGCAATGGGATCGACGCCATTCCGGGCGGCCTTGCGGGCAGCATCCGCCTTTTCCCGCGCTTCCTTGAGGCTCACGGCGGGATAGCCGCCCAAGCCCATGTCGCGGCGCTTGTCGCCAACCATGACGCGGCACAACCAGACCTTGGCGCCGGTCGGCCGCACCTCCAACAGCAGCCCCCCGCCATCGGAGACGCGGAACGGCGCCTCCCGCGGCTTCATCGCGTCCAAGGTCTTTACGTCCAGGGGCTTCGCGGCTCGTTTCATCGGGGCACCTCGGCGGCTGCCGCCATGTGGGGGACGGCGGGTGTCCCCCACACTATCCCCCACATGCCGCGCGCGTCATCCTGAAACGACATGATCCGGGATGAAGCAGGAAAGCGGCCTTAGTCCAAGCCTCCGGAGGGTGGGTTGCGCCGGGGTGCGACAGCCTGAAACAGCTTTCCGGTGTCCCTAGGGGACGCCAGGTGCCTTCATAGGCATCAACTGGCGTGTACAGTATCGGTGCCACAGTTTCGGCTGGTTGGGTTGATCCGCCCTGTGGCCTCATCCCAATCTCATCAGGCGTTCGACAAACCGTCCCTTTCGGGCGTGCCGCGCCCGGATCGCCGCGAGTCGCAGACCGAACCCTGGGACGGTGCCCTCCTGCTCTGCCAACGCCCGGAGGTCCTGCAGCAGCGCGAAAGCCCGGTCGTAGCCAGCCGCATTGCGCCGCTCGATCTCCGGCCAGACGGCCTCGCCACGCTGCGTGAGCGCTTCAAGCCGTAACCGAAGCGCCCGTTCGGCGGCCTTCGCCTCCCGCGCCTTCGCCGCCGCTGCCCGCTCGGCCGCCGCGCCTTCGCGGGCCGCGCGGATCGCCGCAGCGCGCGCCAGCAATTCGCCGGCGCTGCGCGGGGCAGGGGACTGCGCCGTGTCCGTCCGCACCAGGCGCATCCGCAGGCCGGCACGCAACTCGGCGGCAGCGTGCGGCGGGTTCTCGAACAGCCGCAGCAGCAGCCCGGTCTTCTCGGCCTCCGGCAGGGCTGCGATCGCCCGCCGCACGGCGTCCGTCGTAAGCTCCGCGAAAGGCGGCTCCGCCACACGCTCGGCAGCAGCCTCGACAAGATCGGGATCGACGCCAAAGAACCGGGCGCAGGCGTCCAGGGCCGGCGTCAGCGGCCCAAGCCCGGGCAAGGGCTCGCGCGCGTCATCGTCCAGCGCGCCAAGCTCGACCGCGGTCAGCCAGAGCAGGTGCAGCAGCCGCAGGTCGCCCGCCAGCAGGTCGGCCCGCAGCGGCGCCAGGGCCGCGAGCCAGCCGGCGCCGTCGTCCCACGCCTCGGCTTCTATCTCCTCGCAGCGAATGTCGAGGATCACGTGGTCATCCGTGACCAGCAGCGTCGCGGCTGCGACCTGCCGCACCAGATCCTCCAGGCGGGCGCGGTCCACCTGCCCCTTCGGCAGGCGGATCATCAGCCGGCGCGTTCCCCCATTCGCCAGATACAGATGCAGGTCGAACCAGCGGGTCATGAGCTGCGCCGGATCGGCCTTGAGGTCACCCCACTCATAGCTGTTGATGAAGCTGGTGGCGCTGATGCGCGCCCGTGTCGAAATCGCCCGCAAGGCCTAGCGATCCGCCGCGTCGAGCGGCCGGTCGATCGCCTGGAACGCGTAGTATTGGTATTCGCTCATGGCCGGGTTGTCAGCGAGGGTGGAGTACGGCGTCGGTTTCGAGCAGGTGCAGCGCTTCGGCCAGGGTCACGCCGCGATGCAGGGGCCACCACTTGCCGGTATGGCGCATCCAGTGGATGTCGAACCGGTCCGAGGCCATGCGGTCGAGGCGGGCGAAAGCGGCGTCGAACTCCGTGCCCGGATTGTGGGCCATGCCGGAACGGTAGCGCTGCATGAAGCGGTAACGTCCGGCTGCCCAGGCACCGTGGATATCGATGACGTAATTGAACGCCGTTTGCCTCACGTGCGGCAGGAAGCGCGGCTTCAGGACATCGCGGATGAGGGCCTCGCAGGCCGCGATGATCGCCTGCTTCTCCCCCCCCGGGCGCCGGCGGCGGGCGGGTCGCCTGCTGCCATTGCTTCTGTCGAGGCATCCATCTGCTCCCAGTCGGACGTTGAGCACCCGCAGTCTGCCGTCATGCGGGTATTGCGGTACAGGCGTGCCTTGGTCCGGGTCGATCCGCTACCCGCCATGGTCCGGGGCGCAGTCCGGTCCGAAGGCTGGTTGCGTCGCCGCGACCCGCCGCCGGGCGAGTCCGCACCGTCCCCCCTTGGCCAGCCGGCCGGTTCCCCGGCAGACTGCCCCGA
>JBMOJU010000513.1:0-2987 GCA_049315625.1 Paracraurococcus sp.
CGAGGTGACGCGCCGCCTGGCGCAGGAGCTGGTGGTGCGGGAGAAGGTGCAGGCGCTGGCCGGCTTCGGCCTGACGCCGCTGGCCTTCGCCGCCGCGCCGGTCGCGACCGAGGCCAAGGTGCCGATGGTGGTCATGGCCGCGGCCACCAGCGCCATCGTCCAGCGCAGCCCCTACATCCTCCGCACCAGCTTCACCCTGCCGCAGGTCACCGGCCCGATCGCCGCCTGGGCGCTGAAGGATGGCGTGAAGACCGCGGCCACCCTGGTGACGGATTTCGCCCCCGGGCTGGATGCCGAGCGGGTGTTCAAGGAACGCTTCACCGCCGGCGGCGGCAGCATCGCGCTCGAACTCCGCACGCCGCTGCGCAACCCGGACTACGCGCCCTTCCTGCAGCGGGTGCGCGACACCAGGCCGGAGGCGCTGTTCATCTTCGTCCCCTCCGGCGAAGGCGCGGCGGTGATGAAGCAATTCGCCGAGCGCGGCCTGACCGAGGCCGGCGTTCGGCTGATCGGCACCGGCGACGTGGTGGATGACGATATCCTGAACGACATGGGCAAGCCGGCGCTCGGCGCCGTCACCAGCCACCACTATTCCGCCGCGCATGACAGCCCGGAGAACAAGGCCTTCGTCGAGGCCTTCACCGCGGCCAACCCCGGCATGCGGCCGAATTTCATGGCGGTCGGCGGCTGGGACGGCATGTCGCTGATCGCCGAGGCGGTGAAGGCGACCAATAGTGGGGAGGGCGACGCGCTGCTGGCGGCGATGAAGGGCCGGTCCTGGGTAAGCCCGCGCGGGCCGATCAGCATCGACGCCAATACCCGCGACATCGTCCAGGATGTGTACATCCGCCGGGCGGAGGAGCGCGGCGGGCAGATCTGGAACATCGAGTTCGACCGCATCGCCGCGGTCCGCGACCCAGGGACCTGAGCGCCCACCCATGCTGACGGTCCTGGTGGATGGCGTCGCCGCCGGCATGCTGCTCTTCGTGCTGTCGGTGGGGCTTTCCGTGACGCTGGGGCTGATGAATTTCGTCAACCTGGCGCATGGCGCCTTCGGCATGGCCGGCGGCTATGTCTGCGTGGTGCTGCTGAACCGGCATGGCGTGCCGTTCCTGCTGTGCCTGGTCGCAGCGGCATTGTTCGCCGCGCTGCTGGGGCTGGTGCTGGAGCGGCTGCTGTACCGGCGGCTCTATGGCCGGGACCACTTGGATCAGGTGCTGTTCTCGATCGGGCTGGTCTTAATCGCCGGCGCCACGGTGGATTGGCTGCTGGGGGCGCGGCAGCAGCTCATCACCCTGCCGGCCTGGCTGAGCGGCCGCATCGATCTCGGCTTCGTCGCCATCGGCGTCTACCGGCTGTTCCTGATCGGCGTCTGCGGCGTCATCGTCGTGGCGCTGCATCTGGGGCTGGTGCGGACCCGCTTCGGCAGCCGGCTGCGCGCCGCGGTGGATGACGCAACCGTCGCGCGGGGCCTCGGCATCCCGGTGGAGCGGCTGTTCGCGCTGACCTTCGCGCTGGGCTCGGGCCTGGCCGGGCTGGGCGGCGCGCTGGGGGTGGAGGTGCTGGGGCTCGATCCCACCTTCCCGCTGAAATTCATGGTCTATTTCCTGATCGTCGTGGCGGTCGGCGGGGCGAACACCGTCATCGGGCCCTTCCTCGCGGCGCTGCTGCTCGGCGTGGTGGATGTGGCGGGAAAGTACTACCTGCCGCAGCTCGGCGCCTTTGCCATCTACACCGCCATGGTGGTGCTGCTGATCGCCCGGCCGCAGGGGCTGCTGGCGAAGGCCGCGGCGCGATGAGGCTGGCGCTGGAGGCCGCGTTCTGGGGGCTGACCCTGGCGGCCTATTGGTTGCTGCCGGAGCAATTGCCGCTGCTGAGCCAGGTGGCGATCGCCGGGCTCTTCGTGCTTTCGCTCGACCTGCTGGTCGGCTTCGCCGGCGTGCTGACGCTTGGCCATGCCGCCTTCTTCGGTCTCGGCGCCTACACCGCCGGCATCCTGGCGCAGCAGGGCTGGGGGGAGCCGATCTCCGGCCTGTTCGTCGCCGCCGCGGCATCGGCGCTGCTCGGCCTGGCGACGGCACCGCTGGTGCTCCGCGGCGGCGACCTGCCGGCGCTGATGGTGACCCTCGGGCTGTCGCTGATGCTGGGGGAGGCGGCGAACAAGCTGCCCGGCATCACCGGCGGCGCGGATGGCCTGCTGGGTGTCGAGATCTGGCCGGTGCTGGGCGCCTTCCGCTTCGACCTCTATGGCCGCACGGCCTACCTGTATGCGCTGGCGGTGCTGTTCCTGCTGTTCCTGCTGGCGCGGCGCATCACCGGCGCGCCCTTCGGCCTGGCGCTGCGCGGCATCCGCGCCAACCCGCGGCGCATGCCGGCGCTGGGCACGCCGGTGCGGGCGCGGCTGGTCGCGGTCTACGCCCTGGCCGCGGCCTATGCCGGCGTCGCCGGCGCGCTGCTGGCGCAGACCACGCAATTCGTCTCGCTCGACGTGCTGTCCTTCCAGCGCTCGGCGGATGGGCTGCTGATGCTGGTGCTGGGCGGGCTGGGCGGCCTCTATGGCGCGCTGCTCGGCGCCATTGCCTTCACCTTCGCGCACCACATCCTCAGCGAGATGAGCCCGCTGTTCTGGCAGTTCTGGATCGGCGTGGCGCTGGTGGGCCTCGCCTTGGCCGGCCGCGGCGGGCTGCTCGGGCTGGGGGCGGCGGCGCTGCGACGGGTGCGGGCATGACGGCGCTGGCGACCGCGGGGCTGACGCGCGACTTCGGCGGCTTCCGCGCGGTGGTGGAGGTGACGATCGCGCTGGCCCAGGGGGCGCGGCATGCGGTAATCGGCCCGAACGGCGCCGGCAAGACCACGCTGGTCAACCTGCTGACCGGCGCGCTGCGCCCCAGCGCCGGCCGCGTGCTGCTGGGCGGGGAGGATGTCACTGGCCTGCCGCAGCATGCGCGCGTGAAGCGCGGCCTGGTGCGGACCTTCCAGATCAACCA
>JBMOJU010000514.1:0-2978 GCA_049315625.1 Paracraurococcus sp.
CACTGGCTGCGCCAAGGCGATTTCCTGCTGCTGCCGATCGCCGGCCGGTTCACCCATGTGGTCGGCAACCCGCCCTATGTGCGGCAGGAACTCATCCCCGACGCGCTGATGGCAGAGTACCGGCGCCGCTACGCCACGATATATGACCGGGCCGATATCTACATCCCGTTCATTGAGCGGTCGCTGTCGCTGCTGGCGCCCGAGGGCGCCCTCGGGTTCATCTGCGCCGACCGCTGGATCAAGAACCGCTATGGGGGCCCGCTGCGCCGGTTGGTCGCCGAGCGCTTCCACCTCCGCTGCTTTGTCGACATGGTCGATACCGACGCCTTCCTGTCGGAGGTGATCGCCTACCCGGCCATCGTGGTCATCGGCAATGCGCCGCCCGGGCCGACCCGCGTCGCCGCGCGGCCTAAGGTCGAGCCGGGCTTTCTCCGCCGGCTCGCGCAGGCGATGTCGGCACCGCAATTCGAAGCGACGATGGAGGTGACCGAATGCGCCGGCGCCCTGCGCGGCGCCGAACCCTGGATGCTGGATGCCGCCGACCATGTCCGCGTCATGCGCCGGATCGAGGCGGCATTCCCGACGCTGGAGGAAGCCGGCTGCAAGGTCGGCATCGGCGTGGCGACCGGGGCGGACCAGGTCTTCATCGGTCCCTACGAGTTGCTGGACGTGGAGCCGGACTGCAAGCTGCCGCTGGTCATGACCGGGGATATCGCCGGCGGCACCGTCGCCTGGCAGGGACGTGGGGTGATCAACCCGTTCGGGCCGGACGGGAAGCTGGTCCCGCTTGGCGCCTATCCGCGGCTTGCGGCCTACCTTGAGCGCCATGGCGCAGCTATCCGCAGCCGCCATGTCTCGAAGCGAAATCCAACCGGGTGGTACCGCACCATAGACCGCATCTATCCGGAACTAGCCGCGGTCCCGAAGCTGCTGATCCCCGACATCAAGGGCGAAGCCCATATCGTCCACGAGCCCGGCGGGCTGTACCCGCACCACAATCTCTACTTCATCACCTCCGATGGCTGGGACCTTCGGGCGCTGCAGGCCGTGCTGCTGTCGCAGGTCACGCGATCCTTCATCTCGCTCTACTCGACGAAGATGCGCGGCGGCTATCTGCGCTTCCAGGCGCAGTACCTGCGTCGGCTGCGACTGCCGATGTGGCAGGATGTCCAGCCAGAGTTGCGTGCGGAGCTCGTGGCAGCGGCGCAGGCACGGGATTCGGCCGCGTGTGACGCCGCCGCAGCAAAGCTCTACGATTTGACACCGATTGAGCGGCTGGCGCTCGCCGCGTAGATCAGGATTGCCGATGCCGCTCGATCTGGCCGACTACGAGACCAAGGCCCGCGACGCGGTCAAGGCATTCTGGGGCAACCGTGCTGCGGCGGTCGCCAAGCAGCGCGAACTCGGGCGCGAAGATCAGGGGGAGCGGGCCGGTGTCACCGGCGGCAAAAACATGGATGGGTTCCTCGCGCTGATCCAGGACGTCGTGCGCGCGAATGGGCTCGCGGACGCCCAGATGATGGTCGGCCGGCGGCTACTGACCCTGCCCGGCTTCTTCCGACCCACCAAGCTGTGGGACCTGCTGGTGATCAGCCAGGGGCGGTTGGTCGCGGCGCTGGAGATGAAATCGCTGGTCGGACCGTCCTTCGGCAACAACTTCAACAACCGGACCGAGGAAGCGCTGGGCACGGCGGTCGACCTGTGGACCGCATATCGGGAGGGGGCCTTCGGCGTAGAGACGCCGCGGCCTTTCATTGGGTGGCTCATGCTGGTGGAGGACGCGCCCAGCTCGCGTGCGCCTGTCGGCGACCGTTCGCCGCATTTCCCGATTCTCCCGGAGTATCGGGGCGCCTCGTACCTCGACCGCTACAACCTGCTCTGCCGGAAGCTGGTGCAGGAGCGGCTGTACACGACGGCGACGGTGATGGCCTCGCCACGCACCGCGACGACGACCGGGGATTACACCGAGCTGTCACCACTGACCGGCCTCGGGACCTTCATCACCAGCTTTGCGGGCCATGTCGCGGCGGAGGCGGCGCGCGGGTAGGTGATCCGCTTTGGGCGGTCCGACTCGCCGAGTCGTTGCTACCGACGCCGCATGGCCCAGCAGCAGTCCGACCTCTTTGGCACCGCCCCCGCCGCGCCGCCGCGCCCGCCGGAGGATCTGGTCGTCCTCATCCGCGCCCGGCTGCATGCGACGCTGGCGATGCTGCGGGCGGCCGAGACCATGCCCTGGGGGGACAAGCTCTCCGCCGTGCTGGCCGAGAATGCCTTCCGCTTCGACAAGGACGCGCTGCCGCCGGCGGAAGCGGCGGCGCTCTGGGCGGAGTTCGATCGCGAGCTGGATCGGCTTTACGCCGTGGCGGAGGCGGCAGAGGCCGAGGAGTAGCGCTGGCCTTTTCGCTTGCAAAAGGGAAAAAAATCCTCTACTCCGCTCCGTCGTTTCGCTGGCCACGGAGCTCCGCCATGCCCCTCCCGCCCCCACCGCCCGGCCGCCGCTACACCCCCCGCCGCCCCTGGGCGCCGCTCACCGATGCCGAATGGGCCGAGATCCTCCCCCACCTCGACACCGTGGTCATCGGCCAGGGCCGCCCCCTGCGCGATGCCCGCCACCGGATCGACGGCATGTTCCGCGTCGCCGTCTCCGGCGAGCCCTGGCACACGCTGCCGGCCGAATACGGCAAGGCGGACACCGTCAGCCGGCATTTCCGCCGCCTCGCGCATATGGGCCTCTGGCTCCGCCTGGTCGGCGCCTGCGCCAACCGCGAAGCATCCGCCACGCTGCGCCGGATCGAATACTTCATCTGCCGCGCCGCCCGCCGCGCCATGCGCGTGCTGGGGCAGGAGGCCGCGGCGGTGACGCACCGCCTCGGGATGCTCACCGCCCTGCCGGTCTGGTCGATCTACCTGCGCAAGCCGCTGGCGCTGGAGAAGGTCAACGCCATCGTCGGGGCCTTGCTGGATCGCTGGCGCCGCCT
>JBMOJU010000515.1:0-2969 GCA_049315625.1 Paracraurococcus sp.
TCGGCGAATTCGGCCGCGGCGTCCTCGGTCAGCGCCTGGCGGGTGCGGCCGGGCTTCAGCTTCTCGGGCGAGGACAGCGCCCATTTCAGCACCTGGCGGCGGGAGGCGTCGCGCAGGTCGTCGAGGTTCAGCGTGATGGTCTCGCTGACCGTATTGGTCCAGTTGGTGCGGAGGATGAAGGTCTCCATGTCGGAGACCGCGAGGATGGGCGGGTTGTCGAGCGCGAGCGCGTATTGCTGGAGCTGGACGAAGGCGGCGGTCAGGTCGCGGCGCTTGCCCTTGTATTCCCAGCCGAAGTGGTCGCGTTTCCAGACATCGGCCCAGCCCTGGCCGCCGGTGGATTTGGTGGCGCCGCGTTCGAAGCAGTACCAGGCGCCCTGCGGGTCGGCGTCGGTGGGGGTGGGTTCATCCAGCAGGCGGCAGAGGTCGATGAAGTGCGACTGCGCCGCGGCGCTTTCCGTCAGCGTCGCGCCCCGCCACTTGGAGATGAATTGATCCGGCGTCACACACCATCAGGTAGATGACCCGTTTCGCCCCCACAAGCCCAGACTCAAGGGTTCCAAGGGCCTTTCGGCCCTTGGCGGGGGTGCAGGGGGCAGCGCCCCCCGCTGCGGCCTTCGCTCAGCAGGCCAGATACCCGCCGTCGACATGCATCTCCGACCCCGTCATGTAGGAGCTCTCGTCGGAGGCCAGGAAGAGGATCGCCTGCGCCACCTCGTCCACCTCGCCCGACCGGCCGAGCGGCACGTGTTCCAGCATCTTCGCCCGGAACACCGGGTCGGCGGTGGCGCCGCTGGTGCGCATCGGCGGCATCAGCCCGGGGTGGACGCTGTTGACGCGGATGCGCGCCTCGCCTTCCTGCACCGCGACGGATTTGGTCAGCAGCCGCACCGCGGCCTTCGACGCATTGTAGGCGCTGTGGATGCGCGGCTGGCCGACCACGCCGGAGATCGATGACAGGTTGATGATCGAGCCGCCGCCGCCGCTCCGGCGCATGGCGGCGACCGCGTATTTCACGCCGAGGAAGCAGCCGCGCGCGTTCACCGCCATGATCCGGTCCCACAGCGCGGTGTCGTACAGGTCGTTGGTGGCGCTGCCGGAGATGCCGGCATTGTTCACCAGCACGTCCAGCCGGCCCCAGGCGCCGGTCACGGCGGCCACCGCGGCCTCCCAGGCCGGCTCCTCGGTCACGTCGAGCGTGAGGAACATCGCCGTCCCGCCGGCGGCGATGATCTCGGCGACGACGGCCTTGCCCTCCGTCTCCAGCATGTCGGCGACGGCGACCTTGGCGCCTTCGCGGGCCAGCAGCCGGGCCGTCGCGGCCCCCATGCCGCTGGCCGCGCCGGTGACGAGCGCGATCTTGTTGGCGACGCGCATGGCGGTTCACTCCCTTGGTTGTTGTGCGGGAAGCCTCGCAAGCGCGGCCGGGTGGGGCAAGGGCGTGGCGCCCGGGTCGCGGCGGGGCGAAGCCTGGCGGGCGCACGGCTTCGTGCGTCGCTTCCGGTGGCCGTGGCTTAGAGTCGTATACTATTCCTTGGCGCATGACGGCCGCGTGACGGTGGCCGCGACACAGCGAGGGGACACGTCGCCATGGTGCATCTCCGGCCAGGCCGCCCGACGCTGCGGGTCCGGCTCGCCTCCCGCCGCGACGCGGATTTCCTCGACGACGCCGAGCTGCCGCCGCTGCGCCGGCCGCGGCCCGGCCCGCCGGCGCGCAGCATCACCCGTGCCGAGGAGGCCGCCAGCCACGCCGCCTGGTCGCGCGCCCGGCTGCACCAATCGGTCCGCGGCGCGGTGAGCTGGACCGAGGCGGCGGGGCTCGGCCTTTATGGCGCGCTGCTGCTGCTGCTGCTCGGCCGGCAGGCGCCGGACGGGCCGGCGGAGGGGCTGCCGCTCGCTGACCGGCTGGCCCCTGTGGCGCTGGCCCAGGGCGCGGCCGATCCGGCGGTGGAAGCGGCGGCGGCCGGGCCGGCCGATACTGGCGCCGACGCCGCGGCGGCGGTGGCGGCGGTGGCGGCGGCGGCGCTGGCCGTGGCACCCGGCGGCGGCCTGCCGGGCCGGGCGCATGGCACCGGCCTGCCGCTCATCGATGCGGCCGCGGCGCCGTTGCAGGCGTATTGGCTGGCGCCGGACGCCGCGCCCGGCGTGGCGCTGCGGCCGGCGCTGGCGATCGAAACCGGCAGCGGGCTGCTGGCCGCGCTGGCGCAGGGCGCGGTGGGGGCGGGTCTGGCCGCCGCGGCCCGGCTGCCCGGCGCCCAGGCCGTGGCGGCGGAGACGGCGCGGGCCGAGGCCGCCAAGGCCGCGGCGCTCGGCACCCGGACGGCGCAGGCCGAGGCGACCGCCCGCGCGGCGCCGGCGCCGGATGTGACCCAGGCGGTGGATGCGGGGGTGAAGCCGGATGCCGCGGCGGCCCAGGGCGGCGCGCCGGCCGATCCCGCGGCGACGACGGCCAAGGCCGGCGCGGTACCGGAAGCCGCCCCGGTGACGAAGCCGCTGGCCGTGGCGGCGGTGGCGGCGCCCGGGGGCGGGCATGGGTTCGAGTCGGGCACCGGCGGGGAGGCCACGGCGGCGGCCGCGCCGGCCTTCGCCGGCTTCACATCCGAGCCGGCGGCGCGGCCGGAGGTCCCCGCGGCGAAGCCGGCGGCGGCGAAGGCCGAGGCTGCGGGTGGTGGGAAGGCGGTTGCGGGGTCCGCCGCGGCGGCGGTGACGCCGGCGGAGGCGGCGGGCAGCGCCACGGCGTCCGAGGCGGTGGCCGCCAAGGTGGCGACGGAGGGCCATGCGACCGGCAACCCGGCGGCCGTGACGGCCAAGGCCGCCGCTGGCGCGCCGGTGGATGCGGTGGCGGCGAAGACCGCGGCGCCCGCGACGGCAGACACGCACGGGTCCGCGGTCCCGGCCGTGCCGGCGGCCGGGGCGGTGGCGGACGCGACGGCGAGCAAGGCGGTTGGGGCACTGGCAACCGGCGCTTC
>JBMOJU010000121.1:0-13289 GCA_049315625.1 Paracraurococcus sp.
CATGGGCTGATGCGGGCAGCGCTGCTCCTGGCGCTCGCCCTCGGGGCGGCCGCCGGGGCGCGGGCGCAGACCGCCGGCGTGCCCGGGACCGCCGGCTGCGCCCAGCACCAGGCGGAGCTCGGCACCCTCACGGGTCTGACCGAAGCCGAGGCGATCGCGGCGATGGAGCGGATGCCCGGCATCCGCACGGTCCGCATCGCCGGCCCCGCCTCGGCGCTGAGCCGGGACTACCGGCCGGAGCGGGCGACGGTGGTGCTGCGGGATGGCAGGGTGGAGCGGGTCATCTGCGGGTAGGCACCCCGCGGCGCCCGTCTTGACTCACGGCTTGGTGAAGCATCGCGCCGGCCACGTGTGCGCTGGCGCACAGCCCGGGGCCGCCGGTTTGGCGACCCTCCTCCCGTGAGGAGGGCTCACCGCATGAACCTGGACATTGGCCGCAGCGACGCGCGCTTCACGATTCTGCTCGTCGCCGGCGCCTTCGGCTTCTGGCTCGCGGTGGTCAGCGCCTATGTCGCGGTGCTGCCGGACCGCACCGCCTCGCCGGACCAGGCCGAACGGCTGGGCTGGACGGGGAACTGACCCCCGCCCTGCCCGCGCCGCCTCAGATCAGGAAGACGCCCTTGCCGGTGTTCTGCTGGTCGAACAGCTTGTAGGCCTCCTCCGCCTGGTCGAGCCGCCAGGTCTCGGTGAAGAGATCGTCCACCTTGATGCCGCGGTCGACGATGAACTGCGCGCATTCCTCCTGCCCGACGGAGGAGAAGGTCCAGGAGGCGATGACGGTCGCCTGCCGCCGCAGCATGTCGGGCGAGACGTCGATCGTCACCTCGCCGCCCTCACCCACGAAGCAGCAGGTGCCCCACACCTTCAAGGAACGGATCGCCTGGATGCGCGCCTGCGGCGAGGAGGAGGTGTCCAGCGTCAGCTCCGCCCCCAGCCCATGCGTCAGCTCGCGGATCGCCGCCACCGGGTCGACGTTGGAGGGGTTGATGGTCTCGGCCGCACCGAATTCCTTGGCCCGCTGCAGCCGCTGCGGCGAGATGTCGAGCGCGATGACGCGCGCGCCCATCGCCGTGGCGAGCTGGGTCGCCGAAAGCCCCACCGGCCCCTGGCCGAAGATGGCGATGGTGTCGTTGCCGGAGATGTTCATCCGCCGCAGCGCGCCCCAGGCCGTGCCGGTGCCGCAGGAGATGGCCGCGCCCGCCTGGAAGGTCAGCGCCTCATGCAGCGGGACCAGCGTATTGGCCGGGACGCACATGTACTGCGCGTGGCCGCCATGGGCGTTGTTGCCGTAGACCTTGACCGAGGTCTTCTGGCAGAGCTGCTGCCAGCCGGTGCGGCAATGGCCGCAGGTGGTGCAGCCCTGGTAGTGGTGCACCATGACCCGGGCACCTTCCTGCGCCACGCGGGGATCGACGCCGGGGCCGACGGCCGCGACCACGCCGCAGGGCTCGTGCCCCGCGATGGTCGGGCCGACCGGCGTCGCCAAGCCGTTATTCTGCTGCACGCCGCGCTGCCGGCGGTACTGCTTCAGGTCGCTGCCGCACATGCCGGAGGCCTTCATCTCCAGCACCACCTCGCCCGGGCCGGGCGTGGGGTCCGGGAAGGTCATGATCTCCAGTTCCCGGTCACCGGTGAAACAGACACCGCGCATAGGCTTCCTCCATCGCTTGGTTGTTGCGGAAAATGTTAGGGCGGCCCGGCGCGGCGCGAAACCCCTCCCGCATGGACGCGGGCACGGCCGCTGCGGTAGTCGAGGGGCGATGACCCACCGCACCCCGGACACCGCGCCCTGACCCGCACCCTGCCCGGACGCCGGATCGCGCGGGTGCTGCGCCGGGGCCTGCTCGGCCTGCTGGCACTGGTGCTGCTGCTGGTCGCCGGCCTCGCCGGCGTGATCTGGTGGACCCTGCCCGCCCGCGACGCGACGCTGCAGCTGCCCGGCCTCTCGGCCCGCGTCACCGTCACGCTCGACGATTACGGCATCCCCCGCATCGCCGCCCGGACCGAGGCCGATGCCGCCATGGCGCTCGGCTGGCTGCATGCCCGTGACCGCATCTTCGCCATGGAGCTGATGCGCCGCGGTGCCGCCGGGCGCCTTTCGGAAGTCGCCGGGGCAGCGACGCTGCGGGCCGACCGCTTCGTCCGCACGCTGGGCCTTGCCCGCCGGGCGGAGGAGGACCTCGCCGCGCTGCCGGCGGAAGCGCGGGCGCTGCTCGATGCCTATGCCGCCGGCGTCAATGCCTGGATCGCGGCGCGGGGCCGCTTCGCCGCGCCGGAATTCCTGCTGCTCGGCGCGCCGGAGCCCTGGCGGCCGGAGCACAGCCTGTACTGGGCCAAGGTCATGGGCATCTGGCTGTCCGGCAATTGGCGATCGGAGCTTGACCGCGCCCGGCTGGCGGCGATCCTGCCGGAGGCGCGGCAGCGCGAGCTCTGGCCGGAGGACACCACCGCCGGGCGGCCCGACCTCGCGGCCCTCGATCCTGCGCATCTCGGCCGCCTCGCCGCGCTGCTGCCCAGCTTCCCCGAACCCGGGACCCTGCCCGGCTCCGCCAGCAATGCCTGGGCGGTTTCCGGCCGCCGCTCGGCCAGCAGCGCGCCGCTGCTGGCGAACGACCCGCATCTCGGCTTCCAGGCGCCCATCCTCTGGTACCTGGCGCGGATCGACCTGGCGGATGGCCGGCTGCTGGCCGGCGCCACCAGCCCGGGCGTGCCTTTGGTGGTCATCGGCCGCAACGCCACGCTGGCCTGGGGCTTCACCACCACCACCAGCGATACCCAGGACGTCTTCGTCGAGCGCCTGGCCGGGCCGGATGCCTACGAGACGCCCGACGGGCCGCGGCCCTTCACGGTGCGGGAGGAGGTGATCCGGGTCCGCGGCGCCGCCCCGGTGAAGATCAGGGTGCGGGAGACGCGGCACGGCCCGGTGATCTCCGACCTCGACGAGACGCCGCCGGCCGACCGCGTGATGGCCGTCGCCATGGCCAACCTGGCGCCGGCGGATACCGCCGCGGCCGGGCTGCTGGCGCTGAACCGCGCCGGGTCGCTGGCCGAGGCGCGCGCCGCCGCGGCGCAGATCAGCAGCCCGCCGCAGAACCTGATGGTGGCGGACAAGGCCGGGCGGATCGGCATGTACCTGACCGGCCGCACGCCGGTCCGCCGCGCCGGCGACGGCGCCTTGCCCGCCCCGGGCTGGGATGGCAGCCACGACTGGACCGGCTGGGTTCCCTTCGACGCCCTGCCGCATGTCGAGGATCCGGCCAGTGGCGCGATCGTGAACGCCAACAACCGCCCCATTCCGCCGGGCAGCCCGGTGTATCTCGGCCGCGACTGGCCGGACGAATCCCGCTTCCGCCGCATCGGCGAGGTACTGGCGGCCCGGCCGAAGCAGGATGCCGCAGGCTTCGCGGCGCTCCAGCGCGACACCGTCTCGCCCTTCGCCCGCGCGCTGGTCGGGCCGGGCGCCCTGCTGCGCCGGATCGAACGACCGGCCGGCGCGGCGGGGATCGCGCGGGACCTGCTGCTGGCCTGGGATGGCGATGTCGCCGCCGACCGGCCGGAAGGGCTGATCTTCAACGCCTGGCTCCGCCGGCTCGGCCGCCTGGCCCTGGCGCAGGGCGGCGTGCCGGAGGGCGGCTGGATGCCGCGCGCCGCCTTCTTCCGCCTGCTGCTGTCGCCCGATGGCGCCGGCGCCGCCTGGTGCGGCGGCGATTGCGGCGCCCTCGCCGGCCAGGCGCTGTCCGAGGCGGTGGCGGAGTTCGCCGCGACCCAGGGCCCCGACCCCGCCGCCTGGCGCTGGGGCAAGGTGCATGTGGCGCGCTTCGAGCATCCGCTGCTGCGCTTCCTCCCTGGCCTCGGCTGGCTCACCGGCCTGGTGGCGGCGACCGGCGGGGATGAATGGACGGTCTCGCGCGGCGGCCTGCGCGGTGGCGGCACCGATCCCTTCGCCCATGTGCATGGCGCCGGGCTTCGGCTGGTGGCCGACCTTGCCGATCCGGATACGACGCTGGCGGTGATCGCCACTGGCCAGTCGGGCAACCCCGCCTCCGCCCATTGGGGCGACCTGCTGGAATATTGGCGGGAGGGGCGGATGATCGCATTGCGGCGGGCGCCGGAAGCGCTACAGGGCAGGATCACCCTCAATCCTTGAGGTCCGGCGAACCCCGTTGCACCGAAGCGGTTGATTTCAGCAGCTTCCCCCCCGACACTGGCTCCATCGATCACGAAGGCCGATGCTGCACCGCCCCACCCGCCGTCCGCAATTCTTCTACACCACCGCGCCGCTGCCCTGCCCCTACCTGGCCGGCCGGACGGAGCGGAAGATCGTGACCGAGCTGACCGGTCCGGATGCGGAGGCGCTGCACGACCGCCTGTCGCGCGCCGGCTTTCGCCGCAGCCACAACATCGCCTATTCGCCGGTCTGCCCCGGCTGTGCCGCCTGCATCCCGATCCGCATCCTGGTCCCGCAATTCGAGCCCAACCGGGCGCAGCGGAAGCTGGGCAAGATCAACGGCGACGTGACGGGGTTCGAGATGCCGGCGCGCGCCACGGCCGAGCAGTTCCAGCTGTTCCAGCGCTACCAGCAGGCCCGGCACGGGGATGGCGACATGGCGGCGATGGGGTTCTACGACTTCCGCGCGATGGTCGAGGACACGCCGATCACCACCGGCATGATCGAGTTCCGCGACGCGCAGGACCGGCTGCTCGGCGCCTGCCTGACCGATTGGCTGAGCGACGGGCTTTCGGCGGTGTATTCCTTCTTCGACCCCGCCGAGGCGCGGCGCAGCCTGGGGTCCTGGGCCATCCTTTGGCTGGTGGCGCGGGCCAGGGTGCTCGGCTTGCCCTATGTCTATCTGGGCTACTGGGTGCCGGAGAGCCGGAAGATGGCCTACAAATCCCGCTACCGGCCGAGCGAGATCCTCACCGGCGGCGTCTGGCGGATGCTGGAGGATCGGATGGTGCCGGCCGAGGGTGCGCTGCTGCCGGAGCGGGTGGGGTAGCGGTCAGGGCCGCAATTCCGCCTGCCGGGTCCGGCCTGAATCCACCTGCGCACCGGGCGCCAGGATCGCGCAATTGGCCGCCGCGCCGGTGCTCAGCCGCGAACAGAGATCCGTCCGGACATTGAGGTCGTTGCGGTAGTATTGGTGGTCGATCGTGTCATAGGCGGTGCCACCGCCCGGCACGCCGGCCAGCACCGCATCCTTGCGCGTGCCCGGCCCGGTCTGTTCCGTGCCGCGGTAGTAGTCGACAACGGTCAGGTTGTCCGGCAGCCCGTCCAGGCTATCCGGCCCGACATGGCCGAGCCGCTCATTGCCATTGGCGATGCGGCTGGCGACATGCAGCGTGTTGTCGAAGCTGATGCCGACCGTCACCTGGTCGGCCAACGCCGCGATGGTCCGCAGCGCCAGGCCCTGGCCGAGCGTGGTGCTGGCCACGTCGGCGGCGATCAGGATCGCCTGGTCGAACAGCCCGGCCCCGGCGCGGGTCATCAGGCCGTTGGCGAAGACGCCGAGCGCGGCATTGAGCGCATGGTTGCCCATGCTGTGCGCCAGCAGGGAGGGCTTGCGGCCGCCGCCCTGCCGTCCATGCGCCAGGGCGATGCCGCGCAGCAGCTTGGCCAGCGCGGTGCCCGAGGCGGCGGCGTCCCGCTGGTCCGCGCGGTAATGCTCGATCGCCGAGGCGACGGCGTTCTGCAGCGCGTGGATGTCGACCAGGATGCCGTCCGAGGGCCAGCAGAAGGCCAGCGGGACAATGGGGGCGCCGGCGGCGGCGTAGAATTCCTTCAGCTGCGCGGCACGGGCGACAGCGCTGTTGAAGCTGTTGGCGAAGCCATGGATGAACAGCAGCGGCACCGCGTCCTCGGCCGCGGCCGCGGCCAGCCAGGCATCCAGCAGCTTGGCCGCCGACCCGGCGGCGGGGTCCGCGAAGTCGTCGGTGCCGGCGACCTCCGGCTGTGCCAGCAGCTCGCGCGAGGCCTCGGTGGTGGTCTCGGGGTCGCCCAGCGCCTCGACCGGCACGGTGCCGAGCAGCAGGCGCTTCTCGCCATCCGGCCCGGGCGCGGCATCCTTGTCGAAGCCGTCCAGCAGCGGGGCACGGTTGGTGGCGAAGAAGACCGTGATCGGGCCGGGTGGGGCCGACGCGGCTGCGGCGGCGGCCTTACGGCTGGAACGGCGGGATGCTGGGGTGGCCATGCGCGGACCTCGCGGCGGAGATGCCAAGCATGCGGGAGGGTGCCGCAGCGGCCACCATAATGTTGTCGCGACGATCCTTTCCACTATTGATAGAATTACCGACCGGGCGTGTGCCACCACGAGAGAGGCCCTGTCGACATCCCGACACGGCATGCAGCCGTGACAGGCGGCGCGGGATCCTGCCCGAGCCGCCGCATGGCTGGCAGCGGGATGCGCTACGGCGGGTGCGTCGGAAACGCCGCATCCCGCGACCGAATGACGGCTGGTGCGGCCGGCAGGCGCGGCAGGGTCTAAGTGAAACGGTTGGACCGCGGAAAGCCGTGCGGCGGGTCCTTGCCCGCGGTCGCCCGGTTGCCGCGCCAGGTCGTCAGGTCGGCTTCAACCCGCTGCCGCTCGCCGCTGCGCCAGGTGAGGCCCGCCTGCCGATCGAAGACCAGGGCGTCCGAAAGCACCGCCGCGGGGTCGCGGTAGCTCTGCAACTGCACGCCGCGGCCGCGCGCCATCTCCGGCACCTGGTCCAGCGGGAAGACCAGCAGCTTGCGGTTGGTGCCGATGACCGCGACCATGTCGCCCTCCACCAGCCCGCAGACCGCCGCCTCCCGGCCCGGCTCCAGCAGCAGCACCTGCTTGCCGGTGCGCTTCTCCGCCACCAGCTCCTCGCCCTTGGCCACGAAGCCGCGGCCATCGGTGGCGGCAACCAGGTAGCGCCGGCCTTCGGCGTGCACGAAGATCCGCAGGACGGTGTCCTCGTTCGTCATGTCGAGCATCAGCCGCACCGGCTGGCCGTCGCCGCGGCCGCGCGGGATGGCATCGGCCTTCAAGGTGTAGGCGCGGCCATTGGTGGCGAACAGCACGATGCGGTCGGTGCTCTGCGCATGGACGCTGGCGAAAAGCTGGTCGCCCTCCTTGAAGCGCAGCTCGGCATCCTCGGCGAGGTGACCCTTCTGCGCGCGGATCCAGCCCTTCTCCGACAGGATGATGGTGATCGGCTCGCGCTCGACGAAGGCGGCCTCGTCGACCAGCACCGCCGGCAGCAGCCGCCCCGTCTCGGTGCGGCGATTGCCCAGCGGGCCCTCGCCGAAGGCCTTCCGCGTCGCCTCGATCTCCGCCTCGATCGCCGCCCAGCGCTTCGGCTCCGAGCCCAGCAGCCCCTGCAGGCCCTTCTGTTCCTTCGAGAGTTTCGCGTGCTCCTTGCGGATCTCCATCTCCTCCAGCTTGCGCAGCGCGCGCAGCCGCATGTCGAGGATGGCGTTGGCCTGCAGCTCGGTCAGCGAGAAGGCCACCATCAGCGCCTCCTTCGGCTTGTCCTCCTCGCGGACAATGCGGATCACCTCATCGAGGTTGAGGTAGACCACCAGATAGCCGTCGAGGATCTCCAGCCGCCTTGCGATCGCCGCCAGCCGATGTTCCGTGCGCCGCACCAGCACGACATGACGGTGTTCCAGCCAGGACCACAGCACCTCGGGCAGGCCCATCACCCGCGGTGTGCGCTCGGCGTCCAGGGCGTTCATGTTCAGCGGCAACCGCGCCTCGAGGTCGGTGGCGCGGAACAGCGTCTCCATCATCACCGCCGGGTCGATGGTGCGGCTCTTCGGCTCCAGCACCAGGCGGACCACGTCGGTGCTCTCGTCGCGGATGTCGCCCAGCAGCGGGAGCTTCTTCTCCTCCAGCAGCGCGGCGATCTGCTCGATCAGCTTGGCCTTGGCGACCTGGTAGGGGATCTCGGAGACGATGATCTGCCAGGTGCCGTTCTTGCCGGCGACCTTCTCCCAGCGCGCGCGTACCCGGAAGCCGCCGCGGCCGGTGCGGTAGGCCTCGCGGATCGCCTCCTTCGGCTCCACCAGCACGCCGCCGGTCGGGAAGTCGGGGCCAGGGATCACCGCGAGCATCGGCACCAGCGCGGCGTCGAGGAATTCGGCCCGCGCCGTCCCGGGCGCATGCAGCGCCACCTGGTCGAGGCTCAGCTTGCGGTCGCGGAAGACCTGGAGCTGGGCCAGCGCGGCGGCACACAGCTCGCCCGCATTGTGCGGCGGAATGCTGGTCGCCATGCCGACCGCGATGCCGTTGGCGCCGTTCGCCAGCAGGTTCGGGAAGGCGGCCGGCAGCACCACCGGCTCCTGCTCCTCCCCGTCATAGGTGGCGCGGAAATCGACGGTGTCCTCGTCGATCCCCTGGAGCATGGCCTGCGCCACCTCGGTCAGGCGGGCCTCCGTGTAGCGCATGGCCGCGGCGTTATCGCCGTCGATGTTGCCGAAATTCCCCTGGCCCTCGACCAGCGGGAAGCGCGCGGCGAAATCCTGCGCCAGCCGGACCATGGCGTCGTAGATCGCCGCATCGCCATGCGGGTGGTACTTGCCCATCACGTCGCCGACGATGCGGGCGCATTTCTTGAAGCCCGCCGCCGGGTCCAGCTTGAGCTGGTGCATGGCCCAGAGCAGCCGGCGATGCACCGGCTTCAGCCCGTCCCGCACATCCGGCAGGGAGCGGGACATGATGGTGGACATGGCATAGGCCAGGTAGCGCTCGGACAGCGCATCGGCCAACCGGGCGTCCTTGATGTTGCCGCCTTCGGGCGTCGCCGGCGGGGCCTTGGGGTCGTCGGGCATGGGGTCCGGGATTCGCGCTTCGTTCCCGTCCCTTCTACCCGGTCGGGGCGGTCGGCGCCACCGCGGCTATCGCGCCAGTGCGGCCATGACCTCGTCGACCGTCTCCTTCACCGCAACATCCCGCGCGAAGCGCAGGCCCGGCAGGGTGATCGATGCCCGGGTGCCGACGGGATGCCCGGCCTGCGCGGCACGCACCATCACCACCCAATTCGCCGCCACCCAATTGCGCTGGCCCAATGCGTCGGTCACCTGGATCAGGCGGATTCCCGCCGCCATCAGGCGGCGCGCGACGGTCTCGGCCGGTTCCGAGGTCTTCTGTTGCACGAAGCCGGTGGTGTCGATCACCGTCTCGCGCTCAAGCAGGCCGATGCGAATGATCTGCGAGACCGCGATCCTGACCGGCGGCTGGGCCTTTCCCGCCACGACCGGGCCTGCCAACTCGATGAAGACGCCGCTGGGCGTGACGAACATCGTCTCGGGCGCTGCAGCGGCCGGAGCGCCGGCCAGGCAGACAAGGGCGAAGGCGGCCTGGAGGATGAGGCTGCGCACGGCGTTGGCTCCACGAAACAGGGCCGCGCCGCGTTACGATGCGCGGTTTTGCGGCCCGAGGAATATCACGCCCCCGTGGTGAGTGTCGCCACCCGGTCCACCAGCATCCCCCGCGCCTGCGGCACCGCCTCATGCCGCTCGCCGAACACGTCCCGCGCCAGGAAATGCCCGGTCAGCCGCAGCCCGGCCAGCCACTCCAGCGGGCCCTCCCCGCCCGACTGCCCCAGCAGGAAACGTGGCAGCGGCAGCAGCCGTTCGGCCCAGGGCGCCCCCGCCGCGGCGGAGACGGCGCGGCCGGTGCGGGGCGAGACCCAGACCAGATCCTCGATGCCGCCGCTGACCGCGCAGCGCGACAGGTCGAGGCCGTAGCCAAGTTCGGTCAGCAATTCGGCCTCCCACCGCACATAGTCGGCCAGCAGCGGCGGCGCGCCCTGCCCAAGCCGGGCGATGAGCGACACCAGGCCCTGGAAGCAGCGCGGATGCGGCTCCCGCTCCGGCAGCGCCGCCTCGGCGACGGCGCAGGCGGCCGAGAGCAGCGCCAGCGCCAGCGGGTCCTCCATGGCCAGTGCCGCGGCCGGGTGCACCAGCTCTCCGGTCAGCGCGCCGAGCTGTTCTGCCAGCCGCGCCACCCAGCGCGCCTCGACCAGGTTGCCGCGCTGCCAGACCGGCGCCTGGGCGCGGGAAGCGCCGCCCTTGGCCAGCCCGGCATGCCGCCCCTGCGCCTCGGTCAGCAGCGACACCACCGCGCCGCTCTCACCGAGCGGGCGGGCATCCAGCACCACGGCGGGGGCCTGCCATTCCATCGGCCGATCATATGGGGCGGCCCGCGCTTCCGCACACCGTGCGCGAGGGCCGCCGGCCCGGCGCGGGAGCAAACCACGCCCGCGCCGCATTGTTCCGTACAGCAGGCGGGATCGCGGCGCAGAATGGATGGCAGAACGCGACGATCCGGCCCGGCTCCGCCCCCTGCCCGCCCGCTTCGCCACGCTGGCCGGCGGCTTCTGGTCCGACCCCCGGGGGCGGGCATGCGCTGGCGCTGACCGCCATCCTGGCCAGCCTGACCGCGGCCGACATCGCCCTGTCGGTCCGCTTCAACACCTGGCTGGGCCCCTGTTCGACCTGCTGGACCGCCGCGCCGCGGCGGAGCTGCCGCGGCAAGGCCTGGCGCTGCCGGCCCTGGTACTCGGCTTCGGGCTGCAATCCGCGCTGCACCTGACCTGCCGACGGGCGCTGCAACTCCGCTGGCGGCGCTGGCTGACCGACCGCCTGGCCGGCGCCTGGCGGCACAGCAACGCGGCCGAGGCCGGGATGCCGGGCGCCGCCAAGATCGACGGCCGGATCGCCGAGGATATCCGCATCGCCACCGAGGAGGCGGTGGAGCGCGGCGGCTCGCTCTGGCAGGCGACGCTGCTGCTGGTCGTGTTCGGCGGGCTGCTGTGGGAGATCTCGGGCACCCCCGCTTCGCCCTGTTCGGTAACGCAATGACGGTGCCGGGCTACCTGGTCTGGCTGGCACTGTTCTACGCCATCATCAACGGCATCGCCGCCTTCGCGCTCGGCCGGCCGCTGGTGCCGGCGACCGAACGGCGCCAGGCCGCGGAGGCCGAGTTCCGCGTCGCGCTGGTGCGTCTGCGGGACACGGGACCGCCGGCGCGGGGCGGCGGCATGGCCGTGCTTCGTCCGCTGTTCGCCGCGGTCGGGCGCAGCTGGGATGGCCAGACCCGCAGCATGGCGCGGCTCTCGGGCTGCAATGCCGGGCCTCTGCGTGTGCCGACGACCTTCCCGATCCCCGCCGGGCTGCCCGGGTGTTTCCAGGGCGTGGTGACGCTGGGCGATGCAGGGGGCGCAGGCCTCCCAGCAAGTGGCGGCGGTGCTGACCTGCCGGTGACCAGCATGGAACGGATGGCGACCTGGGGCGCCTCGGTCGAGCGGGTGCTGGCGCTGGCCGCGGTGCTGGAGGCGCGGGCGGTGCCGCTGCCGGAGGGCGTGCCGGTCGCGCCGGAATGACGGCGCTTCGTCCAGCCGCGCAGCCGCCCTAAACCCCCCGCATGCCCGATGATGACGATGACGACGAAGGCCCGCCCGGCCTGCCCCCCGGCACCCCCTTCTACATGACGCCGGCCGGCCATGCCGCCTTCGCCGAGGAGCTGCGACGGCTCTGGTACGACGAGCGGACGAAGGTGGTGGAGATCGTTTCCTGGGCCGCCGGGCTCGGCGACTGCTCGGAGAATGCCGACTACCAGTACGGCAAGCGCCGGCTGCGGGAGATCGACCGCCGCGTCCGCTTCATCCGCAAGCGGCTGGAAAAGGTGCAGGTGGTGGACCCGGCGGCGCAGACGAAGCGCGGCACGGTCTTCTTCGGGGCGACGGTGACCTACGCGCGGGAGGATGACCGCGAGGTGACGGTCACCATTGTCGGCGTGGACGAGGCCGACAGCTCCGCCGGCCGGATTTCCTGGGTCTCGCCGGTGGCGCGCGCGCTGCTGGGGCGGGAGGTCGGCGACACGGCGCGGCTGCGCACGCCGCAGGGGACCGAGAGCATCGAGGTCGTGGCGATCCGCTATCCCGATCCCTGACATGCCCGTTGCGTGACGCTCGCTATCGGCGGCGCCGCCCCGCGGCCGGCAGCGTTTGGCCAATCCCATGCCCGACCCGGCAGACCCTGCCCGGCAAGTGGGACAGCAGCCACTTCAACCTGCCCGAAAGGCTGCGCGCCCCCCTGCCGCGGATCGCCGGGCAGGACACCGCCGTCGTCATGCACAACGACGCCGTGGTGCAGGGGCTGCGCCACATACCCTGGCAGGACGATGTCCGCCGCCGGGGCGTACCGACCATCGGCACCGGCCTCGGCCATGCCTGCTGCACCAACCCCGCCCGGTCGCTTGCCAGCCCGCCCCGCCCGGCCGACAAATCGCCGAAGGGAAGCGGGACCAGGACGCGATGCAGGACGGGCTGAGCACGACCGATGAGGCGCCGGAGGCACTGCTCGCCCGGCTGCAGGCCAGCGCCCGCCGGACCGAGACCCCCTGCGGCGACGGCACCATGGCCTGGCACGCCTGGGGCGAGGGCGAGCCGCTGGTCCTGCTGCATGGCGGCAGCGGGTCCTGGCGCCACTGGGCGCGCAACATTGGCCCGCTGTCGCAGCACCGCATGGTGGTCTGCCCGGACATCCCCGGGCTCGGCGACAGCGCCATGCCGCCGCCGGCGGACAGCCCCGCCCCGGTCGCCGCCATCATCCGCGCCGGTATCGGCCAGGTGCTCGGCGCAGGCCGGCGCTACGATTTGTGTGGCTTCTCCTATGGCGCGCTGCTGTCAGGCCATGTCGCGGCGCAGGCAGGCGAGGAGTTGCGCAGCGTGACCCTGGTCGGCGCCGGCGCGCTCGGCCCGCGGCGGCAGGTGACCGAACTGACCAAGGTCCGCAGCCTGGAAGGCGAGGCGCGGGTCGCCGCGCACCGCCACAACCTGGCCGCGCTGATGTTCGCCGACCCGGCCAATATCGATGCCCTGGCCCTGGTGATCCAGGAATGGAACACCCGCCACGCCCGCTTCGTCAGCCGCGGCTTCGCCGGCAGTACCAGCCTGCGCGACTCGGTGGCGCAGGCGCGCTGCCCGGTCGCGCTGCTGTACGGCGAACGCGATGCGATCGCCTGGCCGGAGCTGGAGTTGCGCTTCGAGGCCCTGCGCAGCGTGCAGCCGGAGGCCTGGACCGGCGTCATCCCCGGCGCCGGCCACTGGGTCGCCTACGAGGCGGCGGAGAGCTTCAACGCCATGCTGGCGGACATGCTGCGGCGGCGGATCGGCCGATGATCGGCCGCCGCGCGATCCTCGCCGGCGCATCGCTGGCCGCGGCACCGGCGCGCGCGCAATGGGCGCCGCCGCGCCAGGTCCGGCTGGTGGTACCCTTCACCCCGGGCGGCGGCGCCGATACCACGGCGCGGCTGTTTGCC
>JBMOJU010000516.1:0-2957 GCA_049315625.1 Paracraurococcus sp.
GTCCAATCGGTCGAGCCAAGCCCGACCTTGACCCAGGTGCCGCCTGGCACCCTGGCGCTGATGCCGCGGCCGATCGTCGGCATCGAACGCGTCGGCAACGGCTCAGCCCTGCTGCAACGCCAGCAGCCGGAAACCGACGCCGACCTTCGTGCCCGCGCAAGGCGGGCGGTCCGCCATGCCCAGGGCGGTACCTTGGCCGGGCTGGAAACCGCGGTGCGCGCCTGCGGCATTGCCGACGTCAAGGTGCTGGAAGACCCGGTGCTGGCACCGGCCGAGGTCACCGTGGTGATCGGTGACCCGGAGGTGGCGGACGATGTCCTCGAACAGGTCCATGCCAGCATCCGCGACGCGCGCCCAGCCGGCGTCCGGGTTGCCGTCAACCGAGCGAGCGCCATCCACGTCAGGGTTGCCGCCGTGCTTGACCTGGCGCGGCCGGCCGGGGAGGCGGAGCAGGCGCAGATCCTGCAGCGCCTGCGCTCTGACCTGCGCACCTACATCGCCCAATTGACGGTCGGCGTACCGTTGCGTGGCGCCAAGCTGCGCAGCGTGCTCACGGCGGACGACCGCATCGTCGCCGCCGGGCCGGCGCCCGGTCGGCCGCTGGTCGATCCCTATGTTGCCGGCATTTCGGTCGCAGGCCGCCTGCGCACGCCGGACGACGACATCATGGCCGCCGCCACCCAGCGCGTGGTGCTCGACACCACCGGCGATTGGCCGATCCTGGTGCTGCGGCCGCCGGGCCTGCGGGTCGATGCGGAGATCACCCTGCTGGCCGGCCAGGTCACCGCGCGGGCCGCGGTCGGAGGTGACGCCGCTCACGCGCTCGAAGCCCTGCTGGCCCGTAAGGTGGGCGAGTTGGACCACGCCGCCCAGCGGCGCGCCGCCGGGCTGACCGTCGCCACTACCACGATCGACTTCGGAGAGTTGTCCGCTGCCGTGGCAGGCCCCGCGGTGGATCCGACCGGGTTGCGCTTTACCGTGGTGCATGAGCGCGACGGCCGCGTCGCGATCCTTGCGCGGGCCAATGAGCGTGACGTGCTGGAGCCGGGTGAGGTGCCAAGGCTGGGTGGCGTGACCGTGCGCCCTGGCGAAACCGAAGGCCGCTGAGATGGCCGATCCGACCCGTCGCCTCAACCGCATGCTCGACCTGCTGCCGCGGATCTTCGTGACCCAACCCGCCGACAGCGCCATCGGACTGGTGCTGCGGCGGGCCGCGACGGCGCTTGCCGAGCTTGACCTGGCGCAGCGCCGGGTGCTGCACGACAGCTGGCTGCAACTCGCCACTGGCACCGCCGCCGGGCCGGAGGTGCCGAGCGCGCTCGAACGGCTGGGCGGTTTGCTGGATACGCCTAGGCTGCCAGCCGAGTCGGCCGAGGCCTATCGCGCCCGGCTCAGCCTTACCGCCCGGGTGCTGATGGGCGGGCTGGCCACCCCCAAGGCGATCCTCTCGCTCGCTCTGGCCGATCTGGGCACCGAAGCCTGCCCGCGGATGGATACCGCGCTGATCCCGCGCGACACGCCGGACACGCCTTGGGCGGTGGAGGCGACCACAGCCTGGGGCATGCCCCTTGGTACACGGCGGCGCTGCCCGGTCTGTGCCGGCACCGTCGCCGGTCCCTGCCCGAACCGCGAACGCCGGCTGGTCGATGCCTGGTTGGCGGAAAACCCGGTGACCCCGGCGGAGCGCAACCTCGAGGCCGCCTATTGGGTGCCCTTCCCGGTCGAGAGCCGCAGCCTAGTGGCCGACCGCCCGGTGCTGCGGCTGCGGCCGATCGGCCAGGCCCGGTTGTCCTACCCTGCGGTGCAAAACCGTGCGACTGGCGAAATCACGCTGTTCGCCGGCATGCTGCTGCCCGGCGAGACGCTGACGCTGGAGCCAGCGCTGACGCCGGCCGAGCGGCGCCCTTTCGATGCCTTTGACGCACGCGAGCACCATGGCTGGACGGCCACCCACCCAGCCGGCCGCGCCGCCGTCAGCCGGACCGATGGCAGTGCCCGCGACGTCAGTGATTCGATCTTCTTCCTGAGCGGTAGCCCCTTCAACGATGTCCACTCCACCTATGCTGGCCTGCCGCCGACCGGCAATGCGGCGGCGGAGGAGGGGACGCGCCTCGCCGTGCTCGAGCAGGGGGTGCGCACCCCGTTGCTGCGGCCCGGCACCAACTCTTGGCGGCTGCTGCAATTCGCCTTGCCGGAAAGCCGCTTCGACGATCCAGCGGACCCGCCGACCTTCGCCGGCGATACCGCGATCGAGGGCACCCGCTTCGCGTTGTGGGACGCCGCGCTCAGCATCACCGATGCCCGGCAGTCGAACCAGTTGTTCCAGGCCCTGGCCGCCGCCGAAGCCTCCGCGCGCGGCATGCCGCCCGGCCCGCCGGTCGCGGTGCTCGAACTCGATTGGCTGACCCGCCCACCGGCCACCTTCCGGGTCACCGTGCTGCGCTCGGCCCAGCTTGACCTGGCGGAGGCGCAGGGTGGGCTCGATCTGCTGCGGCGCGACCTGGAGATGGCGCGGCCGGCCGGCATCCGGGCGCTGCTGGATATCCGCCCGCCGCCGATTCCGCGCGAGAATGCCGGGATCGAGGAAGGTGGGCTGATGCTGGGGCCGGCGCTCGGCTGGACGGAGCCGGTGCCGCTGGCGGAGGGTGGGTTGACGATCACGCTCGGCACGACGCTGCGCGACACACAGCCGTTCGATGACGCGCGGCTCGCCTGGGATGGTATTTTTAACACCACGCGCCTCAATGCGACGCGCCTGGTCTGAAGGACAGTAGGATGCGCGAGAAGCATGGAATTGCCGGTCGCCTGACCGTCACCGCGCGCGATGCGGCGGGAGCGGTGGTGGCGGAACGGCAGGTGAACAACCTGATCACCACGGCGGGGCGGACCTTCCTCGCCCGGCTGCTGACCGGCGGGGTGCAGGTCGGTGCGGCGGGGATGGCGGTGGCGCTGGGCAC
>JBMOJU010000517.1:0-2955 GCA_049315625.1 Paracraurococcus sp.
AAGGCCAGGCGATCCTGCTGACCACCGCGACGGTGATCGAGAAGGGCAAGCAGGCGGCGTCCGAGCATCTGGAAGCGGCGGTTGCCGACATCGAATTCACCCCCGGCGGCTTCGGCGAGGGCAAGGGGGGCCAATTCGCCGTGGTCGGCACCGACCGCGGCGTCGGCATCCTGGAACTCGCCGCCATCCAGAAGGCGCGCGCGGCGAAGGGCGAGCCGGCGACCTTGCTGGATGCCGCCGAGGTGGCAGAGATCAAGTCGCACACCTTCCCCAATGGCTGCCACATCGCCGAGGTGGAGGTCGAGCCCGACACCGGTCTGATCACCGTGCCGCGCTACATCGTGGTGGACGATGTCGGGCATGCGGTGAACCCGATGATCGTTCGCGGCCAGGTGCATGGTGGTGTGGCGCAGGGCATCGGCCAGGCGGTGCATGAGCGCACGGCCTACGACCCCGAAAGCGGCCAGCTCCTGTCCGCGTCCTTCATGGACTACGCCCTGCCGCGGGCGGAGGACCTGCCCGACATCGAGGTCGACCTGATCGAGGTGCCCTGCGAGACCAATCCGCTCGGCGTCAAGGGCGCGGGCGAGGCCGGCGCGGTTGGCTCGCCGCCGGCGATGATGAATGCGTTGGTCGATGCGCTGTCGGGCGCCGGCGTCACGCATATCGACATGCCGGCGACGCCCGAGATCGTCTGGAAGGCGATCGTCACCGCCCAGGCGGCGTGATGGCGGCGGGGGCGGCCGGTCCTGCCGGCCGCCCCCTGCCGATCACACGATCATCCAGGTCCCGGCATTGCCGAGCGAGCCTGCCGCGAGCGCGCTGAACCCATCCATCAGCCACAGCGCCACCGTACCGTCCGTGCTGTGCCAGACGATGTCGGCCTTCCCGTCGCCGTTGTAGTCGGCGACCTTTGCCACGTTCCAGGCGACGCCTGGCTTGCCCAGCGAGGCAGCGGTGAGGAGGGCGTTTCCATTCATGTTCCAGATGGCGATGCTGCTGTCATCATTGCGCCAGAGCAGGTCGGCCTTGCCGTCACCATTGAAGTCGCCCATGCCGGCGACCTTCCAGGTCGGCCCCGGATTGTAGACGGTGCCGCCGCCGATGAAGCTGCCACCATCCATCAGCCAGATGGAGACGGTGCCGTCGGCATTGCGCCAGACGATATCCTCGCGGTTGTCGCCGTTGAAATCAGCCAGGCCGACGATACTCCAGCTGGGATCGACAGCACCCAGGCTGGTGCTGCTGGTCACCGTCGCGCCGTCCATCTGCCACAGCGAGACGGTGCCGTCGGTGTAGCGCCAGAGCATGTCTGCCTTGCCGTCGCGGTTCATGTCGCCGATCCCGGCGACCGACCAGGCCATATCGATGGTGGCGATGGTCGTGCCGGCGCCGCTGCTACCGACCAATCCGGCCGGGCCGGAAAACCAGGTGCTCAGCGTGCCGCTGCCGCTGCGCCAGACCAGGTCGGCCCAGCCATCGCCATTGAGGTCGCCGGAGCCGAGGAGCGTCATGTCGGTGGCGACGGTGCCGAGCGAGACGCCGGTGCCGGTCAGCCCCCTCATCGCCCAGTACGCCAGGCCGCCATCCGTGTTGCGCCACATGATGTCGGAGGAGCCATTGCCGTTCAGGTCATCCGGCGTCGCCTGGGCGAAGGCGATGCGCCGATCGGTGAAGCTCAACGCCTCGATGTTCGCCAGCGTGTCGGTACCCTCGGCGCTGGCGGTACCGGCGATGGCGACGGTCCAGACACCGGTCGTGGTGTTGCGGGTCCAGGTCGCGGCGGAGGAGGCGACGAGGTAGGAGGCCACGTCCCAACCGGCTCCGCCGTCGATCGAGTCGTTGCCGTCGCCGCCGCGGATCGAATCACTGCCGGCGCCGCCATTGATCGTGTCAATGTTGCCGCCTGCGGAGATGCTGTCGTCACCGGCATTGCCGGTGAAGCTGTCGGCCTGATTGGTGCCGATCAGCGTATCGGCGAAATCGGTGCCGATGACGCCTTCCAGGTTCGCAAGCGTGTCGGTATTGCCCCAGGGATCGCGCGCGGTGCCTGCCGCAAAGGTGGCGCCGCCGATGGTCGTGCTGCTGGTCGACAGATTGACCACAACGCCCGTGGCGATGAACACGCTGCTGAAGGCGGAATAGTCGATGACGTCGGAACCGCCGCGGCCGTCGATGTTGTCGGCCCCATTGTCGCCGGCGAGTGTGTCGCTGCCGTTGGTGCCCTTGATCGTATCGGCACCCTGGCCGCCATAGGCGCGGTCGAAGCCGGTCAGCGTGTCGGTTGAGCCGCCGTGGAATACGTTCCCGATGTAGGCGCCGCTGGCGTTGTTCGTGCCGAGATCGATAAAGACGCCGGAATTGCCCTGGTAGCGGTAGGTGTCGTGGCCGCCGCCACCGGTCATTGTCTTCGACCCGAGCCCGGAGCCGATGAAGGTGTCGTCGCTGCTGCTGCCGACCAGCGTGTCGTTGAACCCGAAGGTGGATATGACGGCGCGCACGCCCACCAGCATGTCGACACCGCCCTGCCCATCCTGCACCACGCCCGTGGCGAGGTTGACATTGATGGCCGACATGTTGCCGGCAACGGTGTCGTTGTAATCGGCAACGATGCGTTCGCTGCCATTGCCGATGATGGTGTCGTTGCCGGCAGCGCCACGGACGATGAAGGTGAGCGGTGCGCTGGCGCTGGTCAGCGAAAGGTCGAACTTGTCGGCATTGCCGGTACCGAAGACCTGGTTGATGTCGATCAGGGTATCGACGTTGGGCTTCGATTGCGCGTCGAAGTCGGTGGCCTTGCTGACCGTGGCGGTGGTTGCGTCAGTAAAGACCAGCGTCAGCGCCCCACCGGAAAACTGGGTCTGGGCAATTCCGGGGACATTGAACCGGTAATCGATCGCATTGCGCTCATTGAGCGAGCCGCCATCGATCGTGTCGCTGCCCAGGCCAGCGATG
>JBMOJU010000122.1:0-13231 GCA_049315625.1 Paracraurococcus sp.
GTCAGCGTCTGCGCGACGTTCCAGTTGGCGGTGGTGAAGGTGAAGCTGCTCGCGCTCAGCGTCACGTCGCTGCCGGAATTGGCGACGGAGACGGTCACGTCGCCGGTTGGCTGGGTCGCCAGGACCAGGGAGACGGTGTCGCTGGTCGCGCTCGCCTCGGCGACGGCGGTGGTGCCGCCGCTCTGCGTCAGGGTCAGGCCGGCAACGGCGCCACCGCCACCGCCACCGCCGAGGCTGAAGGGGCCGGCGGGAAAGGTGACAGCCGTGGAGCTGTTGGCCGCGGTGGTCCAGTTGGACGCGGTGTTGATGGCGGTGAGGAGCTGCGCCGCAGTGCCGCTCGTCGTGCCGCTGTAGTAGCCGTTGTCGCGCTCGGTCGTGGCATTGGTGCCGATCGCCACCGCGTAGGTGCCGAGCGTCAGGTCCGCCAGGGTGCTGCCGCTGCCCGGCAGTTCCGATTGCTGCGCGTCGATCGTGCCGCTTTCCCAGGCGCTGTTGTTGGTCTGGACCGCGGCGAGCAGTGCCGTCGGCGACGCCAGCGCCGTCGGCGACGCCAGCGTGCCCTGATAGGCGATGATCTGGTCGCCGCTGTTGTTCAGGGCGAAGCTGGCATTGGTGACCGTCCAGCCGCTGCCGGCGGCGCCCGGGTAGGTGAGCACCGTGCCGGCCGCGACGGTGGCCGAGGCGGTGTAGGTGATGATGCCTTCGCCGGTGCGGAAGGCGCCGGAGCTCAGCCAGCCATTATCGGTGAAGTTGATGACGGTGCCTGAGTCGATCTCGCGCAGCAGAACGACCGCGAAGCGCTCCGGGCTGCCGTCGCCCTGGACGCCGACGAAGGCGATATCGCCCGCTCTGAGACTGGTAGCCATGTTCACACCCCTGCCCGTGACCGGCGCGCCTGGCACGCGCCATCGTGGGCAGGGTTATTGCGAGCTGTCTCGATTCCGAAAAGGCGTCGTCGCAAAATGTAACCCACGCTTCATGGAAACATAGCAAAAGTATCGATTGATCATCGGGCCAGAATAGATGGTCGTTTTCACCTGCGGATTATCGTGCGCTGCCGCTGGCCCATGACGCGATGCAGCATGCTGCGGAACCGCGCCGGTGGCGGGCTGTCGCAGCAGGTGGCGGCCTACCAGCCGTTCACCCGGCCCCAGGTGGCGATCACCTCATCGCCGCCATCCACCACGTGGTACCGGTCATGCGCCGCAGCGGTCAGGCAGGAGTGGTTCGGCACCACGCGCAGCCGCGCGCCGATCGGCAGCGAGGCAAACGGCAGCGGTGCCGCAGCGTGCACCTCGCCATGTTCCTGGTAGGCGCGGGCAACCATCGGCTCGCCCGGCAGCGGCCGACCCGCCATATCCAGCACCCGCCCGAAGCCCCAGTCGCGCGGCGCGCCTTGGGTGCTGCGGTCCTTCGACAGCGCCAGGGCGCCGGCATCCAGCAGCAGCGTGTTGCGGTCCGGCCGGCGACCGATGACGGATGCCAGGACCGTGACGGCGATGTCGTCCAGCGGATGGGTGGCGATCTGCCCCTGGAACAGGTCGCCGAACATGTAGACCCCGGCCCGTACCTCGGTGACGCCATCCATCCGCGCGGCATGCATGGCGGTGGGGGAGGAGCCGAGCGAGACGATCGGCACCGTATGCCCGGCTTGTCGCAACCGGGCAGCGGCGGCGGTGATCGCCAGCCGCTCCGCCTCGGCGATCGCCGCCATGTCGGCCGGGCTGCGGCCGGCATAGCTGTGGCCGGAGTGGCTCAGCACGCCGGCCAGGCGCGGCCCGAGCGCCGCGGCGATCTCGCCCAGCGCGCCGCCGTCGGGCGCGACGCCACCGCGCGCCTCGCCGACATCGACCTCGACCAGCGCCTGGATGGTGCCCGGATGCCCGGCGATGGCGCGGGCGGCCTCCACATCATCGGTGATGACCTTCACCGCGGCGCCGGCGGCGTTCAGCGCGGCGACGGCATCCAGCTTCGCCGGGGTGATGCCGACGGCGTAGATCTGCTCGCGCCATCCGGCCGCGGCGAAGTACTGCGCCTCGGCCAGGGTGCTGACGGTGATCGGGCCAAAATCCGGCGCCGCCAGCCGCGCGACCTCGACGCTCTTGGCTGTCTTCATGTGCGGCCGCAGCACCAGCGCGGGAAACCGCGCCACCGCCGCCTGCATCAGCGCCAGGTTCCGCCGCAGCACGGCAAGGTCCAGCACCAGGCAGGGCGTGGGCAGGTCGTCGAGGGTCATGCCGGACTCCAATGCGCATCCTGGTCGATCGGCAGGACCGGGCGCGGCAGCTTCGTCCAGGCGAAGCGGGTGAGGATGGGCGACGTCAGGCCGGGCGCGTCGACCTCGACGATCCGATCGGCGGTGAAGAACTCGTCGAAACCACCGCGGAAATGCCCGCGCGACTTCACCACCACGCAGCGCGCGGCGCCGATGTCGAGGCCGAGGTGTTCGAGGAAAGCGGGATCGGCGCATTGCGTGCGGATGGAGATGACGACGACGGTGATCCCCCCCAGCCGCAGCGCTGCGGTGGCGCCCAAAGTCATCGCGGTACCCGCAAAAATGCCGCGCCGGCCGGTGACGCGACCATCGGACAGCGCCACCACCTCGGCCGCTGCTTCCAGCGGGCGGCTGAATTCGTCGTTCGCGGTCAGCGTGCCTTGTGGCCGGTTGAAGCGGGCGGTGAAGCGGGCGCCGACGCCGAGAGTGTGCGCCTCGGCGGCCAGCAGCGGGTCGTGGATCACGCCCATCAGGCAGTCCTCGACCCCGGCGGCAAGGAAGGAGGCGAGGATATGCATGGTGTTGCCCCGGGCGCCGCCGCCGGGGTTGTCTGCCACATCGGCGAAGGCCAGCGGTACCGCCGTGGCCTTGGCCCGCCGCGTCGCCTCGCGCAGCGAGGTCAACTCCGCGACGAACCGGTCGCGGCGCGCCCATGCGGCGCGCGCCAGCCGCTCCGCCATGCTGTCGGCCGATGCCTGGTCGGCGGCCGTCACCACCACCGCCATGCCGTTGAACGGCGTGTCGCCATAGGCGAAGCCGCCCATGACCGAGACGTTCCAGATCGCCGGATCGAGCGCGGCCAGTTCCTGGCCAAGCTCGATCACCTCGGCATAGGGGCCGGCGGCGGTGAGCATGGAAACCGTGGGTGCGACGATCGGCAGCCGGATCAGCGCGCGGTACGCCGTCTCCCCGGCCAGCAGCCGGCGCAGCAATCGCGCGCTCTCGGCGCCGCGCTCCCGCATATCCAGGTGCGGGTTGGTGCGGTAGCCGACGAAGACATCGCAGTCGCCCACCATGGCGTCCGAGATATTGGCGTGCAGGTCGTAGCTGCAGACGAAGGGGATGTCGCCCAGCACCTCACGCACCAGCGCCTGCAGGGCGCCTTCGGGGTCGTCCAACTCCGTCGTCAGCCCGGCGCCGTGCAGCACGGCATAGGCACCCTCCACCTCACCTCGCAGCGCCTCCAGGCCCGCGCGCCAGATCGCCATCATGCGGTCGAAGGCCGCCTGCTCCACCGGCCCGTTCGGCTCGGCCATGGCCAGCAGGATCGGCCGCGGCTGCCAGGGCCCGGCGGCGTCCATGTCGGCGACGAAGCCCGGCATCTCGCCCAGCGCCTTGGGCGCGGCGCCGCGGGCATCGGCGACGATCGCCTCACCCTCCAGCCAGCAGCGGGTGTCGAAATCGGCCTGCGTCGCCGGCGGGGCGAAGCGGTTGCACTCGATCGAGAAGCCCAGCAAGGCGATGCGTGGTCCCGCGCTCATACCGCCACCCCCAGCAGCTCGGCGATACGGGGCGTCGATTTCAGCCCGGTGCCGGTCAGCACCACCACCGTTGTCTCCTCCGGCCGGATCGTGCCCATCGCCAGCAGCCGGGCGAAGGCCGCTGCCGCCTGGGCACAGGTCGGTTCCACGTAGATGCCGCTGCGCGCCAGATCGAGGCAGGCCTGGCCGATCTCGGCCTCGGTCAGCATCACCGCGCCGCCCTGGCTCAGCCGCAGCACGCCGATGCATTCCCGCGCGCGGATCGGCTGGGCGATCGCGGTGCCCTCGGCGATGGTCGGCTGCGCCGCGACCGCATCGAGATCGAGGAATTCCCGCGCGATCGGCGCGCAATTCGCCGGCTGCGCGGCGAAGATGCGCGGCAGCCGGTCGATCTGCCCGGCCCGCAGCAGCTCCGAGAACCCGATACCGCAGCCCAGCACGTTGGACCCGGCGCCGCAGGGGACGATGACGTTGTCCGGCGCCCTGAAGCCCAGATCCTCCCACAGCTCATAGGCCAGGGTCTTGGTGCCGTGCAGGAAGAAGGGGTGCCAATTATGGCTGGCGTAGAAGATACTCTCCGCCTCCCGCATCGCCGCGTCGGCGCAATCCTGCCGGCTGCCTGGCACCAGCGCGATCTCCGCTCCCGAGGCGCGGCTCTGCACCGTCTTCGCCGGGCTGGTGCTGGATGGCACCATGATCTTCGCGCGCATCCCGCCCGCCGCGGCATAGGCCGCGATCGCCGCGCCGCCATTGCCGGAACTGTCTTCCAGCACCGCCCGCACGCCCTGCGCCCGCAGCAGGGACAGCATCACCGTCGCCCCGCGGTCCTTGAAGCTGCCGGTCGGCATGAACCATTCGCATTTCAGCAGCGCGGTGGCGCCGCCGAAGGTCCGCTTCACCAACGGTGTGCAGCCCTCCCCCATGCTGATCGGCGCGCCGGCCAAAGGCGGCAGCGCAGCGCGGTAGCGCCACAGGCTGCGCTCGCCGCGGTCGATATCGCCGGGCGCAAGGCCGGCCATATCGGTCAGCACCAAGGGTTCCTGCCCATCGCCGCACCAGCGGGGGACATCCAGCGGCCAGGTCCGGCCGCTGCGGGGGTCGAGATAGGCAAGAGCTTCCATGCCGCGGAGACTTGCCCTTTCGCGCCCGCGCGACAAGCTGTTCCCCATGCAAGATGCCCTCGCCCGCCTCGCCGCGGATCTCGTCGCCCTCGACAGCCGCTCCTCGGTCTCGAACCTCGCGGTCGCCGGGCATATCGAGCACGAGTTGCGGGGGTTCGAGGTGGAGCGGCTCGACTACCGCGACGAGGCGGGGGTGGAGAAGCGGGCGCTGGTCGCGCATCGCGGACCGATCGGCGGCTACGCGTTGTCCGGCCACATGGACACGGTCCCGGATACCGGCTGGCAGCAGGATCCCTGGTCGGCGCGGATCGACCATGCCGGCCTGCTGCACGGCCTCGGCAGCGTCGACATGAAGGGCGCGGTCGCCGCCTGCATCCTGGCGGCGAAATCGGTTCCGGCCGACGTCCCGGCGACCCTGCTGATCACGACCGATGAGGAGACCACCAAGGCCGGCGCCCGGGCCGTCGCGGCCAGCGCCTTCGCCCGGTCGCTGAACCTCAAGGGCATCATCGTGGCGGAGCCGACTGGCCTCATCCCGGTGCGCGGCCACCGCTCGTCCTGCAACATCGTCGCCACTGCCAGCGGCGTGCAGGCGCATTCCTCGACCGGCCGGGGCACCAACGCGAATTGGGCGCTGATCCCCTTCCTGGCGGAGATGCGGGAGATCCAGCAGCGGCTGCGGACGGACCCCGCCCTGCAGGACGCGGCCTACGACCCGCCCTTCTGCGACTTCAACCTGGTGGTGGACAACCACGGCACCGCGGTGAACGTCACCGTCGCCCGCGCCACCGCGCGCATCAAGTTCCGCGCCAGCCGCAGCCTCGACACGGCGCCCATCCTCGATGCCGTCCGTTCCGCGGCGGCCCGGGCGGGCATCGCGGTCGCCATCACGCAGGAGGGGCGGCCGCCGGAATTGCCGGCGGAGCACCCCCTGATCCGCCTGGCCAGCGACCTCACCGGCCAGGCGCCCCGCACCGCGCCCTACGGCACCGATGCGTCGGAGCTGCAGGACCTCGCCCCCTGCGTCATCCTCGGCCCCGGCACCATCGAGACGGCGCATACGCCGCACGAATGCGTGGCCCTCGGCGATCTTGCCGCCGCCGTCCCGCTTTTTGCCCGAATCCTGGGCGCAGGATCCATCTGACGGCGATGCCGCCGCAACATCTCGACATGTAACGATAGGCGCGGGCCGGCGGCGCCGGCCCATAGACTGCGCAGCAAACGCCCGGCGGCGTGCCGGGCAGGAAGACAGGACCATGAAGACCGCATATCCCGCCCTTGCCCTGCTCGTTCCCTTCGCCCTCGGTGCCTGCTCGGTGGCGCCACCCGCGGGTCCCAGCGTCCTTGCGCTGCCCGCCAAGGGGAAGGACCTCGTCGCCTTCCAGGCGGATGACATGAATTGTCGCAACTACGCCCAGGCGCAGCTCGGCGGCACCACGCCGGCCGACGCCGCGACGCAGTCGGCGGTGGGCAGCGCCGTGCTCGGTACCGGGCTCGGGGCCGCGGCGGGCGCGTTGATCGGCTCGGCAGGCGGGGCGATGGGCGCGGGTGCGGCGATCGGCGCCGGCGCGGGGCTGCTGGCCGGCTCGGCGATCGGCGCAGGCAATGCGCAGGCCTCCGGCGCCAATCTGCAGCAGCGCTACGACATGGCCTATACCCAGTGCATCGCCAGCACCGGCAACAGCGTGCAGGCCGCCCCGGCCCCGGCGGTGGTCGGCTACCCCGCCCCGGTCTACGCCTACCCGGCACCGGCCTATGGCTACCCCTACCCCTATGCCTACCCGTATTACGGCCCGGGCGTGGGCTTCGGATACTACGGTGGCTACCGGGGCTGGGGCCGCCGCTGGTAGCGTCCCGCGCCTAACGGCTCGCGCGGCAGGCGCGGCGCGCAGGGCGCGCGGGGAATCGCCGATGCGCCCAGCACCCTGACCACACCACCAGACTCCCGCGCATGCCGGAAATCCTTTAGGACCACCCAGACCCCTTCGAGGACTCCTGGGCATGTGGCCACTTGGCGAGACCATCCGTGCCTCGCGCAGGGCCTTCGGTGCAGCGGCCCTCACGCTGCTGCCCGGCTGCATCTCCACCACGCGGTTGGACGCCGTACCGCGCGGACGCTTTCATCAGGCCACGGTCCTCGGACTGCCGAATGAGCGCTTCTACTACTCGTTGAATGCCGCTCCCCTGGCTGCCGAATTCCTCAGCGCCCTGGAACGCTGGGACCGCACCACCGGCCTCGCCCCCGGCACCGACTCGACGCCCTTGAACATGCTGTCGGTCTCCGGCGGCGGAGAGGACGGTGCGTTCGGCGCCGGCCTGCTCTGCGGCATGACCGCGGCCGGCACCCGCCCGGTCTACAACCTGGTCACCGGCGTCAGCACCGGGGCGCTGACCGCGCCCTTCGCCTTCCTCGGCCCCGCCTACGACGCCGCGCTGCGCGACGTCTACACCAACCTCACCATCGCCGACATCGCGGACACCAGGAACTATCTCGCCGCCGTCTTCGCCGATGCGCTGACCGACACCACGCCGCTGTTCCGTACCATCTCGCGCCACCTGAACGACGCGATGCTGGCCGATATCGCAAAGGCCTATACGGCAGGCCGTATCCTGCTGATCGGCACCACCGACCTGGATGCCCAGGTGCCGGTGGTCTGGAACATCGGCGCCATCGCCGCCAGCGGCGATCCGCGGGCGGCGCACCTGATCCGCCGCATCCTGCTCGCCAGCGCCGCCATCCCCGGCGCCTTCCCGGCGGTGATGTTCGACGTCACGCTGGATGGCGTGGAGTACCAGGAGATGCATGTCGATGGCGGCGCCTTCGCGCAGGCCTTTCTGTACCCGCGCGGCGTGGGGGAGATGCGCGCCGACCGTCGGCGCAAGGGAAAGCAGGTTCGCAGCGGCCAGGTGTCCGTCATCCGCAACGGCAGGCTCGACCCGGGCTGGGCTTCGGTGCGGCGCCGCGTCTTCGGCATCACCGGCCGGGCCATCTCGACCATGATCTACTCCAGCGGGTACGGCGACGTGGTGCGTATGTGGACCGCCGCCCAGCAGGATGGCTTCGACTACAACCTCGCCTTCATCGGCAGCGAATTCTCGCGCGAACTCGCCACGCCGTTCGAACAGGCCTACATGCGCGAACTGTTCGACTACGGCTATCAGCGCGCGCTGGACGGCAAGGCCTGGGTGAAGCGGCCGCCGATCGGCAAGGATCTGGCGATGGCGCCCCCTGCGGTGCCCGAGGCCGCCAGGGGCGCACCCTGACCTAAAGCGAAGCCCCGCCATCCACCGCGAGTTCGGCGCCGGTCATGTAGCTGCTCTCTTCCGACAGCAGGAACAGCACCGCCCGCGCCACGTCGCCCGCCTCACCGATCCGGCCGATCGGGATCTGCGACAGGCGCGTGGCCCGCTGCTCGTTGCTCCAGACCTTCACCATGTCGGTGTCGATCGGCCCGGGATGGACGCTGTTCACGCGGATCCCGCGCGGCGCCAGGTCCACCGCCGCCGCCTTGGTCATGCCGCGCAGCGCCCATTTGGTGCCGCTATAGGCGATCGCGCCCGGCGACCCGCGCAGCCCGGCGGTGGAGGAGATGTTGACGATCGAGCCGCCGCCCGAGCGCTCCATCGCCGGGACCACCGCCTGCATGCCGAGGAAGCAGCCGAGCTGGTTGACCCGCATATGCCGCTCGAACAGCGCGGCATCGGTCTCCATCAGCCGCTTCGGCACGTAGATGCCGGCATTGTTGATCATGCCGTGCAGCCCGCCCATCGTCTCGGCCGCGGCGACGGCGGCCGCCCAGTCGGCCTCCTCGGTCACGTCCTGGCGGATGAAGCGCGCGGCCGGTCCCAGTTCCTCGGCCAGCGCCCGGCCCTGCGCCTCCAACAGGTCGCCGAGCACCACCCTGGCGCCTTCGGCGACCAGCATTCGTGCCTCGGCCGCCCCCTGCCCGCGGGCACCGCCCGAGATCAACACCACCTTGCCGCTGAATCTTGCCATTGTGTCCTCCCGTCATATGGACCGGCGAGCCTAGGACAGGATCGGCCGGCCCGCGAAGGAGACGCCCGGATGCGTATCGCCGTCGTGCTGGCTGCCCTGAGCCTCCCGGTCCTCGCCCAGGCACAGGGCAGCGGCCTGCATCAGGAAAGGCTTGATCGTGGCCGCATCGTCGCCGAGACGTGGTGCGCCAACTGCCATGTCATCGGGCCGACGGCGCGGGGCCCGGCCGGCGACGCGGCGCCGCCCTTCGAGGCGATCGCCCGCATGCCCGCCACCACGGAGATGTCGCTGCGCGCCTTCCTGCAGACCCCGCACAGCCGCATGCCGGATTACCGGCTGTCGGGGCAGGAGCTGGACGGGGTGGTAACCTGGATCCTCGCGTTACGGCCGCGGTGAGGCGATGCGGGACGGCCAGGCGGGCCAGTCGGACAGGCGGTGTCGGTCGACCGTCCGACACCCCGATCATTGCCGGCCGGCGGAAACTGAGGCAACGGGAGCGGCATGCCCTTGATCCGGCGCAATGACGCGCACGGGTATTCACGCTTGATCCGGCTGGCCTTCCGGGCTGACCTGTCGGTGTGGCACCGCGCGACGCATCGCCCGACGCGGTGCCGGCCTGGGATCGAGGACACAATCGGAGAGGGAGACGGGGCAGATGGCACGAGTTGCATTGGTCACGGGCGGGCAACGCGGCATCGGCGCCGCGATCAGCGAGGCGCTGAAGGCGGCTGGCCGGACGGTGGTGGCGAATTACGCGGGCAATGACGCTGCCGCGGCGGCATTCACCGAACGCACGGGGATTCCGTGCTACAAATTCGACGTGTCCGACTTCGCCGCCTGCGACGCCGCGATCAAGACGATCGAGGCGGAGGTCGGCTCGATCGAGATCCTGGTCAACAACGCCGGCATCACCCGCGATTCCACGATGAAGCGCCTGTCGCGGCAGATGTGGGACGACGTCATCGATACCAATCTCGGCTCCTGCTACAATCTCTGCAAGGCGGTCTGGGACGGCATGACGGCGCGGAAATTCGGCCGCATCGTCAATATCGGCTCGATCAACGGTCAGGCCGGGCAGTACGGGCAGGTCAATTACGCCGCGGCCAAGTCCGGCATCCACGGCTTCACCAAGGCCCTGGCGCAGGAAGGCGCCCGGACCTCCATCACGGTGAATGCCATCGCGCCCGGCTATGTGGACACCGAGATGGTGCGGGCGGTCCCGCCCGACGTGCTGGAAAAGATCATCGCCAGGATCCCCCGTGGCCGTCTCGGTACCGCGGAGGACATCGCCCGCGGCGTGGTCTTCCTGACCGCCGACGATGCCGATTTCATCACCGGCTCGACCCTCTCGATCAACGGCGGCCAGCACATGTACTGATCCGGCGCGCGCCACGGGGACCAACCCGTTCCCGTGGCAGCGGGCCCCGCCCCGGTGAAACCGATGGTTGTTACCTGTTTGTATTTATAGTATGCGGCATACCAAACTAACTTGTGTGCTCATGCCAAGCGTTCCCGGTTCGGATGCCGCCGATCTCCTTGTCCCGCTCGAAGAATGGCCGATCGGCACCTTTCTCGATCCGCCAGCTATTCTCCCGGGTGCCGGGGCCGACACCATCCTGAGTGGTGCCGGCGCGGATTCGATCCGCGCCGGGGACGGCGATGACAGCGTCCAGGGCGGTGCAGGCGCCGACATCCTGTTCGGCAATGGCGGCAACGACCAACTCTACGGCGAGGCGGATAATGACCTCCTCGTCGGGGGCGACGGCGCCGATACCCTGTCGGGCGGCGATGGTGCGGATACCCTGGCCGGCGGCCCGGGCGTGGACCTGCTCACGGGCGGAGCGGGCGCCGATGTCTTCGTCCTGACCGCGGCGGACGCGACCGGCGGGATCGGCTCGACATCCGCCGCCATGGCCCGGATCACCGATTTCAGCCAGTCCCAGGGGGACAAGCTGAATATCGCGGGCCTGGCGGACTTCCTCTCCCTGACCACCTTCCCGAGTTATACCGGGTGGAACCAATTCGTGCCGCCCGGCTCCGACGGCACGGCTCTGCCGCTCCTCTTCGTCGGCAATCTGGCCAGCAAGGCAGCCCCGACCATCGGCACCACGTTGACCGATCCGGCGGGCGGAGCCGCCTACGACATGTACTGGATGCCAGCCTCCGGCGGCGGCAGCCTGACCGGCTGGCTGATCATGGATGTCGATCGCAGCCTGACCATTTCAGCCGCCGACCTCGTCGTGCGGATCGACCTGACCGCGGCAGGCTCGATCAGCGCCGGCAGCTTCGTCGCCAACACCTTCCCCAGCATGCGCGGCACGACCGGCAGCGATTCGATCACCGGGGCGAATTTCGCCGATCAGATCGCCACCTTCGCCGGCAACGACACCATCAACGCGCTGTCCGGCAGCGACGGGGTGGATGCCGGCAGCGGCAATGATTCGGTCCTCGCCGGCGATGGGTCTGACACGGTCTTTGGCGGCGACGGCGCGGATACGCTGCTCGGCCAGGCCGGCAGTGACTCCCTGTCGGGCGGCCCGGGTTCCGATTCAATCGATGGTGGCGACGGGGACGACACGCTGGTCGGCGACGATCCGACGCTGGGCGACCCGGCGCTGGCCGGCAACAACACCTTGGTCGGCGGGGCCGGCGCGGACTGGCTCTTCGGCGGGCTCGGCGCCGATCTGCTGATCGGGGGCACCGGCAACGACAGCTTCGTCATCGCCTTCGGCGGCAGCCTGCCGCCCGACTCCTCGCTTGCCCGGATGGATACCATCGCGGATTTCGCGATCGGAGAGGGCGACGCGGTCGCCTTCCAGCCGCGCGACGGCACCGGCGACCAGATCTCGACGCTGCAGCAGATCTGGGTCGGCGGCGATTTCGCGGCGCAAACAAGGTTGTCGGCGGGCTTCAGCCTCGGCCCGCACCCGCTTCAGGGGTTGTTTCTCCTCGGCTACTGGCTTCCCGCCGTGGCGGACGGCGCTGCGGCGGGCGGCTGGATCGTCCTCGACGCCGACCAGGATGCCCAGGTCAGTGCCGGCGACGTCGTGGTCCGCGTCGGGTCGGCCACCAATCCGGCGACGATCGGTGCCGATGGCCCTGGCGGCGGCATGCTCACGGCCGCTGCCCTCGGGGTTGAGATCGGTACGCCGGGCGACGACGTGCTGACCAATACCGGCGGCAGCCACCTGCTGCTCGGCCTCGACGGCAATGACACGCTTAGCTCGAACAACATCCAGGGTTTCGGTGAAACCCTCTCGGGCGGCAGCGGTGACGACCTCGCCGTGCTCGACTTCGGCGCGTGGGACTACGGCGGCCAGTTCTCCGCCATTGATGCCAGTTTCGGCTTCACCGCGGAGTTGCGCGATGTGGAGCGGGCCTCGGTCTCCGGCAGCGCATTCGATGACTGGTTCATCGGCGCCGACGGCGCCGACAGCCTGGGTGGTGGCGCGGGGAATGACACGATTCTCGGTGGGGCCGGCAATGACCTGCTCTCGGGTGGGGCCGGGCAGGATCAGCTGACCGGTGGCGACGGTCGCGACGTCGCGCGTTTCACCGGGCTGCGCGCCGCAACGACGCTGACCCGACAGGCCGATGGCACCTGGATCGCAACCGGTCCGGACGGCAGCGACACGCTGTCGGGCGTGGAGATCGCGCGGTTCGCCGATGGCGACGTCACGCTGTTGCCGGTCAGCCGCGACTTCACCGGCACCGGCAGCAGCGACATCCTGTTCCGGGAGGCCGGCGGCGCCGTGGCGCAGTGGCAGAGCCAGGGCCTGGCCTATGCCGGCGGCGGCTCGCTCTGGGATCCCGGTACGGACTGGAGCATCGTCGGCACCGGCGATTTCGACGCCGATGGCCGGGCCGATATCCTGTGGCGTGGCGCCGACGGCACCGTCGCCCTCTGGCTCATGGACGGCACCACGTTCCTGGGCGGCGGTGGCCTGGCGCGGATCGACCTCGCCTGGAGCATCGTCGGCATCGGTGATTTCAACGGCGACGGCAAGTCCGACATCCTGTGGCGTAACGCCGACGGAACGCTCGCCGCATGGTGGATGAATGGCGCCATCGGCATCGGTGGCGCCGGCTTCGGTGTCATCGATCCCGGCTGGCAAGTGGCCGCCACCGCCGATTTCAACGGCGACGGCAAGGCCGATATCCTTTGGCGCAACACCGACGGCAGCCTCCTGACCTGGCTGCTCGACGGCCAGTCCGCGACGGTCGGCGGCCCGCTCGCGAATCCGGGGATTGCCTGGACCGTGGCCGGCACCGGCGATTTCAACGGCGACGGGAGGGCCGATATCCTCTGGCGCACCCCGGATGGGTCGGTCGTCGAGTGGTGGATGGATGGCGCGAA
>JBMOJU010000123.1:0-13160 GCA_049315625.1 Paracraurococcus sp.
TCATGGCGGCCGCCCTGATCGCGGCGATGGCCGCGCGCGGGCTGCTCGGCGGGGCCTCGGGCTGGCTGAAGAAGAAGTGGGGCGTCGATGAGCTGATCACCTCCTTCCTCGCCTCGAACGCGGTGATCCCGCTGATCTGGGTGAATGCGCTGGTCCCCGGCCTGGTTGCCGCCTGGGCGATCCTCGGCCTGCCCGGCCTGCCGCAGCTGCGCCGGCCGCGCCCGCCGCAGCCCGAGCCGGGCGCGGCATGACCCTCGCCACCACGCTCACGCTCTATGTCGCGCGTCGCTTCCTGGCGGCGACCTTCGCCATGCTGGCCGGGCTGACGCTGCTGGTGGCGCTGTTCGACTTCATCGAGCTGCTCCGCCGCGCCGCCACCCGTCCCGATGCCGGCTTCGCCCTGGTCGCCACCATCGCCGGCCTGCGGCTGCCTTTCGTCGCCCTGCAGATCATGCCTTTCGCCATCCTGCTCGGCGGCATCCTGGCCTTCTGGCGGCTGACCCGGTCCTCCGAGCTGGTGGTCGCCCGCGCCGCCGGCATCTCCGCCTGGGGGTTCCTCTCGGGGCCGCTGGCGGTGGCGCTGACCTTCGGCCTGCTCGGCACCGTCGCCGTCTCGCCGCTGTCATCCGTCATGCTCGCCCGGGCGGAACGGCTGGACTACGCCTATCTGCGCGCCAGCGCCGGCCTCACCGCCATCGCCGGCGGCCGGCTCTGGCTGCGCCAGGCGGACCGGGAGCTGGACCCGCAGGGCGTCGCCATCCTGTCCGGCCGGCCGCTGGCGGCAAAGCCCGGGGAGAAGCCCGCCGACTTCATCCTCACCGATGTCAGCCTCTGGCGGCTGGGGGCGAATGACCGCCCGCTGGCGCGGATCGAGGCGCCGCGCGCCCGGCTGCTGCCGGGCCGCTGGGCGCTGGAGGATAGCGTCACCTTCAACGCCGACCGCAGCGCCGGGCCGCGCGCGCTGATCCACTTCCCCACCGACCTGACACCGGACCGGATCGAGAACAGCTTCGCCTCGCCCGACACGCTGTCCTTCTGGGCGCTGCCCGGCTTCATCGCGGTGCTGGAACAGGCCGGCTTCTCCGCCGTCCGCCACCAGCTGCATTTCCAGAGCCTGCTGGCGCTGCCGGTGCTGGCCGCCGCGATGGCGCTGCTGGCGGCGGGGTTCTCCATGCGCACCTCCCGCCGCGGCGGCGTGGCGTAGATGATCGGCGCCGGCGTCGCGGCTGGCTTCCTGCTCTTCGTGCTCGACAAGATCACCAGCGAGTTCGGCGAGGCCGGCACCCTGCCGGTCGAACTCGCCGCCTGGGCGCCGACCATCGCCGGGCTGTTGCTCGCCCTCGCCCTGCTCCTGCACCTGGAGGATGGATGAGCCTCGCCCCCGCCCTGCGGCCGCGCGGCCGTGCCTGGTGCGCGCTCCTCGCGCTGTTCCTCGCCCTGCCCGGCCTCGCCCGGGCGCAGCTCGATGCGCCGAGCGTGACGTCGCGCGACCCGACGCCGATCCGCGCCAGCGGCGCCCCGGGCACCGGTGCGCAGCGCATCACGCCCTTCGCGGGCCTCGGCGGCGGCGGCCCGCAGCAGGACCCCAATGCCCCGGTCACCTTCACCGCCGACGAGGTCGAGTACGACCGCGAGAAGGGCCTGGTCACCGCCCGCGGCAAGGTGGAGGCCTGGCAGGGCGAGCGGCTGCTGCGCGCCGACGTCTTCACCTATGACCGCAACACCGGCATCGCCACCGCGACCGGCAACGTGCAGCTGCTGGAACCCGATGGCAGCGTGCTGTTCGCCGAGCACGCCGAGCTGAAGGACCGCTTCCGCGACGGCGTGCTGGAGGGCGTCCGCGCGTTGCTGGCGGCCAACGGCAAGATGGCGGCGAACGGCGCCCGCCGCACCGGCGGGACGATCAGCGAGCTCGGCCGCGTGGTCTATTCCTCCTGCGACCTCTGCAAGGACGACCCGACCGCGGCGCCGCTGTGGCAGGTGCAGGCCCGCCGCGCGACGCAGGACAAGGAGGCGCTGCGGATATCCTACCGCGACGCCACGGTGCGGATGTTCGGCGTGCCGGTGCTCTACACGCCCTATCTCTCGCACCCGGATCCCTCGACCCCGCGGGCTTCCGGCTTCCTGTTCCCGACCTTCGGCTACACCCGCTTCCTCGGCGGCTTCGTCGAGACGCCGTATTTCTGGGCGATCGACCAGACCTCCGACCTGACGGTCACGCCCATCGCCTCGACCCGGCAATATCCGAATCTCGGGTTGGAATACCGCAAGCTGTTCAATTTCGGCGAGATCCTGGGCAGTGCCTCGCTCGGCGGGCTGAACGGCAAGGACACCGGTGGCAAGGAGGAGATGGCCGGGCACATCTTCCTCAAGGGCCGCTTCACGGTGGATGAGACCTGGCGGGCCGGCTTCGACCTGAACCGCGCCACCTCCGAGATCTACCTGCGGACCTTCCGCTACGAATACCGCCGGGTGCTGACCAGCCAGGTCTATACCGAGGGCTTCTGGGGCACCGAGGGCTATGCCCGCCTCGACGCCCGCGCCTACCAGGGCCTGCGCACCTCGGACGACACCCGCCAGGTGCCCTATGTCCTGCCGAACATCTATGGCGAGATGGCGCCGCGCGAGAAGATCCTCGGCGGCAACCTGACGCTCGATGCCGGGATCCTGGGCATCTACCGCGACATCGGCAGCCAGTCGCAGCGCATCGCCACCCGCGTCCGCTGGGAGCGGCCGGAGATCGGCGACCTCGGTGATCTCTGGACCTTCAAGCTGCAGGGCGAGGCGATCGGGTACAACGCCAAGGGCCAGCAGGAGCCGCCGACCAACCTGCCGGACGCCAACGGCACCCGCGGCGTGGGCAACCTCCGCGCCGCGCTCGACTGGCGCATGCCCTTCATCCGCGACGCCGGCGAATACGGCAGCCAGACGATCGAGCCGCATGTGCAGTTCGTCACCGGGCCGCGCATGGGGCCGCAGCGCAGCGTACCGAACGAGGACAGCGTCGATTTCGAGTTCACCGATGCCAACCTGTTTGCGCTGAACCGCTTCACCGGCCGCGACCGGCAGGAAGGCGGCAGCCGCGTCGACACCGCCCTGCGCAGCGCCTGGGACTTCCCCAATGGCGGCCAGGTGGAAGGGCTGGTCGGACGTTCCTTCCGCCTTGATGGCGACTTCAAGGATGCCAACCCCTATGCCGGGTCGGGCCTCGACCGCCGCGCCTCCGACTACGTCGCGCGGCTGCGGGTCGCCCCGGTGCCGTGGTTCGAGACCATCGGCCGGGTGCGCACCGATGGCGAGCAGCTGTTCCAGCGCAAGGTTGCGGACACGGTGGCGAACCTGACGGTGGAGGGCGTCACCTTCTCCGCCGGCTACCTCTATTCCGTGCCGCTGCCCTACCTGGTGCCGGCCCGCTCGCGCGACGAGGTCTCCGCCGGCATTGCCGGCAGGATCAACGAATTCTGGCGCGCCGGCTTTTCCGCCAAATACGATCTCGGCCTCGGCCGCTGGGTGCTGATGCAGGGCTTCGCCGGCTACGAGGATGAGTGCTTCATCCTGGAAGGCCGCTTCATCAAGCGCTTCGCCCAGGACCCGACGACCAGCACGCTGTACCCGGCCAACACGATCGTGCTGTTCCGCGTCGGCTTCAAGACGCTGGGCGAGTACTTCTTCCGGGCGATCTGAGCGTCGCCGGTTGCGCGGGGCGCCGCGGTTGCGCAGTCTGCGGCAAAGTCCGGAGGAACCCTGCCATGCCCTCGATCATCGGCCGCCGCGGCGCGCTCGCGCTCGGCACCGCTGCCCTGGCCAGCCCCATTCTGGCCAGCCCCGCCGTGGCGCAGGCCGGCTTCCCCAACCGCCCGATCCGGCTGCTGGTGCCCTGGCTGCCCGGTGGTTCTTCCGACAGCCAGTTGCGGGTGATGGCGGAGCTGGCGACCAAGACGCTGGGCCAGCCGGTGCTGGTGGAGAACAAGGCCGGCGCCACCGGCACGCTGGGCGCGCTGGCGATGGCGCAGGACCGCAGCGGCGACGGCTACACGGTCGGGCAGATGCCGATCAGCGTCTTCCGCCTGCCGGCCATGTCGCGCCGCCCGAGCTTCGACCCGATCGCCGACTTCACCTACATCCTGCACCTGACCGGCTATGCCTTCGGCGTGGTGGTGCGGGCCGACCAGCCCTGGAAGACCTGGCAGGAATTCGTGGCCTACGCGAAGGCCAATCCGGGCAAGGTGACCTACGGCACGCCCGGCGTCGGCAGCACGCTGCACATCACCATGGAACGCATCGGCGCGATGCTCGGCATCGAATGGCTGCACGTGCCCTACCGCGGCGGCGCCGACAACATCCAGGCGGTGCTCTCCGGCGCGGTCGTCGCCAACACCGACAGCACCGGCTGGGCGCCGCTGGTGCATGACGGCAAGCTGCGGCTGCTGGTGGTCTGGACCGCGGAACGCGCGAAGCGCTTCCCCGACGTGCCGACCCTGCGGGAGGTCGGCATCGACATCGTCGCCGATAGCCCCTACGGCCTGGCCGGGCCGAAGGGCATCGATCCCGGCGTGGTGCGCGTGCTGCACGACGCCTTCAAGGCCGCGCTGTTCGAGCCGCAGCACGTGGCGACGCTGGAGCGCTACGACATGCCGCTGCGCTACATGGGCACGGAGGAATACGCCGCCTTTGCCCGCAAGGTCTATGCGGAGGAGAGCGCGATCATCCGCAAGCTCGGCCTGACGATGGACTGAGCATCGCCCAGCGTCCCGGCGATCGCGCGCGGTGCTCCCGCGCCCGCCTCATCCGCATGCACGACACGGTTGCTGGCGGCACAGCCCACGGCTTTCGGCGCCGCGTTGCATGGCGGGCTGGCAATCCCGCCCGGTCGCGGGGCAGGATGCCGGTGAAGGCGGCCGCAGCGCCGCCGCCGGAGGAGATCGAGCGCCATGCCGGGCCTGCTGCGTCGTACCCTGTTGGGCGCCACCCTGGCGCCGCTTGCCGCGCCGGCCCTCGGCCAGCCGCGCTTCCCCGACCGGCCGCTGCGCGTCTTCGTGCCCTGGACGCCGGGCGGCGCGACGGACATCCAGATGCGCTCGGTCTGCGAGATCGCGGCGCGGCATCTCGGCCAGCCGATCGTGGTGGAGAACCGCCCCGGCGCCAGCGGCACGCTGGGCGCCGTCGCACTGCGGGAGGCGAAGCCGGATGGCTACACGCTGTCGCAGATGCCGAACGGCGTCTTCCGCATGCCGGCGATGCAGCAGAAGCCGCAATGGGATCCGCTGCGCGACTTCACCTGGATCATCCGGCTGGTCGGCTACATGGGCGGCGTGGTGGTGCGGCCGGACGCACCGTGGCGCACGCTGCCCGAACTGGTCGACTACGCCCGCGCCAATCCCGGCAAGATCAGCTACGGCACGCCGGGCGCCAACACCACGGACCTGCAGATGCAGCGCCTGGCGAAGCTGGCGGGAATCGACTGGGTGCCGGTGCCCTTCCGCGGCGCGGCGCCCAATCTGCAGGCGCTGCTGTCGGGCGACATCCACTTCTCCGCCGAGACCAGCGCCTGGTCCGACATGGCGCTGGAAGGCCGGGTGCGGCCGCTGGCGGTGTGGATGTCGGAACGGGCGAAGCGCTTCCCCAGCGTGCCCACCTTCCGCGAATGCGGCTGGGACGTGCTGGGCGAGAGCACCTATGGCATCGCCGGCCCGCGCGGCATGGACCCCGACGTGGTGCGTGCCATCCACGACGCCTTCCGCGCCGCGGTGCATGACCCGGCGCATCTGGCGGTGCTGGCGCGCTTCGACATGCCGGTGCGCTACCTGGGGACCGAGGATTTCGCCAACGAGGCCGTCATCCTGATGGAGGAGGCGCGGCGCATCGTCGAGGAGCTCGGGCTGAAGCAGGTCTGAGCGCGACGGGCGGGCGCCTCCCGGCCCCCGCCCTGCCGCGGATCAGCCGCCGGTACGGGCCGGACGGCCGGCCAGCCGGCTGTCGGACACCGCCGGTGCCGCCTGATGATAGACGATGTGGCGGTTGCCGGCCTCGCCGGTGATCTCGCCGACCAGGCCGGTCGGCGGCGTCGTCGTGACCGGGCCGCCATAGGCCAGGCGCTGGTCGATGTTGCCGCCGATGATCGTCGCGGCGCCGCCGCCGACGACATTGGTGCTCGGCGCGTCGTAGACCACCTCGGCATCCGGGCCACCGCCGGTCATGCGCGGGCCGGCCTGTGGGTTGCTTTGCGCGGACGCCGCGCCGGTCAGGGCGGCGGCGACGGTGCTGGCGAGAAGCAGGGTACGGATCATGGGAAACATCCTCGGAAGTCTGGGCCGGCGATGTGCCGCCCTGTCGAGGAGTGAGGTGGTACAACCCCGGCGATCATCCCAATGTGGATCGTGGATGGTGGGGATTTGCAAAGTGGATGGTGTTCAATCCGGCGCGGCGGACGCAGGCGCGATGGTGATCGCGCCTGCGTGTCTGCGCCACGGCAGGCTCAGCCGCGGGTGCGGCCGACCAGGCTCTGGGCGAGGGTGACGGGCTTGCCCGGCTTCACCTCGATGAAGCGGCGGTCCAGGTCGCCGCCCTGGAAGCTGACGGCGCGGCCGGGCTGCGCCTGCACGGCGCCGTAGCCGAAGCTGCGGTCGTCATTGCCGCCCGAGAGCTGGACGCTGCCGCCGCCGACGACGTTCTGCGAGGTTTCGCTGTAGACGACGGTGGAGTCGTTGCCGCCGCCGATGAGCTGCGGCGCGGCCTGCGCGGCGCCGGCGCCGAGGGCCATGGCGGAAGCCAGGATGAGGGTGCGGATCATGGTGTGTCTCCTTGCTGCTGTGATCCCGGGCTGGCCGGGGCGGTGCGTCATGCGCCGCTGTCGTTGCGGACCATGCCAAGCGCTACGCATTGCGCCCAATGCCGGATACGAATGAACCCGATCCGTCCGGCGGATGATGCGGCGGCGTTACCGGACGTTGCCCTGGTGCGAAGGACGCGGTGCGACGGGGCAATGCGCGGAGGGTTCGCCCCGGGTCCGGCCCCCTAGACGGGTCGCGTCCGATCGACGGACCCGAGGAGCAGCCGATGACCCGCATCCCCACCCCGACCCGCCGTGGCCTGGCCGGTCTCGCCGGCGTGCTTGTCGCGGCGCCTGCCCTGGCGCAGCGTTCAATCCCCGACCTGCCATCGGGCAATGCCTTCGCCACCCGCGGCGCGGCGCCGCAATCGCGGCTGCCGGTGCATACCACCCGCATGCTGCGGGCCGAGGCGGTGACGGCGGCGGCCTTCGCCCCCTTCGGCCAGGTGCTGACCGAGGCCGGCCGTCGCCGGCTGCCGATCAACACCTATGGCGAGCAGCTCGACCTCTACCGCGAGGACTTCGAGACCGACCAGCCGGCCGAGTGGTTCATCGTTCAGGGCCGCCGCCGCGGCACCGGCGTGCTCTTCCTCGAACGGCACCAGCAGCTCGGCCAGACCTTCATCCCGGTCGGCGGCAAGGGCTTCCTGACGGTCGTCGCGGCGCCCGACGCGCCGGAGGAGGCGGGCTTCCCCGCGCTCGATTCGTTGCGTGCCTTCCTCGTGCCGGGTGATACGCCGATCCAGCTGCATCGCGGCACCTGGCACGAGAACCCGATGCCGCTGGAGGACGGCACCCGCATGCTGGTGACCAGCCACGCCAACCTGACGCTGGCGCATCAGCAATCGCCCGATCCCCGGCTGCGCGACCTGCCGCTGGACCTGGAGCGGCGCTGGTACCGCCATGCCGGCTACGAGCTGAGCATCGCCGCCTGATACCGCCGCAACCGGCGGATGGCAGGGCCACCACGGCGCTGCCATCCTGCCGCCCAAGGACCGAGGAGCTTCCCATGTCGCATTTCCGCTGCGTCGCCATCCCGACGGACACCGCCGCGCGTTGGCGCGCCACCGGCCAGGATGATCGCGGCCAGCCGCTGCACCGCCGCGTGGTGGACGGCCCGGGCTTCCCCTGCCGCCACTGCCTGGAGCTGGGCGAGCCGGGCGAGGCGATGCTGCTCGGCGCCTACGACCTGCCGCATCCGCAGGGCGTCTACTGGACGCCGAGCCCGATCTTCATCCATGCGCGCGACTGCGTCCGCTTCGACGCGGCCGACGTGATCGCGCCGACGGTGCTGGCGAACGGCATCGTCTCCGTCCGCAGCTACGATGCGGACGAGATGTGCCTGTACGATCTGGGCGCGATCAGCGAAGGCCCTGAGGTTGCGCCGCTGCTGGAGCGCGCGCTGGCCGATCCGCGCACCCGCTACATCAATATCCACACCGCGCGGCCGGGCTGCCTGCTGACCGCGGTGGAGCGGCTTTAGCCGAGGCGCCGGCGCGGGGCCTCCACGCCGGCGGCATTGCCGTCCGGCTCGAAGCGCACCGCGTTCGGGTGCAGCACGGTCGCTGCCGCGGCCTCCGCCACGTCGCGCACGCCGGCCTGGCCGAAGGTGCCGCGGATCTCCTCCATGAAGGCCGCCGTCGCGTGGCCGCCGCCGCCCTCGCCGATGGCGGCGACGGAGTAGAGGAAGGCGCGCCCGGCGAAGCAGAAATCGGCGCCGACTGCGAGCGTCCGCAGCACGTCGAGGCCGGAGCGGATCGAGCCGTCATAGAGGATCTTCGCCCGTCCGCCGACCGCGGCGGCGATCGCCGGCACCGTGTCGATCGAGGCCGGTGCGGCATCGAATTGCCGGCCGCCATGGTTGGAGACCCAGATGCCGTCGACGCCGAGTGCCACCGCGCGTTCCGCGTCCGCCGGGTGCTGGATGCCCTTCAGCACCAGGGCGCGCGGCCAGATCTCGCGGAACCGGGCGATGTCGTCCCAGGTGACGCCGGTGGTCATGTTCTGCGTGACGAAACTGGCCAGCTCGGCGATCGAGGCATTCTCGCCGACGTATTTCCGCATGTTCTCGAAGCGCGGCTGGCCCTTCTGCAGCATCTCCAGCGCCCAGAAGGGCGCGCGGGCGATGTCGAGGACGGTCTTCGGCCGGAACTTGAAGGGCACCACCAGGCCGTTGCGCACGTCGTGTACCCGCTTCTGCCGCATCGGCACGTCGAGCGTGAGGACCAGCGCATGCGCGCCGACCGCCTCCGCCCGGCGGATCATGTCGAGCGACAGCCGGTGGTTGTCCGCCGGCAGGCCATAGAGCTGGAACCAGAGGCTGTCCGGGGCGATCCGCGCCAGCTCCTCCATCCCCACATTGGCGACGGTGGAGGACACATAGGGAATGCGCGCCTGCTGCGCCGCGGCGGCGAGGATGGCATCCGCCCGCGGCCAGACCATGCCGACATTGCCCATCGGCGCGACGCCGACCGGCGCGGCGTAGTCGCGGCCGAAGATGGAGGTGGCGATGTTGACGCCCGTCAGGTCCAGGGCATAGCGCGGCACGATCCGCACCGCATCCATCGCCGCGCGGTTATGCGCCACGTTCGGCGCGCCATCGCCGACGCCACCGGCGACGAAATCGTAGGCGAAGCGCGCGACCCGCCATTTCGCCCGCCGCTGCAGGTCGTTGAAGGTGGGGAATTGCCGCCGCAGCCGCCCCGCCGGCGTTTCCGTGGCGCCGGCCGCACCCCAGCCCGCCGGCTTGCCCGTATCGCCCGTGCCGCTGCCGCTCATCCCGCGCTTCCCCCTGCTTTGGCGCGATTATGCACCCTTGGCGGATGGCGCAAAGCGGTGCTGGCGCCGGCGGCTCACACCGAGATGACACTTGCCATCATTGCCGTCGCCCAGGATAGGGGCGAGGAGGCCGCATCGCGGCGACCCGAGGAGGAGACCGTCCCATGGCTTCCGACCGCACCCGAACAGGGGTGGCCCTGCGCGCCGCCCTGCTGTGCCTGCCGTTGCTGGCCGGCTGTGTCGCGCCGGACCAGCCGGCCAATGGCTGGGCCAGGTTGCCGAGCGACGCCGTGGTCGGCGCCGGCGATCCGGTCCGCGCCGCGATCATCAACACCGCCTTCGTCTTCGGCAACCCCGCCAGCGTCGCCGGCCAGCCCGACCAGGCGGCGCGCGCGGTGGCCAACTACGCCTTCCTGACCGTCGAGCTGCCCTACGGCCCGCGCTGGCGCGGCATGAACCCGGCCGTCTCGACCGAACTGGCCTTCGGGATGCAGGAGGTCCGGGCCGCCTTCGGCCTCGCGCCCGATGCGCCCACCCAGGCGGTTGTGGATGGGCTCTTCGCCGCGTCCCGGGCCTTGCGCGCCGGCGACCAGACGGCGGCGGAACGTGTGCTCTCCCCGCCGGTCTTCACCGCCGGCGGCGCGGCGACGCTGCAGCGCCTGGCGGCGATGCCGGTGCTGCCGCGGGCGGCGGCCGGGGCGAACCTCGCCCAGCAGGAGCTCGATCGGCAGGACCGGCTGGGCTCGCCGCGCGGCGGTGGCGCGGGCGGCGGTGGCGGCGGTGGCGGCCGGCCCTAATCGGCCGTCGCGCCGCTGTCCCGCACCACCCGGGTCCAGAGCGCGATCTCGGCGGCGAGGAAGCCGGCATAATCCGCGGCCGAGCCACCGGTCGCCCAGGCGCCCATGCCGGCCAGCCGCGCCGCCACCTCCTCATCCCGCAGCGCCGCATTCACCGCGGCGTTCAGCCGGGCGATGGCCGCCGGCGGTGTCGCGGCCGGCGCCATGATCCCCTGCCAGATCCCGGTATCGCTGTCCGGCGGCATCAGCCCGCTCTCGGCCATCGTCGGCACGTCCGGCAGTTGCGCCGCGCGCTTCAGCGTGGTGACCGCGATCGGTCGTACCAGGCCTTCGCGCGCCAGGGGGAGGGCGGTGTTGAAGGCGTCCGACATGAACTGGACATTGCCGGCCGCCGTATCGGTCATCGCCGCGGCGGTGCCGCGATAGGGCACATGTGTCGCCTCAGCGCCGATATGCCGCATCACCATGAAGGCCTGGAGATGGGAGGCATTGCCGACCCCGCCCGAGCCATAGCTGATCCGCCCGCTATTGGCCCGCGCCCAGGCGATGAACTCGGCCGGCGATCGCACCGGCAGCGCCGGGTTCACCACCAGCAGCGATGGTGCCGAGGCGGTGAGCGCCACCGGCGCCAGGTCGCGCAGCAGGTCGTAGCCCAGCCGGCGGTACAGCGCCCGGCTGATGGCGATGGAGGAGGTGTTGTACAGCAGCACGCTGCCATCGGCCTCCGCCCGCGCCACGGCTTCCGCGGCGATGTTGCCGTTGGCGCCGCCGCGATTCTCGATCACCAAGGTCTGCCCCAGGGCGCGGCCCATCTTCTCTCCCACCAGGCGGCCGATCACGTCGGTCGGGCCGCCGGCCGGGAAGGCGATGACCAGGCGGATCGGCCGCGCCTCCTGCGCCAAAGCGGGCGCGGCGAGGGTCGGGCCGGCGAGGGCGGCGCCGAGCAGGACGCGCCGGCGCATCAGGCCCGGCCCGCCAGCAGGCGCTTCACCGTGTAGTCCATCACCACCTCCCCGCGTTGGTTGCGCACCGTGATCTCGCTGGTCACCACGGCGCGGTTGCCGGTGGAGGTCGGGCGCAATTCCGTCACCGCCACCTCCGCCCCGATCGTGTCGCCGACCCGCACCGGGGCGCGGGCGCGGATATGCGTCTCCAGCAGCGCCAGGCCGGTGCCATGCGCCATGCCGGCCAGAACGATGCCCTCGATGAGCGCATGGGTCAGCGCCGCCGGTACCGGCCGGGCCCCGAGCGCGCCATCCAGCGTCGCATCGACGAAGAGCGGTTCCTGCATCCCGGTGACGGCGACGAAGCCGACCAGGTCGGCCTCCGTCACGGTGCGGCGGAAGCTGCGGAAGCGCTGGCCCGGGTGCAGGTCCTGCCAGTGGAAGCCCTGGCCGAGCAGGGGCGGCGTTTCGGTCATGCAAGCAGGCTCTTCGCCCGGCGCCGCGCTGTCAACGCGGCGCCGGTCCTGCCGTCCCTTGACGCGGCGCAGCAAGGGCCGCCCTATCGGCCGGGCATGCCGCCCGCCATCCCCATCGCCCTGTTCGCCCTTGCCGGCTTCACCACCGGTGCGGGGATGCGGATGCTGGACCCGCTGCTGCCGCTGATCGCCGCCGATTTCGGCGTGCGGGTGGCGCAGGCGACCATGCTGGTCGCCGCCTTCGTGCTGCCCTATGGCCTGGTGCAGCTGGTCGCCGGGCCACTCGGCGACCGCTTGGGGAAGGTGCGGATCGCGGTCTTCGCCGTGCTGCTGTTCGGGCTGGGGCTGGTCGCCAGCTATTTCGCCACGCGCTTCAGCGGGATGATCGCGCTGCGCGCCTGGTGCGGCGTTTTCGCCGGCGCGGTCATCCCGCTGCTGATGTCGCATGTCGCCGACAGCGTCCCCTATGCCGAGCGCCAGGTGACGATCAGCCGCTTCCTGACCGGCATGGTCATGGCGCAATTGCTGGCGGGCCCGGTGTCGGGCGTGTTGGCGGAATGGGCGGGGTGGCGGGTGCCGTTCCTGGTGCTGGGGCTGCTGGCGGTCGGCGTCGCGCTGCTGCTGGGCTCGCGGCTCGGCCCGGCGCTGTGGCGGGGGGATGCGGGCGGCGCCGGCGGGCGCGGGATGGCCGCCTATCTCGACCTGCTGCGCCGGCCGTCCGGGCGCTGGCTGATGGCGGTGGCGTTCCTCGATGGCTTCCTGCTGTTCGGCGGCGCCTTTCCCTTCACCGGATCCTTCCTGATCGAGATCTTCGGCCGCAACGCCGCCGAGGCCGGGCTGGTGGTGGCCGGCTTCGGCATCGGCGCCTTCGCCTATACCCGCGGCGCCCGGCCGCTGTTGAAGCGCTTCGGCGAAAAGGGGCTGCTCACGGTCGGCGGCATCGGGCTGGCGGGGCTGCTGGCGGTGCTGGCCTGGGCGCCGTCCTGGCCGGTGGTGGCGCTGGTCCAGGTGGCGCTGGGGCTCGCCTTCTACATGTTCCACGGCGTGCTGCAGACCATGGCGACCGAGGCGCTGCCGGAGGCGCGCGGCACCGCGGTGGGGGCCTTCGCGCTGGCGCTGTTCCTCGGCCAGAGCGGCGGGTCGCTGGCTTTCGGGCTGGGGCTGACCGTCGTCGGCTACCGCGGCGGCTTCCTGGCGGCGGCGGTGGGGGTGCTCGCCTTGGCGCTTTGGGCGCGGTGCGGGGCGAGGCTAGGCTAAGCGTGTGATCGCTTGAGGCTGCTTGGGCCGAAAGCGTCGAACAACCGCCCGGGAGGCCGCGCCGATGGATGCCATGAGA
>JBMOJU010000518.1:0-2933 GCA_049315625.1 Paracraurococcus sp.
CCGAACCCGCAGAATCGGCGGCAGACCGGCCTGTTCTGACAGGCCGGCCGACCTGGTTGCGGTGTGGGCGGTTCAGGCCGCCGCCTGGGTCGGCGTCGCCGGGCCCCAGGATTTCAGCACCGGCAGCACTTCCTTGGCGAAGAGCTTGAGGCCGCGCTCGGCGACGTCATAGGGCGTGCCGCCGAAGCGGAAGGCGACGTTCAGCTCATACGCGCCGAGGATCCGCCGGCGTTCCTCCAGCCCGCGCAGGATGCGGTCTGGCGTGCCCCAGCTGGCGGCCTGCATGAAGCCCTTCAGCGCGCCGTCGAGCCCCGCGGTGCGGGCGATCTCGGCCTTCTGCTGGTAGGAATCGTAGCCCTTCACCGTGCGGAAATGCTCGCCGAGGAATTCGTAATGGTGGAAGTTGCTCTCCAGGAACTTGCCCTGGTACTGCCGCGCCTCGGCCTCGGTCGCCGCCAGGTCGGTGCCGCAGACGACGAATTCCGTCAGCATCAGGTGCGGCTGCTCGGTCCCGTGGTACTGGCGGTGCAGTTGCCGGCCGCGCTCGATCACCGGCAGTCGCATCTCCCAGGGCCGGTCGGCGAACATCACCATGTGGGCGCCTAGCTTGGCGGCGGAGTTCACCGAATCCTCGCTCGATGCCACGGCGTAGATGCGGCCGTCGAAGCTGCGCTCCGGCCGCGGCCGGATCTCGACCCGCGGCTGCGGGTAATGCTTGCCGTTGCCTTCCATGAAGCCGGTGCGCAGCGCTTCGATGATCATCGGCGCGGCCTCGTCGAAGCGTTCGCGCGATTCATCCAAGTTGATGCGGAAGGCCTCGAATTCCCGCCGCGCCAGGCCGCGGCCGAAGCCGAGGCGCAGCCGGCCGTTGCTCAGCAAATCGAGCACCGCGGCATTCTCGGCGACCCGCAGCGGGTCGTGCCAGGGCAGGATCACAGCGGCGGTGCCGACGTCGATGTTCGGGCAGACCGCCGCCAGGTGCGTCATCAGCTGGATGTTGTCGGGGACGAAGGAATAGTCGGCGAAATGATGCTCGGCCGACCACAGGCAATCGAAGCCGGAATCGGCCGCGATGCGGGCCAGCCGCAGTTCCTCCTGCCAGACCCGGCTGTCCGGGCAGTCCTCCCAGCCGTAGCTGGTGAACAGCAGCATCATGCCGACATCCATGGCGTCGCTTCCCCTCCAGTTCGCGCCGGCCTGTGTCGGCGGCGTCGTGCGGCGCGGCGGGATGGCTGGTTGCGGCGGGGCGCTTGGACGACGCCCGGCGGCGATCCACGCAACACCAGGGCCAGAACGCTACCGCTCATTCGCCGGCGCTTCAACCGGCACCCCTGGTCGCGCCGGCGAAGCGGCGTATTCTCGCGCCCAGGAAACCACCCAGGAGAACACGCCCGTGACCGCACCCGAGCGCCTGCGCGCCTTGCTGGCCGAGCCCGGCTTCATCGTCATGCCCGCGGTCTGGGACGGGCTGAGCGCCAAGCTGGCGGCCGCCGCCGGGTTCGGGACCGCCTTCCTCTCCGGCTCCTGCGTCGCCGCCAGCCGGCTCGGTGGCCCTGACCTCGACCTGATTTCCTTCGGCGAGATGTTCGACAGCTTCACCATGGTCCACAACGCGGCGCCGGAGACGCTGGTGCTGGCCGATGGCGACCATGGCTATGGCAATGCGATGAACGTCCAGCGGACGGTGCGGGCCTATGGGCGCGCCGGCGCCGCCGCGATCCTGATTGAGGACAAGATCACCCCGCGCGCGCTCACCGCCGCCGGCAAGCCCTGCCTTCCGCGCGAGGAGGCACGGATGAAGATCCGCGCCGCCGTCGAAGCGGCGAAGGAGAGCGGCATCCTGATCCTCGCCCGTACCGATTGCCGGCCGACCCGGGGCATCGACGAGGCGGTCGCCCGCATCGAGATCTTTGCCGAGGAGGGGGCCGACATCTTCCTGCTCGACAGCCCGGCGGATGACGACGAGATGCGCCGCGCGGTAGCTGCGACGGGGGGCAAGCCCTCCTTCTCGGTGCTCTCGCCCGGTGGCGCCAGGGCAACCCCGACCTCGGCCGAGGCGGCGGCGCTGGGGTTCAAGATCGGAACCTTCCCTACCGGCATGCTGTCGCCGGCGGCGGCGGGCATGAAGGCAGGGCTTGCAGCGCTGCGGGCCGGCGCCTCCGAGGCGACCAGTGCATTGCCGCCGGCGGAACTGCGCAGCGCGCTCGGCTATGGCGATTACGACGAGGCGGCGAAAGCGTTCATCGTTCCTGGCTGAAACGGCTGGGGCGCGGCGTCGCGGCGGGGAAACGCCTCCGGCGCCGCAAGCCACTGAAACTGAACCGCTTTTCCGGCTCCACCGTAGCCGGTCGGGCACCATTTTGGAAGATCAATTGGAGCACGCGGCGCGTGCATCTTCACAGACCCAGCGCGATCAGCTTGCAAGGTGACCTGCCCGCTGATCAGCAGGTTCAGGGCTGCTTGGTGCAATTGCCGCCCGAGCAAGCTGCTGCTGGGCTGGCGATGATGGCCGAGGTAGCGGCGATCCCACCGCCGATGGCTGCGACGAGCGCGAGGGCAGCGATGAAGCGGGTCATCAGCGTCGTATCCTTGATCGGCTGGTTCAGGGCTGCTTGCCGCAAGCGCCGGTGTTGCAAGCCGCCGCCGGGCTGGCAGTGATGGCGGAGGTGGCGACGACGCCGGCGCCGATGGCGGCGACGAGGGCAAGGGTGGCAAAGCAGCGTGTCATCATCGTCGTATCCTTGATCGGCTGGTTCAAGGCTGCTTGGTGCAAGCGCCGGTGCCGCAAGCCGCTGCCGGGCTGGCAGTGATGGCCGAGGTGGCGGCGACGCCGACGCCGATGGCGGCGACGAGGGCGAGGGTGGTGAGGAAGCGAGTCATCGGCGTCGTCTCCGCGATGGGTTGGTCAGGGCTGCTTGGCGCAAGTGGCGCAG
>JBMOJU010000124.1:0-13147 GCA_049315625.1 Paracraurococcus sp.
CGGATACGCTGGGCGCGGCGCTGACCGCGCTCGGCTTCCGGCTGCTGGAACCCCCGCCGCTGGCGGAGAATGAATACGGCCCGCCGACGCCGCTGCGCGTGGCGCAGCCGCGGCCGCAGCACCACCAGCAACCGCGCGGTCCGCGGCAGGGACGCCCGGAGGGCCGGCCCGGCCAGGGGCCGCGGCCGCAGGGCGAGATGCGCCATGGCGAAGCCCGGCAGGACGGCCCGCGGCCGCCGCGCCGCGAGCCGCGGCCGGAGGGCCAGCGCCCGGCCGAGGGACAGCCCGGCGAGGCGCGCCCGCCGCAGGACCGGCAGGAGGCACGCCCGCCGCGCGAGCGGCAGGACAACCGCCCGCCGCGCGACCGCCAGGATGCCCGCCCGCCGCGCGAATGGCAGGACAACCGGCCGCCACGCGACCGGGACCGCCGCCCGCCGCAAGGCGCGCGGGAGGAGCATCGCCCGGTCCGCGTCCCGGACGTCCCCCTGCCGCCGCCGACCAGCGCCGAGATGATCTTCTTCGGCCCGCCCATCCCGCCGGAGCTGCGCAAGACCCCGGGGCGGATGGAGGTCTCGCGCGGTGGCCCCGGTGGTGGTGGTGGTGGCAAGCCCTGGCAAGGGCGCGACCGCGGCCCCGGCGCCGGCCCCGGCGGCCCGCCGCGCGGCCCGCGGCCCGAACGCCGCGACGACGATCGTGGCCCGCGCGGGCCGCGGACGGAGGAGCGTGAGGTCCGCAAGCCGGCCGAGCCGGCCGGGCCGAACCCGGATTCGCCCTTCGCCGTGCTGGCGCGGCTCAAGCTCCAGCAGGGCTAGCAGCCCGGACCACCGGGGCGCCGGTTTGAAGCGCCCCGCCTGGCGCGGTGGCTGGCGTGCCGCCCGGCGCCGCCGCATGCTGCGGCCCGGGACGTGGCGGCAGGGCGCGGCATGGCGGATGGCGGCGAGGACCGGGACTGGCAGCGGCTGGACAAATGGCTCTGGTGCGCCCGGGTGGCCAAGTCCCGCGCCGCCTGCACCCGCATCGTCGAGGGCGGCGCCGTCCGCATCAACCGCCAGCCGACCGACAAGCCGCACGCCAAGCTGCGCGCGGGCGATACGCTGACCTTCGCGGTCGGCTCGCCGGAACGCGGCGTGGTGAAGGTCTGGCGGGTGCTCGCGCTGGGCGACCGGCGCGGCCCGGCGAGCGAGGCGCGGACCCTGTTCCTCGACCTCGACGCGCCGCCCGAATCCTGACGTGCAGAGGGGCCGGCGCAGTCACGGCGCCACCGCACGCCTGCCCCGCGGCCGCGCGCATGCCGCATGGCTTGCCTTCGCCGCCCGCCCGGTCCATCTCTCATGCTGCCGTATCGCCGGGGCCGAGGGACTGCCAGCCGTGACCTATGTCGTTCTCGAGAACTGCATCAAGTGCGTGTACAAGGACTGCGTCGAAGTCTGTCCGGTGGACTGCTTCTATGTCGGCGAGAACATGCTGGTCATCCATCCGGACGAATGCATCGATTGCGGCGTGTGCGAGCCGGAATGCCCCGCCGAGGCGATTGTCCCGGACAGCGACGACCGGGCAGCCGAGTTTGCCGAGCTGAATCGCACCTATGCGGCGGAATGGCCGAACATCACCCGCAAGGGTGAGCCGCCGGCCGACGCCGACGCGTGGAAGGGCAAGCCCGGCAAGCGCGCATTGTTCAGCACCAACCCCGGCACTCCGTAGCGCCGGGTCTCAGCCACGGCGATCGCCCATCCGGCGGCCACCCGCCGGACGCCTGCCATGGCGGCCGAGGGCAATCACCTCCTGCACCGCGGCGACGAGGTGCTGCCCATGGTGCGGCTTCTGCAGCCGGACCATGGGCCACCCCAGACCGCGCAGGTCGGCCTGCGGCGCATCGCCGTCATAGCCGGTCACTACCACCACCGGCAGGTCCGGCTGCCGCCGTCGCAGCATGCGGATGATGCCGTGGCCGAGCAGCTGGCCGTTCAGCCGCAGGTTCACCACCGCGACCGACAGCGCCTCGGCCGGCGCCACCCGCGCCGCCGCCTCGGTGCAGGCGATCAGGGTGGCGAAGCCCGCCTGGGTCAGCAGATCCTCCATCTCCAGCGCCAGCAGCGCCTCATCATCCACCACCAGCGCCATCGGCCTGGGTGGTGGCAGGTCTTCAAGGGTCTCGTTCCGATCCATGCGGCCCCTAGAGCGCGATGGCTTGAGGCGGAATCGCCGAAAAGCCTGAATCGCGCGACAGAACAACGGCCAGGGCGGGATGCGTGAACGAAGCCGAACGCATTCCGCCCTAGCGCAGCGCGACGCTTCAACGATCCTTGCGCAAAGCCATTACCGAAGCCTGAGGGAGGGGGGCCGGATCACTGCGGCGGGAGGACGCCGAAGGGCAGCGTCCGCCGGGTGTCGCGGCAGGTATCGTCCAGGATCGCCCGGGGGGGCCCGACCACAGCGCTGACACCCCGTCGCGCGGGAGCGCCGCCGGCCAGGCGAGCATCCGGTCCGCAATGCGCTGGTCTCCGTCGGGCATGGCGGTGAAATGCCCGGGCAGATCGGCGGTTCCGGAGGCATGACGGCGGCTCACGCAACCCTTACGCTGGCCGCGTGTCCCCCTTCCTCCGCCACGCCCTGGCCGGCGCTGCCGCCACGGCCTCCGGCAACGGCCTCGCCCGCTTCGCCTATGTGCCGCTGTTCCCCGCCATGGTGGGCGCGGGGTGGGTGGATGGCGGCCAGGCCGGGACGCTCGGCGCCGCGGCGCTGCTCGGCTACCTGATCGGCTCGCTGGTCGGACGCCGGACGGCGCGCGGGCTTGGCGTGCCGCGGACGCTCGACCTCGGCATGGGGCTGGTGGTGCTGGCGCTGGCCGCCTGCGCCTGGAATGGCGGCTTCGCCTGGTTCATGGCCTGGCGGACCTTGGCCGGCATCGCCGGCGGGCTGCTGATGGCGCTGGCCGGGCCGGCAACCCAGGCCAGCGTCGCGCCGGCGCGGCGGGGCGCCGCCGGCGGCATCGTCATCGCCGGGGTGGGCCTGGGCATCGGCACCGGCGCCGTGCTGGTGCCGGCGCTGCTGCCGGGCGGGCTGCCGGCGACCTGGCTCGGCCTCGCCGGGCTGGTGCTGCTGCTATGGGGGCTGGTGCGCCGGCACTGGCCGGACCTGCCGCTGGGCGGTGCCGCGGCCGAGCCGCCGCCGCCCGCCTGGCTGCTGCTGGCAACCTACGGGCTCTACGCTGCCGGGATGGTGCCGCCGATGGTCTACCTGGCCGACATGGCGGCGCGCGGGCGGGGTCTCGGCGTCGGCATCGGCGCCATGCTCTGGCTGGTCTTCGGGCTCGCGGGCATCGCCGGCGGGGTGCTGAGCGGGCGGGTAGTGGACCGGCTCGGCGGGCTGGCAACCTTGCGGCTCTGGCTGCTGGTGCAGGCGGTGGCGCTCGCGCTCTGCCTGCCGCCGCTGCCCGCCCTGGTGCTGCCCGCGGCGGCGGCGGCCGGCTTCGCCGCGGTCGGGGTCACCGCGGTGACGCTCAGCGTGACGCGGGAGATCGCCGGGGCGCAGGCGACCGGCCTCTGGATCCGCTGCAACCTGGCCTTCGCGGTGGTGCAGACGGTGGTCGGCTTCGCGCTCGCCGCGCTGTTCGCCGCGACGGGGGAGAGCCACCTGGCGATCTTCGCGGCGGGCTTCGGCTTCTCCCTGGCCGCCCTCGCCGCCGCGGCGGCGGTGGCGCGGCAGGCGCCGGTGCGGCCGGGCTGACGCCGGCGGCGGGTTCGGGCTGTGCCGACGCGCACGGAGCGGCGGGGCAGACGCCGGATTTGGATTGAATCCAATATTCCAACCATGCTCGCCTCCCGCCCTGCCGCGGCCACACGCCGCGCCCAGGGAGGTTTCGACCATGGCCCGCCAGGAGATACCGTCGCCCGCCGCCTCGTCCCATGCCGCCAGCCCGCGCGGCCTCGCCGCCGGGGCCAATCCCGGCCAGCCCTTCGGCCGGTTCGGGCCGATGTTCCACCTGCCGCCCTGCCCTTCCCTGCCGGAGGAGGGTCTGGCCGACCTCGCCCGCGCCATGGTGAAGCAGGATGCCGGCGCGCCGATCACCGAGCGTGAGGCGGTCGACGAGAATGACCGCATCCCGGCCGGCTACACCTATTTCGGCCAATTCGTCGACCACGACATCACCTTCGACCCGACGCCGCTGGGCGCCATGCAGGTGGACCGCGACGCGCTGGTGGATTTCCGCTCGCCGGCGCTCGACCTCGACAGCGTCTATGGCCGCGGGCCGGCCGACCAGCCCTACCTGTATGAGCGCGACGGGCTGCGGCTGCGCACCGGGCCGGCGGTGAACCCGCAGAAGCTGGCGCCGGTGGAGACGAAGCAGGACATCCTGCGGCTGGCCGACGGCACGGCGATCCTTGGCGACAAGCGCAACGACGAGAACAAGATCGTCAGCCAGCTGCACGGCGCCTTCATCGCCTTCCACAACAAGGTGGTGCAGGACGATGCGCTGCTCGATGCCTTCGGCGCCGACCGCTCGACGCCGGAGGCGCGCTTCGCCGCCGCCGCCACCATCACCCGCTGGCATTACCAATGGATCGTGGTGCACGACTTCCTGGAGCGCATCTGCGAGCCGGGGATGGTGACGGAGGTCCTGAACCCCGGCGGCACGCCGCGGCTGCAGCACTACCTGCAGCGGGATGCGCGCTACCCCTACATGCCGCTCGAATTCTCCGGCGCCGCCTACCGGTTCGGCCATTCCATGGTGCGGCCGAGCTATTCGCTGAACCGCGTGGTGCTGGCGCGGAAGGAGGGCGGCGACCCGACGAAGGAGCGCATCCCGACCTTCAGCCGCGACCCGCGCGGGACGGAGAATTTGAACGGCTTCCCCGGCACGCTGCCCGCCTTCTGGGGGATCGACTGGTCCTTCTTCCTCGACGACGTGCCGGGCGTGGAGGGCGGTGTGCAGGTCGGCGGCAACCCGGCGGTGCTGCCGCAGCCCTCCTACCGGATCGACGCGCTGCTGGCGGAGCCGCTGCAGGATTTGCCGGAATTCTTCGCCGCGGGGCCGCCGGGCAGCCTGGGCTCGATCGTCGGCAACCTCGCCTTCCGCAACCTGAAGCGCGGGCAGTTGCTGCGGCTGCCCTCCGGCCAGGCGGTGGCGCAGGCGCTGGGCATCGCGCCGCTGCCGGACGATATCGTCTGGGGTGCGGGGTCGCGAGTGCCGCTGCCGGAGGATGGCGATGAGGAGCTGCGCGACGCGCTGGCGCAGACCGCGGCGGCGCGGCAGGCGGTGCGGGCTCGCTGGGTGGACCCCGCCGGCGCGCCGCTGCGCGGCCATGCGCCGCTGTGGTTCTACATCCTGCGGGAGGCCGAGTATTACGGCGCGACCGAGCCGACGCGGGAGGCCGCGGCGATGGGCGGCCAGCACCTGGGGCCGGTCGGTAGCCGGATCGTGGCGGAGACGCTGATCGGGCTGCTCTGGCTCGACCCGGCGTCGTTCCTGCACAGCAGCCGCGGCTTCCGGCCGCTGGCGGCAATAAGCGGCGGCGGCAGGTTGACCCTGGGGCGGCTGGTCAGCTTCGCGCTGGGCTGAGCGGGTTCAGCCTGGCGCAGCCACCGGCCGCGCCAGGTTGCGCAACGGCTCCCGCCGCGCCCAGCGCTTCAGGTTGTCGCAGAAGATCACCGCCACGCGGTCCGGCAGCCCGTCCGACGCCGCGGCGCTGTGCGGGGAGACGATGACGTTCGGCATGTCCCAGAACGGGCTGTCGGGCGGCAGCGGCTCCATCGAGAAGACATCGAGGAAGGCGCCGGCCAGGTGGCCGCCGCGCAGCGCCGCCAGCAGGTCGCTTTCCACCACCACGCCGCCGCGGGAGACATTGACCAGGTGCCGCCCGCGCGGCATCCGGGCCAGGGTGTGCGCATCGATCAGGTCGCGGGTCGTCTCGGTCAGCGGGCAGGCGAGGATGAGCCAATCGGTCTGCGGCAGCAGGTCCGGCAGGGCGGCGAAACCGGCCACCGCGTCGAAGCCCGGCGGCAGCCCGGCATTGGTATCCCGCCGCACGCCGATGGTGCGCAGCCGGAAGGCGCGCAGCAGCCGGCCGATCTCCTGCCCGATCGGGCCGGTGCCGAGGATGAGGGCGGTCTGGCCCTCGACATCCTGCGGCTCCGGCTCGGCGTACAAGGGCTCCCACGCATGCCGGCGCTGCGCCGCCGCGGCGCGGGGGAATTGCCGGGCCAGCGCCAGCAGGCCGGTGACCGCGGTCTGCGCCACGGCGGGGGAACTGGCGCCGGTGCTGTTGGTCAGCAGCAGGCCGCGCGCCAGCATGTCCTGGTAGGTCGCCATGTCGGTGCCGGCGGAGAAGGTCTGCACCCAGCGCAGCGATGGCACGGATTTCAGGTATTCGGTGAAGCGGACGAAGCGCGGGTTCAGCCGGTGCCGGGTGCCGCCGACGAAGAGGTCGCGGGTGATGAAGGCGACCTCCGCGCCGGCCGCATCGGGCAGCGGGCCCTCGGGAGGGACGGCGACGAGCTCGGCAACCGGCAGCGCCGCGCGGATGCGCGGGCCGTGGCGGTCGAGCGCGACCTCGGAGAGCAGGATACGCATCAGGCGGGGATACCCCCACCCCGGCCACGCGCATGGCGATCAGTCGCGGTAGCTGGGGTCGATCCGGTCCAGCTTGCGCAGCAGCGCCGGCCAGTCGAGCACGCCGAAGGGCCGGCGGGTCTGCGGCTGGTAGTTCAGCCAGGTCTTCTCGACGACGTCGTCCGGCACCTTGATCATCGGGCTGTTGCAGGACATCGCGGCGATCTGCGTCTTGCAGGACAGCTCCAGCCGGTGCAGCGCGTTGAAGCATTCCGGGATGGTGTTGCCGACCGTCAGCAGGCCGTGGTTGCGCAGGATCATCGCGTTGTTGTCGCCGAGGTCGCGCACCAGGCGCTCCTGCTCCGACAGGTCGAGCACCACGCCGGAGAAGTCGTGGTAGCTGATATGGGCGAAGCGCATGCTGGTCTGGGTGTTCGGCAGCAGGCCGCATTCGAGCGTGGAGACCGCCATGCCCGGCCAGGTATGGGTGTGGGCGACGCAGGCGATCTCGTGCTTCGCCTTGTGGATCGCCGAATGGATGACGAAGCCGGCGCGGTTCACGCCGTAATCCGTGCCGGGGAATTCCGGCTTGAGCACGACGTTGCCGTCATAGTCGATCTTGATGAGCGACGACGCGCTGATCTCCTCGTACAGCATGCCGTACGGGTTGATCAGGAAGGTATCCTCGCCCGGGACGCGGACCGAGACGTGGTTCGCGATCAGGTCGCTCATGTGGTACAGATCGACCAGCCGGTAGCAGGCGGCGAGGTCGATGCGGGCCTGCCATTCGGCCGGGCTCACCCGGTGGCGCATGGATGGGATGCGGTATTCGGCGGCGTCCAGCATGGTCCTGTGTCCTCCTTCAGAAATCGTAGAGCGTGGCGGCGTTGTCGACGAGCACCGTCTTCAGCGTGGCGGCATCGGGGATCCAGCGGGCGAGCGTGTCGGCCAGCGCGGCGTCCTCCGACATCGGCCGGTCGAAATAGGCGATGTGCGGCCAATCCGTGCCCCAGACGCAGCGCCCGGCATTGGCCGCCAGCAGCGCCCGGGCATAGGGGTCGGCCGCCAGCCAGGGCGCCTCGCCGCCGGTGATGCGGTCGGCGCCGGAGATCTTGGTCCAGGCGCGGCCGTCGCGCAGCAGCTCGCACAGCAGGCGGAAGCCCGGGTGGTCCGGCGTGTCGTGTTCCGTCGAGATGCGGCCCATATGGTCGACGACCAGCTCCATCCCGTGCGGCTCCAGCAGCGGCAGGGCCTCGACCAGGTCGCGGGCGTGGATCCAGATCTGCAGATGCCAGCCGCGTTCCTTGATGCGGGGGCCGAGCGCCGTGAGGCTGTCATAGCCGACGCCGTTGCGGTAGGTGCGCTCGCCGGCCGCGCCGCGCAGCAGGTTCAGCCGCAGCCCGCGGACGCCGGCCGCGGTCATCTCGTCCAGCGTCCGGTCGGTGGTCTCGGGCGGCAGCACGGCGACGCCGCGGAAGCGCGTCGGGTATTGCCGCAGCGCGTCCAGCATGGCGCCGTTGTCGGTGCCCTGGGCGCTGGCGGTGACGATCACGCCGCGCTCGAAGCCCAGCGCGTCCAGGTGGGCGACGAAGGCCTCCACCGGCGCCTCGACCGGGGTGTAGCTGCGGTCCTCGGCCAGCGGGAAGCGGTCATAAGGGCCGAAGACATGCACATGCGTGTCGCAGGCGCCGGGCGGCACGACGAAGCCGGGCCGGCGGCCGGGCGGGACGTAGGGGACGCAGGGCCGGGTCATGTGCGGCGCCTCGGCCGTGGCGTCGATCGGTCGCGCATCGTCAGCGTCCCTTGAACACGGGCTTGCGCTTCTCGGCGAAGGCGGCGGTTGCTTCCCGGTAGTCTTCCGTCCCGGCGACCACGCCGGTGCAGCTCGCGGCGAAGCTCAGCGCCTCGGCGAAGGAGCTGGTCGCGCCCTGGCGGACCATCCGCTTCATCAGCCGGATGGCAACCGTCGGGCCGCTGGCCAGACGCTCCGCCATCGCCATGGTGTGCGACAGCAGCTGGTCGTCCGGCAGCACCTTGTTCACCAGGCCGATCCGCTCGGCCTCGGCCGCGGCGACGAAATCGCCGGTCCAGAGCATCTCCAGCGCCTTCGGGGTGCCGATCAGCCGCGGCAGCATCCAGGCACCGCCATCGCCGGCGACGAAGCCGACCTTGATGTAGCTTTCGGCGAAGCGGGCGCTTTCGGCGGCGAAGCGCAAATCGCCCATCAGCGCCATGTCCATCCCGGCGCCGGTGGCGGCGCCGTTCACCGCGACGAGGTAGGGCTTGTCCAGCTCCTGCACCGTCAACGGGATGCGGTGGACGTGGTTGACCAGGTACTGGCCGCGGTCCCAGGCGGTCTGCCCGCCGGCGGCGACGCGGGCCATGCGCTTGACGTCGCCGCCCGAGCAGAAGATCCGGCCCGCCCCGGTCAGCACCACGGCGCGGATGGCATCATCGGCGATGCATTCGCGCAGCGCCTTTTCCCAATCGGCCAGCATCTCCAGCGTGAAGGCGTTGCCGGCATCGGGCCGGTTCAGCGTGATGGTGGCGATGCCGCCAACGGTCTCGAACAGCAATTCGCTCACGGCGCTTCCCCTTGCGGATGGAGTTTAACCGTCAGCGGACCCGCCTGGAAACACCCCGTGGCGCGGCGGGGATGGTGGACCGGCAACCGCAGCATCGCTGCCGGGGTGCGTCGGGTCGCCGACCCATTGATCCATTTCTGATTTCATTACGATAAGTTTAATTAGTTCGATTTCCGCTTGGCAGAAAGCCGATATCCCGCAACAAGCGCTTTACTAAAGCCACAATGCAACCATCAGGGCGCCACGCGGATTCCAATGCCCGTCGGCTGAGGATGGCTGGTTGGCACGGGCACCGCGTGGCCCTGGGAAACTCAGCCATGCCAAACCTCGCCGCGCCCGTCCAACTGAACATCCTCATTCGCGGCCAGAGCAACGCCGTGTTGCTGGGGACCGGGTCGCAGGGTGGCTATTCGGCGTTGATCGTGCAGGCCGCGCAGTCGCTGCTCGGTTTCGACGGCGTGAACCAGCGCATCAACGTCGTCTTCGACACCACGCCCGGCCTGGCCACGGCGGCGAACGGCACCAGCCTGCTGCGCCAGTGGCTGAGCCCGATCAGCGGCGACTGGCACAATGGCTGGACCACCAGCACCTACGAGAACGGCCTGCTCGCCAAGGTGGCCAGCCTGTCCGCAGCGCAGCGGGCGGCCCCGACGGCGATCGTCTGGCTGCACAATGAAGCCGACTCGGTCAGTTACGTTGCCCCGGACATGTCGGAGGCACAATGGGAATCCGCCGTCCGGTTCGATGCGGCCACCCTGCGTGCCGCGCTCGGCCAGACCGCGGCCACCACCCCCTATCTGTTCGTGGACGCCATCCCATCGCCGGCCGGCGTGCCGAAGAACCTGCAGGGCATCCGGCAGGGCATGGAGACCCTTGCTGAGGATCCGGCCTTCAACGCGGTGGTCGCGGCGCAATCGATCGACGTCGACATGGGGACAGCGGCAGGCTCCCCCAGCACCTACGGCGGCAACCACCTGGTGGGTGCCGACTTCTGGCAATTGGCCAGCCGGCTGGCGGCATCCGTCGCCGAGGCCTTCGCCGGCTACGCGCAGCCCGGCTCACCGATGGCGACCGCCGGCGGCGACATCGCCAATACCGGCCCCGAGGTGATTGCCGCCCTGCTCAACGATGCCCGAACCATGACGCTCAGCCTGGGGCTCGACCATGCCGCGGCGCTGATGCCCCTGGATGCCGCCGCCGCCGCCGGCCTCGGCTGGAGCGTGCAGACCGACAAGGGATTCGTCGCGGCCAGCGGCGCCGCGCTGGTTGGCGGTACGCTGAAACTGACCTTCGCCGGCGACGTCCATCTCGGCGACACGCTGTTCTACGGCTACGGCTATGGCCGGCTCGCCGCGGCGGACGGGACCGGCGAGCGCCACGCGGTCTACGATGCCAACGGGCTGCCCATCTGGGCCTCCGCCTACGGCGTCACCCTGGGCGCGGCCGCCGACTATCCGGCGGCACCCACCGCCGCAGCCGACCGCTACCAGGCCATGGAGGAGCAGGTCCTGACCGTGTCGGCGGCAGCCGGTCTGCTGGCCAACGACGTCGACCCTGCGGGCCTGTCGCTGCATGCGATCCTGGAGACCGGGCCAACGCATGGCCGCCTTGCCCTGAACCCTGACGGCAGCTTCGTCTATACGCCGGATGCGCTGTTCCACGGCACCGACGGCTTCACCTACCGGACCCAGAACACGGCGAATGTTTCCGCGCCCATCCCCGTGACGCTCGACGTTGCCTTCGTCAACCACGCCCCCGTCAGCCTGAACGACAGCTACCTGGTGGCCCTCGGCAAGACGCTGACGGTGTCCACCGCGTCCGGCGTGCTGGCCAACGACACCGATGTCGACGGCAATCCGCTCAGCGCCTCGCTGGTCAGCGGCCCAGCCAAGGGTACCCTTGCCCTCGGCGCCGATGGCAGCTTCACCTATGTCCAGAAGACTGGGTCGAGCGGCACCGACAGCTTCACCTACCGGGCGAATGACGGTGGCCTGCTGGCGAATACCGCCACGGTGTCGATCACGTTGCTCGCCAGCGGCAAGGTGCCTGTCGCCACCGCCGATTCGGTCGCCACCTATGTGAACCGGCCGATCATCCTCAGCACGGCCAGCCTGCTGGCGAACGACACCGACCCGAACGGGCAGGCGATGAGCATCACCGGCCTCACCGCCGGGGTGAATGGCAGCGTCAGCCTCGCCGATGGCAGCGTGACCTTCACGCCCGGCACGAATTTCACCGGCGACGCCACCTTCCAGTACACCGTGACCGATGCACTCGGCCTGGCGGCGAACGGGACCGTGACGGTGAAGGTGCTGGCCGCCGGCGGCTCGCAGTACAGTTCGGGAACCAGCGCGAACGACCTGCTGGACTTCACCGGCCGCATCGTCAACCAGTTGAGCTCCGGCCAGGCGGGCAACGACACCCTCATCGGCGGGCTGGGCAATGATTCGCTGAATGGCGGCGCCGGCGACGACGTGATCTACCCCACGGCCGGGATCGATATCGTCTCGGGCGTCACCGGCGCGGACACCTTCGTGTTGTCCAGGGCGGCACTGGCCGGCGGCGCCGGCAAAACCGCCGGCATGCTCACCATCAGCGATTTCGAGGGCGCGGGGAATGGCGGCAGCCTGCCCGGCCAGGACCATATCAAGCTCTCCGGCCTCAGCGGCGCGGCCAGCATCACCTATCTCGGGTTCTCCCCCGGCACCACGCGGCAGCTCTATGAGGTTGCCGATTTCGGCTTCACCGGGCGCTTCATCCTGGTCCCGAGCGGGGCGCCCTCGACCACGATCCTGCGGCCTGGCGACTGGGTGACCGAAGGGCCGCCACCGCCGCCACCGGTCGCCACCGCGGAAACCTATGAGGCAACCGAGGAGACGGTCCTGACGGTCGATGCCGCGCGCGGCGTCCTGGCCAATGACGCGGACCCGAGTGGCCAGCCGCTGAGCGCCACGGTCGTCACCGGCCCGGCACATGGCAGCCTGATCCTGAAGCCAGATGGATCCTTCACCTATACGCCGGCAGCCCTGTTCTTCGGTACCGACAGCTTCACCTACCGGGCGGGCAACGGCCTGATCAGCTCCGACGCCGCCACGGTCACGCTGAGTGTCGCCTATATCGACCACCCGCCGGTGGGCCTGGCCGATGCCTACGCGCTCGACATGAACGGGTCGCTGTCGGTCGGAACCGCCGCCGGCGTGCTGGCCAATGATACCGACAAGGATCTCGACCCGCTGACCGCCGTGCTGTTCAGCAATCCGGCACATGGCAGCGTCGCGCTGAACGCGGATGGCAGCTTCCTGTATACGCCGCAGCGGGCCTTTGTCGGGACCGACACGTTCAGCTACCTGGCGAACGACGAGGTGACCTTTTCCAACCCCACCACGGTGAGCCTGACCGTGCGTCCGCTCACCAGCCTGCCCGTGACCTTGCGGGCCGATGCCTACGCGGCGACCGAGGAGCAGGTGCTGACCGTCGCCGCCGGTGCCGGCGTCCTGGCCAACGATACCTATCCTGCCGACTGGGCTCTCTCGGCGATCGTGGCCACTGCGCCGGCGCATGGCAGCCTGGCGCTGCGTGCCGACGGCGCCTTCACCTACACGCCCGCCGCATTGTTCCACGGCACCGACAGCTTCACCTACCGGATGACCGAGGGCACGCTTCTCTCCCCCGCCGCCACCGTCACGCTCGAAATCGCCTTCGTCGACCACGCCCCGATCGCGCTCGCGGATGCCTATGAGGTCGCCCGGAACGGCATCCTGACGGTCGCCACGGGCGACGGGTTGCTGGCAAACGACACGGATCCGGACGGCGACCGCATGACGGCCGTGCTGGTCGGCGGACCGGCGAACGGCAGCCTGACACTCAATACCGACGGCTCCTTCGCCTATGCCCCGACGGACCTGTTCGAAGGTGTCGACGGCTTCACCTACCGGCTGACCGACGGCACCCTCTCTTCCGCCACCACCACCGTCACGCTCAACGTCGCCTTCGTCGACCACGCCCCGGTTGC
>JBMOJU010000519.1:0-2921 GCA_049315625.1 Paracraurococcus sp.
GCACGCTGGATCACCCGGCTGGAGACCTTCCTGCGCGGCCAGTTCAGCGACGACACGCCCGGCGGGCTGCGGCTGCCGCAATCGCCGATGGTGGCCTGGGCCGCGGCGCTCGATGCGCCGGCCGCGGTCACCCCCTGCGACCGCCCCGCCCCGGCCCCGCCGCCGGCGCTGCGGCCGCGCGAGATCAGCGTGACCGAGGTGGCGACGCTGCTGGCCGACCCCTACGCCTTCTATGCCCGCCGCATGCTGGCGCTGCGGCCGCTCGACCCGATCGATGCCGAGGCCGGGGCGGCCGACTACGGCAACCTGGTGCATGCCACCATGGCCGGCTTCCTGCGGGCGCTGGGCGACGGGCGCTGGCCGGGGAAGGACGCCGCCGCCGCGCTGTTCGAGAGCGCGGCCGAGGCGGCGCTGGCCGAGGCCGGCGCCCGGCCGGGCCTGATCGCCTTCTGGCGCCCGCGCCTCGCCCGCATCGGCGGCTTCGTGGTCGCCGAGGAGGCGAAGGCCCGGCGCGACGGCCGGCTGCGCCGCACCGCGACCGAGATCGCCGGGAGGCTGGTGCTCGCCGGGCAGGGCGAGGAGGCCGTGGTGCTGCGGGCGCGCGCCGACCGCATCGACCTGCTGGCCGACGGCACGCTGGGCATCCTCGACTACAAGACCGGCACGCCGCCGACCGGGCCGAAGATCGCCGCCGGGGATGCGCCGCAACTGCCGCTGGAGGCGGCGATGGCGGCGCGCGGCGCCTTCCCCGGGGTGGACAAGGCGGCGACCACGACGCTGCTCTACTGGAAGCTCAGCGGCGGGGCGGAGCCGGGCGAGGTGATCGATGCCGGCAACCTGCTGGCGCGGCACCGCAAGGCGGCCGGGGCGGCGGCGGCGATCGAGGACGAGGCCGAGGCGGCGTTCCAGGCCGCCCGCCGGCTGGTCGGCGACTACCTGCTGGGGGCGAAGCCGTTCCGCGCCTGGCCGCACCCGTCCCGCACCACCGCCGGCAATGACTACGACCACCTCTCGCGCCGCGCCGAATGGGCCGGTGCCGAGGACGGAGACGGCGCATGACCACCCCGCTGGCCCGCGTCGTCGCCGAGGAGCGCCAGCGCATCGCCTCCGACCCCGGCCTCTCGGCCTGGGTCGGTGCCTCGGCCGGCTCGGGCAAGACCAAGGTGCTGACCGACCGGGTGCTGCGGCTGCTGCTGCAGGAGGGCCAGGAGGCCAACCGGCTGCTCTGCCTCACCTTCACCCGCGCCGCGGCGGCGGAGATGGCGACCCGGCTGGCCCGGCGGCTGGGCGATTGGGCGGTGGCGGAGGAGGCGCGGCTGGATGCCGAGCTGGTGGCGCTCGGCGCGGTGCCGGGGGAGGCGCTGCGGCGCCGCGCCCGGAGCCTCTTCGCCGAGGTGCTGGAATTGCCGGGCGGGATGCGGATCTCGACGATCCACGCCTTCTGCCAGTCGCTGCTGCACGCCTTCCCGCTGGAGGCCGGGCTGCCGCCGCAGTTCTCCGTGCTGGAGGACATGGACGCCGCGCAGCTGCTGGCTGAGGCGCGGGAATCGGTGCTGGCCGGCGGCCAGGTGGCGCCGGCCCAGGTGGCGCTGCTGGCCGGGCTGGTCGGGGCGGAGGATTTCTCCAAATCGGTCGCCGCGCTGATGCGCGACCGCGGCCGGCTGGCGGCGACCTTGCGCGCGACCAACGGGCTGCCGGGGCTGCGGCTCCGCCTCGCCTATCTGCTGGGTGTGGAGGATGACGACACGGTGGAGGGCGCGATCGCCCGGCTCTGCGACGTGCCGGAGGCGGTGGGCCAGGCCGCGGCGGCGCTGCTGAACCACAAGAACAAGACCACCCGTGACGGCGCCGCACGGATCCGCGCCTGGCTGGCGCTCGACCCGCTGGACCGCGACCCGGCGGAATGGCGCGCCATCCTGTTCAACACCGAAGGCGAATTGCGAAAAGCGTTGGAGGGCGTTCCCGAAATCGAGGCTGAGGTGCACCGGCTCAGGACCGCCGAAGCGCACCTCGCCTCCTGCCGCCTGCTGGAGGCGACGGAGGCGCTGCTCGCCCTCGCCGGCCCGGTGCTGGACCGGGTCGAGGCGCGCAAGCTCAGCGCCGGCCTGCTGGCCTATGACGACCTGATCGCCACCGCCGAGCGGGTGCTCAAGGATCCTGGCAGCGCATGGGTGCTGTTCAAGCTGGATGGCGGGCTGGACCACATCCTGCTGGACGAGGCGCAGGACACCAACCCGGCGCAATGGGGCATCGCCAGCGCGCTGACGGCGGAATTCTTCGTGGGTGCCGGTCGGCGCGACAATGCCCACCGCACCATCTTCGCGGTCGGCGACGTGAAGCAGGCGATCTACGGCTTCCAGGGCGCCGATGCCGCCGGCTTCGGCCGCTGGGAGGGCGAGTACCGCCGCCGCGTCCGCGGCCTGGATGGCCGGTTCGAGAAGGTCGACCTCAACGTCTCCTTCCGCTCCACCGCGCCGGTCCTCGCCCTGGTCGACGCCGTCTTCGCCGATGGCCCGGCCCGCGCCGGGGTGGTCGCCGATGGCGCCAGGCTGGAACACCTGCCGGACCGCGCCGGCCAGGCCGGGCGGGTCGAGCTCTGGCCGCTGCTGCGCCCGGCCGAGAAGCCCAAGGCCCCGGCCTGGGAGGTGCCCGAGGCGCCGGCCCGGGTGGCCGACGCGGCCGGATTGCTGGCCGAGGCGCTGGCGGCGCGGATCGCCGCCATGATCGGGCGGGACGCATTGCCGGCGCGCGGCCGCACCATCCGCCCGGGCGACATCCTGGTGCTGGTCCGCCGCCGCACCGGCTTCGTCCAGCGTCTGGTCCGCGCGCTGAAGGAACGCCACGTCCCGGTCGGCGGGGTGGATCGCATCACCCTGGTCGAGCAGATCGCGGTGCAGGATTTGCTGGCGCTGTGCGACGTG
>JBMOJU010000125.1:0-13065 GCA_049315625.1 Paracraurococcus sp.
TGAAGGACACCCAGGCGGGTGCCGAGGAGGAATTGAGGAAGGCCCAACGCCTTTCGCGGATCGCGGCGATTCGCCGGTCGATCGAGGCAGCCCGGGCGGAGGGCACGCTGCTCTCCGAGGCCGAGGTGTTCGATCGGCTGCACGCGCGCTTCGCGGCGAAGGTCGGGCACGACCAGGCGTAGCGCCGCCCCCTGCCCTATCCCCCCGCACACCGCGCACACACCCCCTCCACCTCCACCGTCGCCCGCCGTGGCTGGAACCCCGCCGCCCGCGCCGCCCGCGCCAGGGCCAGCGCCACGCCCGGGTCGCTGATCTCCGCCGTGGCGCCGCAGCGGTCGCAGATCAGGAACTGGTGCGGGTGGTCATGCGCCGCGCCGCAATCGCAATCCGCCGGGTGGTCCAGCGCGTCGGTGCAGCCGATGAAGGCGTTCAGCCGCTCCACCTTGTGGATCAGCCCCTGCTCCACCAGGAAATCCAGCGCCCGGTAGACGGTGGGCGGCGCGGCGCCGGCGCGGGTGGCCTTCAGCTGGTCCAGCAGGGCATAGGCGCCGACCGGCTGCTCGGCCTCCAGCACCAGGCGCAGCACCTCCCGCCGCAGGACGGTGAGTTGCGCGCCGCGCCCGGCGCAAAGGGCGGCGGCGCGGTCGAGGACCGCGGGCGCGGCGGCGACGCTCATGGGTTTCTCCGATCCGGCCATCATCCCCTATATAGGGGCATGACCCCCGATCCTGCGACCATGCCCCCCCTGGCCATGACAATCACCGATCCCGCCGCGCGGGCGCGGCTGCTGGATGCCATCCGCTTCGATGCCCGCGGGCTGGTCCCCTGCATCGCCCAGCAGCACGACAGCGGGGAGGTGCTGATGCTGGCCTGGATGACGCGGGAGGCGGCGGAGGAGACGCTGGCGACCGGCCGGGTCTGCTACTTCTCCCGCAGCCGGGGCGGGTTGTGGCGGAAGGGGGAGACCTCCGGCCAGGTGCAGCGTCTGGTCGACCTGCGGGTGGATTGCGACGGCGACACGCTGCTGGCGCTGGTCGACCAGACCGGCGTCGCCTGCCACACCGGGCGGCACAATTGCTTCTTCCAGGCGCTGCGCGACGGCGCGGTGGTGCCGATCGCGGAGCCCCTGGTCTCGCCCGAGGCGCTGTACGGCCGATGAGCCTGCCCCCTCGCCCCGAGCCGGTCCCCGTCACCGTCCTCACCGGCTTCCTCGGCAGCGGCAAGACGACGCTGCTGAACAAGCTGCTGCGGCATCCCGGCCTTGCCGACACCGCCGTGCTGATCAACGAATTCGGCGAGATCGGCCTCGACCATCTGCTGGTGGAGCGGCTGGATGGCGACACCGTGCTGCTGAATGCCGGCTGCCTCTGCTGCACCGTGCGCGGCGATCTGGTGAAGGCGCTGCGCGATCTGGCGGTGCGGATCGAGCAGGGCCACGCGATCCGCCGGGTGGTGGTGGAGACCACGGGGCTGGCCGACCCGGCGCCGATCCTGCAGACGCTGATGAGCGACCCGCTGGTGCTGTATCGCTACCGGCTGGATGGTGTGGTGACGCTGGTCGATGCGGCGACCGGCATGGCGACGCTGGATACGCAGATGGAAGCCGTGAAGCAGGCCGCCGTCGCCGACCGGCTGGTGCTGACCAAGACCGACCTGGCGACGCCGGAGCAGGTGAGCGCGTTGTGGTCGCGGCTGCGGGCGCTGAACCCCGGCGCGCCGCTGCTGAACGCGCTGCACGGCGATATCGAACCCGAAGCGCTGCTGGATTGCGGCCTCTATGACGCGACGCGCAAGCACCCCGACGTCCGCCGCTGGCTGGATGCCGAGGCCTGGGCCGCGGCGCATGACCACCACCATCATCACCACCATGACGCCAACCGCCACGATGCCCGCATCCACAGCTTCTGCCTGACCTTCGACGACCCGCTGCCCTGGGACGGGATCTCCACCTGGCTGGAGGTGCTGACCATGACCCGCGGCGAGAGCGTGCTGCGGATCAAGGGCATCCTGAACCTGGTGGGCGAGGACCGCCCCATCGCCATCCATGGCGTGCAGCACCTGTTCCACCCGCCGGTGAAGCTGGAACGCTGGCCGGAGGGCGACAGCCGGCAGTCCCGGCTGGTCTTCATCCTGCGCGACCTGGACCGGGCGACGGTGGAGAAGGGCCTGCGCGCCTTCGCCGAGAGCGCCCGGCAGCAGGCGGCGACGGGCTAGCCGGCGCCGAAGCCGCTGCCCGCGGTGCGGTAGGCCTCGCGCGGCGGGGCGAAGATGTCGAGCACGCGGCAGCCCTCCGGCCCGGCCCGCAGCCCATGCACGACGCCGCCCGGGGTGCGCCAGAAATCGCCGGCCTTCACCGCGAATTCCTCGCCCGCCTGGGTACGGATGCCGGTGCCTTCCAGCATCAGGCCCCATTGCTCCTCCGGGTGGCTGTGCAGCGTGCCGGTGGCATGCGGGGCGATGGTCGCCAGCGACAGCATCGACTGGTCGCCGACGAAGATCCGCGCCAGCAGCCCGGGCGCCAGCTCGCGCGGGATGCCCTGCGTTGTGTCGTCGATGTTGAAGAATTCCTGTGCCATGTCCCCTGCCTCCCTTGTGGCGCGGCAGAGTGCCATGGCCGCCGCAGCCGCTCCAGGCCGGGCTTTGCGCCGGCGCCATGCTCGCCTATGTCGGGGGCGATGACGCCCCCTCCCCTCCGGCTGGAAACACTCTCCGGCGCTGCGCTGCGCGCGGCGGTGCCGGGCCTGGCGATGCTGCGCCCGGCGGTCTTCGCCGCCTGGCCGTACCTGCTTGCCGGCGACCCGGCGCGGGATGCGCAGTCCCTCGCCGCCCATGCCGCGGACCCGCAGGCGGCGGCGGTGGTGGCCTTCGACGGCACGGCGCCGGTCGGCCTCGCCACCTGCCGGCCGATGGCCAACCTGGACGGCCCGGTCCCCGCCGCCTGCCGCGCCCGCGGGCTCGATCCGGCGCGCCTCTGCTATTTCGGCGAAAGCGTGCTGCTGCCCGAATATCGCGGCCGCGGCGCCGGGGTCGGCTTCTTCGCGGCGCGGGAAGCACATGCGCGGTCGCTCGGCCTGGAGACGGCCGCCTTCTGCGCCGTGGTGCGCAACCCGAACGACCCGCGCCGGCCGGCGGACCATGTCCCGCTCGACGGCTTCTGGGCGCGCCGCGGCTACGCCCACCGGCCCGACCTCTCCTGCGTCTTCAGCTGGACCGAGATCGGCGACGACCGGGCGACGCCGCATGGGCTCTCCTTCTGGCTGAAGGCGCTGGCGTGACGCCGCTCCGCCTCGGCGTCCTCGCCTGGCCGGTGGAGCCGACCGGCAGCCTCGCGGCCTTCGCCGCGAAGCTGGACCATTGGCTGGCGCAGGCGGCGGGCCACGCCGACCTCGTCCTGCTGCCCGAATATGCCTGCGTCGAGCTCGGCCCGGCGCTGGCCGGGGGCGGTGCGCCGGATGCGGCGGCGGAGCTGCGCGCGGTGCTGGAGGCGGCGCCGGCGATCCTCGGGGCGATGCGCGCCGCGGCGCGGCGGCACGGGCTGTGGCTGCTGCCGGGCAGCCTGCCGATGCGGCAGGGCGCGGCGGCGGTGAACCGGGTACCGCTGATCGCCCCGGATGGCCGCCTCGCCTTCCAGGACAAGCGCATGCTGACCCGGTTCGAGGTGGAGCGGTGGGGCCTCTCGCCCGGCGCCGGGCCGCAGGTCTTCGCCACGCCCTGGGGCAGGCTTGGCGCCTCCATCTGCTACGACGCCGAATTCCCCAAGCACGTCCGCGCCCAGGTCGAGGCCGGCGCCTGGCTGGTGCTGGTGCCGGCCTGCACGGATACGCGGCACGGCAGCAACCGGGTGCGCTTCGCCTGCCAGGCGCGGGCGATGGAGAACCAGTGCTTCGTCGCCCTGGCGCCGACCGTGGGCGCGGCGCCCGGCTGCGCGTCGCTCGATACCAATCATGGCCAGGCGCTGGTCTGCGGCCCGGTCGATCGCGGCTTCCCAGAGGATGGCATGCTTGCCTCTGGGGCGCTGGACGCGCCCGGGTGGGTCTTCGTCAGCCTCGACCCGGCGCGGATCGAGGCGGTCCGGCGCGACGGCGCCGTGCTGAACCACCGCGACTGGCCGCGCGCGCCGCTGCCGGCGCCGGGCCTGGCGGTCTTCGCATGAGCCGCCTCTATATCGTCGCCGGCGAGGCCTCCGGCGACGTGCTCGGCGCCCGGCTGATCGCGGCGCTGCGGGACCGCGCGCCGGGGCTGGACTTCGCCGGCATCGGCGGCGAGCGCATGGCGGAACAGGGCGTCGCCAGCCTGTTCCCGATGCGCGAATTGTCGCTGATGGGGCTGCTGGAGGTGCTGCCGAACCTGCGCCGCCTGGCGCAGCGGATGGACCAGGCGGAGGCCGACATCCTGGCGCGCCGGCCGGACGTGCTGGTGACGATCGACGCGCCGAGCTTCACCCTGCGGCTGGCGGCCCGCGTGCGGCCGCGCGGCATCCGCGTGGTGCACTACGTCGCGCCGCAGGTCTGGGCCTGGCGGCCGGGGCGGGTGCGGAAGATCGCGCGGCGGGTGGACCGCATCCTGGCGCTGCTGCCCTTCGAGCCGCCCTTCTTCGAGGCGGCGGGGATTCCGGTGACCTTCGTCGGCCACCCGGTGCTGGAAAGCGGCGCCGATGCCGGCGACGCGGCGCGGTTCCGCGCGGCGCACGGCCTCGGCCCCGGCGACCGGCCGGTGGTGGTGATGCCAGGCAGCCGGCGCGGCGAGATCGGCCGGCTGCTGGGCGCGTTCGGGGAGGCGCTGCGGCTGACGGCGGCCGCGGTGCCCAACCTGCGCCCGGTGCTGCCGGTGGCGGCGCAGGTGGAGGCGGCGGTGCGGGCGGGCACGGCGGATTGGCCGGTGCGGCCGATCCTGGTCACCGCGCTGGCGGAGAAGCACGATGCCTATGCGGCGGTGGCGGAGTCGGGCGGGGCGGGGCTGATCAAGTCGGGCACCTCCAGCCTGGAGATGGCGGTGGCCGGCATCCCGCATGTGGTGGGGTACAAGGCCAACCCGGTGACCGCCGAGATCGTCCGGCGGCTGCTGAAGGTGCGCTACGTCTCGCTGGTGAACCTGCTGGCGGAGCGGGAGGTGGCGCCGGAACGGCTGCAGCAGGACTGCACCCCGGCGGCGCTGGCCGCGGTGCTGGTGCGGCTACTGACCGACCCGGCGGCTGCGGCGGCGCAGCGGGACGGGTTCGCCGAGGTGCGTGCGCTGCTGCGGGCGCCGGAGGGGCTGCCGAGCGAGGCTGCGGCGGCGGCCGTGCTGGCGGAGACGGGGTGGGCGGAGCGACCCGTCGCCGTAAGCGCCGGTCGGTAGGACGGATGGCTAGGAGTCTGCGCTGTCCGGACGATAGTTCAGCCTGAAGGGGCAAATTCGAGTTTCTCGAATTCGTCGGCCTACAATCAAAAAAACCATTGTTGTTGTGAATTGCGTTTGCTACCGTCCTGGTAAGATCGCGTATTGATCTCGGGCAAAGTCCGATAAACAGGAGGAGAATATTATGGCACAGTTATTCACGCTGACTAGCTTCAGCACGACTACAGGATACCACCCCAATCCTCGAATAGTAATCAACATCGACACTGCAGGTAATCTCTTTGGCACGACGACGTTCGGGGCGACAGGTTATGGTACGGTGTTCGTACTCAAAGTTTCTGCATACGCATCATCGCCAATCACATTATACGATTTTGGCATAAGCCCAGCAACGAACGGCTTCTTTCCAATTGGTGGCTTAATATCCGACAACCAAGGAAATTTATTCGGAACAACTAACTCGGGTGGATTATATTGGCGTGGCGCGGCGTTTGAGATTGTGAAGACTGCCAACGGCTACGCTTCGTCGCCAAAAATAATCGCCAGCTTCAACAGTACGGACGGCAACAATCCCAATGTAATATTGTCGATGGTCGACAGTCAAGGCAATCTTATCGGCACGACCGAATATTCCGATTTAATGGGAAGTAATCCTGGCGTCAGCGGCTATGGCTCTATAGTAGCAATACTCAAAACTAGCAGCGGTTATGCATCATCGCCAATCACGCTCGTTAGCTTCAACGGTACCAATGGCGCAAATCCCAGAGGCGGCCTGATTGCTGACAGCTTCGGCAACCTTTATGGTACGACAAGCCAAGGCGGCGCCTTCGGTCGCGGGACGGTATTCGAGATCATCGCTACCGCGCATGGCTACGATCCCATACCAAAGACGATTGTCAACTTCAATGGCACCGACGGCGAATATCCCTCTGGTTCCCTAATAATCGATAGCGTTGGCAACCTTTTCGGCACGACGACCGGGGGTGGTGCCTATGGTGCCGGCACTGTGTTCAAGATCGCCAATACAGACGTTTATTTTCACTCTGATGCCTATGCATCATCCCCAACGACGCTCGTGAGTTTTAAGGCACCTTGCTTTGCCCCATCCGGTACGCTAATTATGGATAGTCAATATAATCTTTTTGGAACAACGGCCGACGGTACCGTGTTCGAGATTCCCTGGAGCCCCTTTGGGTATGCTACATCAGAAACTACGGTCGTCGATTTAGGTAGCGGAGTAAATATCGGCACAGATTTGGTCGCCTACAATGGGAAACTATACGGTACAACACTCTTGGGCGGCTCCTACAACGCCGGCTCAATCTACGAAGTCTTCGCCCCTGGTTTCAATCCCCGGACTCCGGGCACCAGTTCCAACTTCACATTCGCCGACTTCACCGCATCCGGCCACGACGGCGCGCTATGGCAGCGCATCGGCGATGGCCTGCTCTACCAATGGCAGATGAACGGCACCGCCCTTACCGGCGGCGGCGCCGTCGCCACGCTGGACCCGGCTGCCTGGACACTGCGCTCCACCGCCGATTTCAACGGCGACGGCAAAGCGGATCTGCTGTGGCAGCACGCCCCCACCGGCCAGATCTGGCTGTGGCAGATGAACGGCACCGCCATCAGCGCCGCCCAGTCGATCGGCGCACCGGACCCGGCGCAGTGGAAGCTGCTCACCACGGGCGACTTCAACGGCGACGGCAAGGCCGACCTGATGTTCCAGCAGGTCGGCACCGGGCTGCTGTATGCGTGGACGATGAACGGGCCGGCCGTCGTCGCCCAGGGCGCCGTCGCCACGCTCGACCCGGCCCTGTGGACGCTGCGTGCCACCACCGATTTCAACGGCGACGGCGCGGCCGACCTGATGTGGCAGAACACCGCGACCGGCGAAATCTGGCTGTGGGAAATGAACGGCAACGCCATCGGCATCGCCCAGGCGATCGGCACGCTGGACTTGGCAAAGTGGAAGCTGCTCACCACCGGCGACTTCAACGGCGACGGCAAAGCCGACATCCTGTTCCAGCAGGCCGGGACCGGCCTGCTCTACGAGTGGCAGATGAACGGGACCGCCATCGCCGCGCAGGGCGGCGTCGCGACGCTCGACCCGGCGCAGTGGACGCTGCTGAAGGCCGGCGACTTCAGCGGTGACGGCAAGACGGACCTGCTGTGGCAGCACGTGGGCGACGGCCTGTTGTATGCTTGGCAGATGGATGGCACCGCCATCACCGGCGGCGGCGGCGTCGGCACGCTGGACCCCGGCGCCTGGAAGCTGCTGGCCTGACCAGCCCCGGCGGAGGTTCCGCCGGGCGTTCTCCGGCCATGTTGCCTGCTACGCCCCCGCCTCGCGACTCGGGCGGGAACCAGGCGCCTCCCGCTGCGCGACACACGCGGCGAGCGATCGCGGCGTCGAGCCCGCCGGCCGCCCCTACCCCGCCGCGATCGCCCGCTCGACCCGCAGCGCCGCATCCAGCGCCGCCAGCCCGACCTCGCCGCTCGCCTCGACCGCCGCACCGCTCTCGATGCTGGCGATGAAGGCGGCCTGCTCCGCCTCCAGGCTGTCGTGCTCCACCCAGGTGGCGCGGTCGATGCCCCAGCCGGGCATGGTCGCCACGGCCTCCGCCCCGCCCGGCCGCACGCGCTCGATGCTGCGGGCGAGGAAATCCACCCGCGTCTCCCCCAGCGGCCCCAGCACCCGCAGCCGGCGGTCGAGGGCCACGCTGATCCGGCTGGCCGTCACCGTCGCCGCCGCGCCGCTTTCGAAGCCGAGCTGCGCCACCACGAAATCCGGGTGGTCGGACATCACGCGCCGCCCGACCGCGCGCACCTCGGCCAGCGGCGACCCCGCCAGGGTCAGCACCAGGTCCAGGTCGTGGATCATCAGGTCCAGCACCACCGAGACATCCAGGCTGCGCGGCCGGAAGGGGGCGACCCGGGTCGCCTCGAAGGCCAGCGCCCCCGCCTCCGCCCCGGTCGCCCGCAGGGTGCGGATGGCCGCCGAATAGCGTTCGATATGCCCGACCTGCAGCACCAGGCCGCGGTCGCTTGCGGCGCGGATGATGGCCTCGGCCTGCGCGGTGGTGGCGGCGATCGGCTTCTCGACGAAGACATGCCGCCCGGCGGCGATCGCCTGCAGCGCCAGGGCATGGTGGAAGGCGGTCGGCGCGGTGACCACCACCGCGTCGCTGGCGGCGATCAGCCCGCCGGCGTCGTGCGCCTGGGTGCCGCATTCGGCGGCGATGGCGGCGGCACGGGCCGGGTCGGCGTCATGCACCCCGGACAGCACCCCGCGCGCCGCCAGCTTCAGCGCATGGAAGCGACCGAAATGCCCGGTGCCGAGAACGCCGATCCTGAGAGCCATGCCACCGGTCCGATTCCATGCCAGAGGCGGCGCGGTCTAGCGGATCAAGGCCTACGGCTCAAATCCGCGCGGGGCGCTGGCGCTTGCCCGGCCCGGGCCGCGCCGGCAATGTCCGCCCCCGCAGAGGAAATCGCCCATGTTCAGCACCACCATCGCCGGCAGCCTGCCGAAGCCCGGCTGGCTGGCCGAAACCGGCAAGCTCTGGCCGGAATGGCGCGCCACCGGCGCCGCCCTGGCCGAGGCCAAGCGCGATGCCACGCTGGTCTGGCTGAAGGAGCAGGAAGACGCCGGGATCGACATCGTCACGGATGGCGAGCAGTCCCGCCAGCATTTCGTGCACGGCTTCCTGGAACAGGTCGAGGGCATCGACTTCGAGAAGAAGGTGCGGATGGGCATCCGCAACAACCGCTACGACGCCATGGTGCCGACCGTGACCGGCCCGCTGCGGCTGCGCGGCCGGGTGCATGCGACGGAAGCGCGCCTGCTACGCGCGCATACCGACCGCAAGGTCAAGTTCACCCTGCCCGGGCCGATGACCATCATCGACACCATCGCCGATGGCTACTACGGCGACCGGGTGACGATGGCGATGGCCTTCGCCGACCTGCTGAACGAGGAGGCGCGCGGCCTGCAGGCGGATGGTGTCGACATCGTCCAGTTCGATGAGCCGGCCTTCAACGTCTACATGAAGGAAGCCGTGGAATGGGGCGTCGACGCCCTGCACCGCTGCATCGAAGGCCTCACCTGCACCACCGCCGTGCACATCTGCTACGGCTACGGCATCGAGGCCAACGTCAAGTGGAAGGAGACGCTGGGCGAGGAATGGCGGCAGTACGAGAAGGTCTTCCCGGCGCTGGCCGCCAGCCGGATCGACCAGGTCTCGCTGGAATGCGCCAATTCGCACGTGCCGATGGAGCTGATCGGGCTGCTGGCCGGCAAGGACGTGATGGTCGGGGTCATCGACGTCGCCTCGGACGTCGTGGAGACGCCGGAGGAGGTGGCGGCGACCATCCGCCGGGCGCAGCAATTCGTCCCGGCCGGGCGGCTCTTCCCCTGCACCAATTGCGGCATGGCGCCGATGGGCCGCGACATCGCCGCGGCCAAGCTGCGGGCGCTGGCGGCGGGCGCCAGGCTGGCCTGCGAACCGGCCTGACGGGTCACGGACCGGGAAGGGTTTGGCGGCAGGAATGCCGGAGCGCGATGGCTTTGCGGCGGACACGCCGCAAAGCCTGAATCGCACGACCAAGCAACGCCAGGGCGGGATGCGTGAGCGTAGCCGAACGCATCACGCCCCAGCCACCCGGTCCAGGAGCCACACGCGTGACGCCGCCCATCGTCGAGGATTTCGCCGCCATCCGCGCCCGTCTGGAGGCGATCCGCGCTGCCGAACGGCCGGTCCCGGTCCCGGCCGGCGCGGCGGCGCCGCCCGCCGAACCCGCCCGGGATGTCCCTGCCTGGCTGCTCCGCGGCCGGCTCTGGGCCGACAGCTGAGGCCGGGCCGGCCTACCGTAGCGCCCCGTCGGCCGCCGACCGGCGCGTGACGAAGGCCCAGATCGCCAGCACGATCACCGCGCCGACCACGGCGCCGAGGAAGCCGGCGCCCTCCCCGGCGCGGTACCAGCCCACCGCCTGGCCGAGATAGCTGGCCACCATCGCGCCGACGATGCCGAGCAGGGTGGTGACGATGAACCCCGCCGCGTCGCGGCCGGGATGCAGGAACCTGGCGACGAGCCCCGCCAGGAAGCCGATGACAATGGTGCCGATGATGCCCAAGGCGTGCCCTCCGTATCCGCGGGCATAAGCCGGAGCGGGCGGCCGGGTTGCATGCCGCGAGGGCCCCGCGGTGCCCGCACCGGCCCGCAGACTTGCATCGCCGGCCCCCCGTCGTCACATTCCCGGCCGATTTGCTGGGGCGCCGCCCCGAAGGGTGAGCCAATTCCATGAGCCGTACCGCGCCATGATGTTCTTCGCGCGCTGGAAGACCGCCGCGATCCTCGCGGTCTGCCTGCTCGGGGCGCTGGTCTGCGTCCCGAATTTCCTCCCCAAATCCAGCCTGCCCTCCTGGGCCAGGCAATTCTCGCTCGGGCTCGACCTGCGCGGCGGGTCCTACCTGCTGCTCGAAGTCGACATGAACGCGGTGGTGAAGGAACGGCTGGAAGGCCTGGCCGACGGCGCCCGGACCCGGCTGCGGCAGCAGAACGTGGGCTACGTGAACCTGGCGGCGGAGCCGGCGCAGCGCCGCATGTCCTTCCGGCTGCGCGACACGGCGCAGGCGCCGACCGCGCTCGCCCAGCTCCGTGAGCTGGCCAACCAGATCCCGACCGGCATCGGCACCAGCACCCCGGATATCGAGGTCGTGGCCGCCGCTGACGGCACCGTCACCGCGACGCTGACCGAGGTGGGGCTGCGGGCCAAGGCGACCGGCGCGGTGGAGCAATCCATCGAGATCGTCCGCCGCCGCATCGACGAGACCGGCGTGGCCGAGGCGCTGATCGCCCGGCAGGGGCAGAACCGCATCCTGGTGCAGCTGCCCGGGGTCGAGGACCCGAACCGGATCAAGGACCTGCTGGGCAAGACCGCCCGCATGACCTTCCACCTGCTGGACGAGACCGCCAACCCGACCGCGACCACCCCACCGCCCGGCGTGATGTTCCTGACCGGCGAAAGCCGCACCGGCCAGCCGGAGCGCTACGCGGTGCGCCGGCGGGTTGAGGTGGATGGCGCCAACCTGACCGATGCCCGCGCCGGGCAGGATGGCCGCAACGGCGAATGGGTGGTGAATCTCACCTTCGATTCCATCGGCACCCGCCGCTTCGCCGACGTCACCCGCGCCAATGTCGGCCGGCCCTTCGCCATCGTGCTGGATGAGAAGGTGATCACCGCCCCCAATATCCGGGAGGCGATCACCGGCGGCCGTGGCCAGATCAGCGGCAGCTTCAACGCCAAATCGGCCAACGAGCTTTCGGTGCTGCTGCGTGCCGGCGCCCTGCCGGCGCCGCTGACGGTGGTGGAGGAACGCACGGTCGGGCCGGAGCTGGGGGCGGACGCGATCCGCGCCGGCGTGCTGGCGCTGGCGGCTGGTGCGCTGTTCGTCTTCCTCTATATGGGCTTCGCCTACGGCCTGTTCGGCTGGTTCGCCAATGTCGCGCTGCTGGTCAACATCATGCTGATGCTGGCGGCGCTGTCCTTGCTGGAGGCGACGCTGACCCTGCCCGGCATCGCCGGCATCGTCCTCACGCTGGGTACCGCGCTCGACGCCAATATCCTGATCAACGAGCGCATCCGCGAGGAATACAAGAATGGCCGGCCGGCGCTGAGCGCGCTGGAGGCGGGCTTCACCAAGGCCTCCGGCACCATCATGGATTCCAACCTGACGAACCTGATCGCCATGGGCTGCCTCTATGCCTTCGGCAGCGGCACGGTGAAGGGCTTCGCGGTGACGGTCGCCATCGGCACGGTGGTGCAGATGTGGACGGCGACGACGCTCGTGCGCCTCATGGTGTCCTGGTGGTACCGGGCCAGGCGCCCGACGGTGCTCCCGGTGCTCGAGGATGATGGCCGCGGCGTCTTCGGCCGGCTGGCCCGGCCACTGTTCCGCCTGGTGCCGGACGTGACGAGGATTCCCTTCATGAAGGGGGCGCGGATCGGCCTGCTGACCTCGGCCCTGCTGTCGACCGCCTCCCTCATCGGCGCCTTCTATCCGGGACTGGAGAAGGGCATCGACTTCAAGGGCGGCATCACCATGGAGGTGCGGACGCCCGAGGCCGCCAATCTCGGCGCGCTGCGCAGCGCGGTCGCCGGGCTCGGGCTCGGCGATGTCGGGTTGCAGGAATTCGGCGCCGCCGATGCGGTGCTGGTCCGCCTGCCGGTACAGGGCAGCGAGGCCGGGACCCAGGCGGCGGTGAACGCGGTGCGCGGCGCGGTGGAGAAGGTGGCGCCCGGCACCCGCATCCTGCGGGTGGAGGCGGTCGGCAACCGCGTCTCGGACGAGCTGTTCCTCGGCGGCATGATCGCCCTCGGCCTCAGCCTGCTGGCGATGCTGCTCTACATCTGGTTCCGCTTCGAGTGGCAATTCGCCATCGCGGCGATCATCACGCTCATCCTCGACACCACCAAGACGGTCGGGTTCATGGTGCTGTTCGGCGTCGAGTTCAACCTGACCACGGTGGCCGCCATCCTCACCGTCATCGGCTTCTCGGCCAACGACAAGGTGGTGGTGTTCGACCGGATGCGGGAGAACCTGCGCAAGTACAAGACGATGCCGCTGCGCCAGCTGGTCGACCAGTCGATCAACGAGACGCTGAACCGCTCGCTCGGCACCTCGATGACCCTGCTGCTATCCGCCGTTCCCCTGGCCCTGTTCG
>JBMOJU010000520.1:0-2906 GCA_049315625.1 Paracraurococcus sp.
CGGCGCCGGCGCGCCCGGCCGCCGCCCGGCCGCACGGTCTGTCGCGTCGCGCTCGGTCGCATCGCCGGCGCTGGTCACCGGCAGGCCGCCCAGCCGTGCGGCGAAATAGCCCGGGGATGGCTGCGGCCCGACCGGCCCGGCGATCGCCATCCCCGGACGCGGCGCGGCCGCGTGGGCGGCGCGGCCGGTCCCGGCATCGCGCGACGCGGCGGGGCGATGGGTGCGCTGCTGCATGGCCAGCGAAGGCTATAGGCCGCGATCGCGCGCGACAAGCTTGTTCTAGTTAAGCAATGTCGCCGGCCGCAGGATCGCCGGAGCGTGATCCGGCCGCTTGATCCGCCGCAAGGCCGCCCGCCGCCGGGCCGGGGATCCTGCCGCGCATCCGCAAGGCGTGACTCGTCTTGATCAACACCGAGCCGGGGCGGCGTGCCGAGCCGAGGATCAGGCGCGCCACCCCACAGGAGGCGGCGATGGCCCTGTCAGCGTGGCGTGGCTTCATCCGGCGCAACATCGTCGACACGGTGCCGGATGCGATGGAGATGTGCCTGAGCTGCGGCCGGCCCGCCTGTTCGGCGGTGGAGTTCGCCGCCTGCGCCCCGCGCCTGGCCCGGGCCGAGGCGCTGCGGCAGGAGCGCGAGGCGGAGGCGGCGGCCGGGCCGGATCACGCCCGGGCGCCCGGAAGGCCGCCGAGATAGGAGAAAAAACCGCTAAATCTTGCATATTCTCCTTGATTAAAGGATTATAGTCCTTATAGCCTGCCGGCCCCTTTGGTTCCGGAGGCCCGCATGCACCGCCCCCACCACCCCAGCACCGGCCCCGCCGCCTCGCCAGCGGGCGCGCGCCCGTGCCAGCAGCCCCGCGCCGGCCCCCCGGCGGGTTTGTCCGAAAACCCCCGAAGCCACGCCGGACCGCACGCGGCCGGATGGCGGCCCCGCCTCGGCGCAGCCACCCGCGCCGGGGCGTTGTCGCGACCGCCGGCCGCCGATCGGGGGTTTGTCCGAAACCCGCGTTTCGTGCCCGCCTCAGCCCAGCAGCACGCGCTCCGCCTCGCGCACCACCTCGGCCAGCACGCCGGGGCTGAAGGGGCTGGCCAGCCCGGCCGACTCCACCAGCCCGGTGAAGGGCGCCGAGCCGCCGCGTCCGCACAGCGCGACATAGGCCTCCAGCGCCTCCGCCGGGTTGCGCCGCGCCCGCACCCAGAACTGCAAGGCGCAGCACAGCGCCAGCGTGTAGTCGATATAGTAGAAGGGCGAGCGGTAGATATGCGCCTTGGCCTGCCAGCGGCCGCCCTTGGCCGGGTAGTCCAGGTCGCCGTAATCGGTCCAGGGCATGTAGCGGCGTTCCAGCCGCTGCCAGATCGCGTGCCGCTCGGCCGGCGTCGCCTCCGGGTTGGCGTAGACCTCGTGCTGGAAGTGGTCGACGCAGACGCCATAGGGCAGGAAGGCCAGCGAGGTCTCCAGGTGCATGCGGCGGAAGCGTTCCGCCGCATCCTCCCCCACCAGCAGGCCCATATGCGGGTGGGTGAGGAACTCCAGGCCCATGGAATGGATCTCGGCCGCCTCCATGGTCGGCCACAGATAGTCCAAGCCGGGCTGGAAGCGGCTTTCCCAGTTCTGGAACGCGTGCCCCATCTCATGCGTGAAAACGCCGATATCGTGGTGCGTGCCGTTGAAGTTGGCGAAGATGAAGGGCACGCCGACACTCGGGAAGCTGGTGCAGAAGCCACCCCCCGACTTGCCCGGCCGATTCTTCAGATCGGTGAAGCCGCCTTCCTCCATCACCCGCCAGAAGCTGCCGAGCCGGGGGTCCATCCGGTCGAACATCACCCCCGCCTGGGCGCAGAGCGTATCGTGGTCGCCGACCGGCTTGGGGTTGCCCGCCGGGTCGACCAGCGCCTCGTCCCAGAAGCGCAGCCGGTCCCAGCCCTGCGACTCGCGCCGCCGTTCCAGCAGCTTCGCCACCAGCGGCACCACATGCGCCGCCACCTCGTCCCGGTAGCGGGCGACGTCGGCGGCGTCGTAGTCGGTGCGGCGCATGTTGCGGTAGCCGAGCGGGATGTAATCCTCGAAGCCCAGCTTGCGCGCCATGCCGTGCCGCAGCCGCACCAGCGCGTCGTAGATGCTGTCCAGCTCTGCGCCATGCGTGGCGAAGAAGCTCCAGCGCAGCGCCTCCGCCTGGTGCCGCACGGCGCGGTCCGGATCCTCGGCAAAAGGCGCGAGGCCGGCGAGGTTCACCACCTGCCCGCCGATCTCCAGCGTCGCCGCGGCGAGGATTTCCGTGTAGCGCGCGCCGAGCCGGGATTCCGCTTCCAGGTCGTCGGCGATCGCCGGCTCGAAGGTGGTGATGTCCATCTCCCACAGCCGCAACGCGAAGCCCCCCGCGGCGGCATCCACCGCGGCGCGGTCCGGCCAGGCGAGCAGCCGGCGCTTCAGTGCGGTCGCATGCGCGGTCTCCACCGGCGCGAGCGCATCGGCATATTCCCGCGCCGCCTTCGCCGCCGCATCGGTGGTGTCCTGGGAAAAGCGCAGATGCACCAGCGCGGACCAGCTGTCGTGCTCCCGCCGGTGGCGGTCCCAGGTGGCGAGCGCACCGGCGACGTCGCCGGCATCGAGCCGCGTGCCGATCGCGGCGTAGGTTTCAGCCAGGCCCTCGCGCGTCTGCTGCGGGAAGCTGAGGTCGGAAAAGCCCGGGATCGCGTTCATCTCGCCGTCATCGCCCGCCTGTGGTGCGGCCATGGCGTAGCACGCCACGGCGCGGCCGCGCAGGTCGTTGCGGGCGCGCGGAAAATAGGGGGTGGACAAAGTGTCGGCGGACGCTAAAAGGCGCCTCCCGGCGATAGCCGATGGGCGCCTAGCTCAGTTGGTAGAGCAGCTGACTCTTAATCAGCGGGTCGTAGGTTCGAATCC
>JBMOJU010000126.1:0-12992 GCA_049315625.1 Paracraurococcus sp.
GGCATCCCGCTGACCCTGCGGCGGCAGGCGGGCTACGACCACTCCTACTTCTTCATCGCCAGCGTCGTGGAGGACCATCTGCGCTGGCATGCGGCGCGCCTCAAAGCCTGAAGCGCGCCGCCGTCACCGCGTCGTCGCGCAGCGCGGCCTCGACCATCGCGCGGGCCTCGGGCGTTTCGGCCAGCGCCACCACCCGGTCGAACCACGGGCACTGGCCGCGCACCCGCGCCTGGAACAGCCGGTCCAGCGCCGCCGCCGCGGCGGATCGCCCGCCGCAGCAGGTGCATGCGACGGCATGCGGCATGAACGCGTCGAACCCCGCCAGCGCCACCGCGCCCGCGGGCAGGGGCGGCGGCGGCGCCTCGGCCAGCACGGCGGCCTTGGGCCCGCTCGCCAGCGCCGCCGCCAGCGCCGCCTCGCTCTCCGTCACCAGCAGCGGGATCCGGGCATCGAGGGACCAGGCCACGCGTTCACTCTCCTGAAAGGATGCTGGACATAAGGATATCTTTATGTCATTACCAGCGCCATGGATAAATTCCTGGCCCAGCTGCGCGCCGCCGCCGAGCCGACCCGGCTTCGCCTGCTGGCCCTCTGCGCCCGCGGCGCCTTCTGCGTGACCGACCTGTGCGAGGTCCTCGGCCAGTCCCAGCCGCGCCTGTCCCGCCACCTGAAGCTGCTGGTCGAGGCCGGGCTGCTCGAACGCGTGCCGGAAGGCGCCAACGCCTATTTCCAGGTTCCCGGCAGCGCCGGCCTGGTGCACCAGCTTCTCGCCCGCCTGCCCGAGGAAGACCAGATCCTCGCCGCCGATCGCCGCCAGGCGGCGCGGCTGGCGGCCGAGCGCGCCCGCGCCGCCTCCGACAGCTTCCGTCGGCATGGCGCCGATTGGGACGAGATGCGCGCGCTCGGCCTGCCGGCCGAGCCGATCGAGGCGGCGCTCCTGGCGGCCCTGCCGGCGAAGGCCGGCCGCGTGCTGGATATCGGCACCGGCACCGGCCGGCTGCTCGAACTGCTTGCCGGCCGGGCGGATGCGGCGCTCGGTGTCGATGCCAGCCGCGACATGCTGGCGCTGGCCCGCGCCCGGCTGGCGGAGCGCGGCCTCGGCGGCCATTGCGCGGTGCGCCAGGCCGACATGTACCGCCTGCCGCTGCCCGATGCCGGCTTCGACGTCGTCGCGCTTCAGATGGTGCTGCACTACGCCGAGGACCCGGCCGCGGCGCTGGCCGAGGCGGCGCGCGTGCTGCGGCCTGACGGCCTGCTGCTGGTGGTCGACCTCGCGGCGCATGACCGTGGCGACCTGCTGGAACACCACGCCCATCGCTGGCCCGGCTTCGACGATGCCGGCATGGCCGGCTGGCTCGGCGCCGCCGGCTGCGCCGGCCTGCCGCCGGTGGAGATCGGCGGCCCGCTCGCGGTGCGGCTCTGGCCGGCGCGGCGCATGCCGGGCGCGGTCGCCGCCGTGCCTGCCCTGACCTTCTGATTTCGCGGAAAGCACCCTCCCCATGGCTCGTCCCCCGCTGCTCGAAGCGCTCCGCAACCGCGTCCTGCTCTGCGACGGTGGGATGGGCAGCCGCGTGCAGGCGCTGACCCTCGACATCGACCGCGATTACTGGGGCAAGGAGAACTGCACCGACGTGCTGAACCTCTCCCGCCCCGACCTGGTGCGGGAAATCCACCGCGGCTACTACGAGGCCGGCGCCGACATGGTGCTGACCAACAGCTTCGGCGGGTCGCCGGTCACGCTCGGCGAGTTCGAGCTGGAGGACCGCGCCTTCGAGATCTGCAAGGCCTCCGGCGAGCTGGCGCGCGAAGCTGCCGACACCTTCGCCGATGGCCGCGACCGCTGGGTGGTGGGCGATATCGGCCCCGGCACCAAGCTGCCGAGCCTGGGGCATATCGGCTACGACGCCTTGCAGGCGGCGCTGGAGGTGCAATGCCTGGGCCTGATCGCCGGCGGCGTCGACGCCATCCTGACCGAGACCAACCAGGACACGTTGTTCATCAAGGCGGCGGTGAATGCCGCGAAGGCGGCGCTGAAGCAGACCGGAAAGAACATCCCGATCTTCGTGCAGGTCACCGTCGAGACGACGGGGACGCTGCTGGTCGGGCCGGACATCCATGCCGCCTCCACCGTGGTGCATGCGCTCGACGTGCCGTTGATCGGGCTGAATTGCGCGACCGGGCCGCAGGAGATGGCGGAACACGTCCGCTTCCTGTCGCAGAACTGGCCCGGGCTGATCAGCGTGCAGCCCAATGCCGGTCTCCCCGAATTGGTCGACGGCAAGACCCACTACCCGCTCGGCGCGGCCGAGATGGCGAGCTGGATGGAGCGTTTCGTCCGCGAGGATGGCGTCAACCTGATCGGCGGCTGCTGCGGCACCTCCACGCCGCATATCCAGGCGCTGGATGCGATGCTGCGGAAGCATGGTGCCAATGGGACACTGCATCGGCCCACGCCGGTTCCGCGGAAATTCCACTGGGTGCCCGCCGTTGCCTCGCTCTACGGCGCCACGCCGCTGCGGCAGGAGAACGCCTATTTCTCCATCGGGGAGCGCTGCAATGCCAATGGCTCCAAGGCCTGGCGTGAGCGCCAGGCGGCGCATGACTGGGATGGCTGCGTCGCCATCGGCCGCGAGCAGGTCGGCGAGGGCTCGAACAGCCTCGACATCTGCACCGCCTTCGTCGGCCGCGACGAGATGGCCGAGATGAACGAGATCGTCACCCGCTTCACCTCCTCGGTGAACGCGCCGCTGGTGATCGACAGCACCGAGACGCCGGTGATCGAGGCCGCGCTGAAGCTGCATGGCGGCAAGCCGATCATCAACTCGATCAATTTCGAGGATGGCGAGAAGGCGGCCGAGGACCGTCTGATCCTGGCGAAGAAATTCGGCGCCTGCGTCATCGCCTTGACCATCGACGAAGTTGGCATGGCGAAGACCGCGGAGGACAAGCTGCGCATCGCCCGCCGGCTGGTCGATTTCGCCTGCAACAAGCACGGCCTCGCGCAGTCCGACCTGCTGATCGACCCGCTGACCTTCACCATCGCCACCGGCAACGAGGATGACCGCAAGCTCGGCCAGTGGACGCTGGAAGGCATAAAGATGATCCGGGACGAGTTCCCCGACATCCAGATCATCCTCGGCCTGTCCAACATCAGCTTCGGGTTGAACCCCGCGGCCCGGCACGTGCTGAACAGCGTCTTCCTCGACCACGCGGTGAAGGCCGGCATGACCGGCGCCATCGTGCATGTCTCCAAGATCAAGCCGCTGCACCTGATCCCGCCCGAGGAGGTGCAGGTGGTGGAGGATCTGATCTTCGACCGCCGTTCGGAGGGCTACGATCCGCTGCAGAAGGTGCTGGAGATCTTCTCCGGCCGGAAGGCTGCGGACAGCGTCAAGAAGGCCCGCGCGGAAACCGTGGAAGGCCGGCTGAAGGACCGCATCGTCGATGGCGACCGCAAGGGGCTGACCGAGGAATTGCAGGACGCGCTCGATGCCGGCATCGCGCCGCTGTCGATCATCAACGACGTGCTGCTGGACGGCATGAAGGTGGTGGGTGAGCTGTTCGGCGCCGGCAAGATGCAGCTGCCCTTCGTGCTCCAGAGTGCGGAGACGATGAAGGCCGCCGTCGCCTACCTGGAACCCTTCATGGAGAAGGTCGAGGGGCAGGAGAAGGGCACCATCGTCCTCGCCACGGTGAAGGGCGATGTGCACGACATCGGCAAGAACCTGGTCGACATCATCCTGACCAACAACGGCTACCGCGTGGTCAACCTGGGCATCAAGGTGCCGCTGGCCGACATGGTCGCGGCGGTGAAGACGCACCGGGCACATGCCATCGGCATGAGCGGCCTGCTGGTGAAATCCACCGTGGTGATGCGCGAGAACCTGGAGGAGATGGCGCGCATCGGGCTCGACGTCCCGGTGCTGCTGGGCGGCGCCGCGCTGACCCGCAACTACGTGGAGGACGACTGCGTCCGTGCCTATGCCGGCGGCGAGACGACGGGCCGCGTCGCCTATGCGCGCGATGCCTTCGATGGCCTCCATCTGATGGACAAGGTCACCGGCAACGGCTTCGACGACTACCTGGCCGCGATCCAGACGAAGCGCGTCGGCAAGGCGCGCAACGAGAGCCGCACGCTCGGCACCGCCGACCCGCGCGGCTTCGCCCCGGTCGATGTCAAGTATGCCCAGGAACGCCGCCGCCGCGTGACCGCCGGCGAGCCGATCCCCGACCCGCCCTTCTGGGGTGCCCGCGTGCTGGAATCCGCGCCCAAGGCCGTGGTGCCCTTCATCAACGAGCGCAGCCTCTATCAATTCCAGTGGGGCTTCCGGAAGCAGGGTCGCAGCCTGGACGATTTCCTCGGCTGGGCGAAGCAGGAGCTGCGCCCGGTGCTGAAGCGCATGCTGACGCTGACGGAGGAGCAGAACATCCTGCGGCCGCAGGCGATCTACGGCTATTGGAAATGCGCCGGCCAGGGCGACGATCTGGTGCTGTTCGAGCAGGATGGCGAGACCGAGGCCTGCCGCTTCACCCTGCCGCGGCAGCCGAAGCAGGATGGCGAGTGCATCGCCGACTTCATCCGCGACATCGGCGACGGCCCGGCCTCCCGCGACGTCATCGGGTTGCAGGTGGTGACCGTCGGGCAGAAGGCGTCCGACCTGGCGCGCGACTGGTTCGAGGACAACCGCTACCAGGATTACCTGTATTTGCACGGCCTGTCGGTGGAGATGGCCGAGGCAATGGCGGAATACGTCCACAAGCGCATCCGCTCCGAGCTCGGCTTCGCCGGGGAGGATGACCGCGACATGGACAAGATGCTGAGCCAGGGCTACCGCGGCGGCCGCTACAGCTTCGGCTACCCCGCCTGCCCGAAGCTGGAGGACCAGGTGCCGCTGCTGAAGCTGCTGGGTGCTGAGCGCATCGGCGTGAGCATCAGCGACGAGTGGCAGCTGCACCCGGAGCAGTCGACCAGCGCGATCGTGCTGCACCATCCGAAGGCGAAGTACTTCTCGGTGTGATCGCGGACGGGCGCTCGCGCCCGCCCAGCGCGCTTACCGGTTCGCCGCCTTGTGCGAGCCGACATTCTCATGCCATTCGATCGGCAGCCCGTCCCAGGTGGCGAGCTGCTTGCCGGGCCATTTCCGCCGGACATAGACCTGGAAGCCATCGGCGGTGGCCTCCACATAACCCGACTTGCCGTCGTTGAGCCGGAGGTGCTGCGCCAGCGCCTCCGCCTGTTCGCGCATGTAGCTGTCGCTCATCGGCGTTCTCCTTTCGCGGTCAGGTGGGGATCGCGACCGCGCCTTGCATCAGCCGACGCTGGGTGCGGAACACCACCGCGCTGTCGGCGTGCCAGCCGGAATTGTCCTGCCGCACCTCGGCGCCCACGGTGAGCATGCCGGAAGGATGCGCGACGCGGATCTCCTCCGGCCGTGCGCCCTTCGTCGCCAGCGCGTGCGGGATGCTGCCCTCGATACGGCAGGCGACGGCGAGGCACAGCGCGCCGGTCATCGGCACCGCGCGGTGCGGCCGTTCCATCGACAGCATGCGGATGGTCACGTCGTGCCCGGCCGGGTCCAGCACGGTGCCGTCCAAGGTGCGTGCCGCGGCCGGCCCGGCGACCAGCGCGACGCGCGGATTGGCCAGGCTGACGGCATCCTCCGTCGCGGCCAGGCCCATGGCGACCCCGGCGATGCGGCGGATGCGATCGAGCAGCGCCATGAGGTCGGCGCGCGCCTCGATCGCGTCCGGGCTTTCGGCGCCGGTCAGGCCGAGGTCGCTGGCCGCGATAAAGACGGCCGGGTTGGCGGCATCGACCAGGCTGGCGCGCAGCGCACCGAAGCCGGGGATGTCCAGTGCGTCCACCGCGTTGCCGGTCGGCAGCAGGGCGGCGCATTGCGAGCCGCCGGGGGAGAGGAAATCCAGCCGGATGCGCGCGCCGGTGCCGGCGACGCCGGCGATGGCGAAGTCGCCGCGGATCTCGGCGCGGCCGTCGCGGACGGGGAAGCGGGCATGGATGATCTTGCGCGTGTTGATCTGGTGGATGCGCACCAGCGCCTCCCCCTCTGCGGCGCGCACCAGGCCTTCATCCACCGCGAAGGGGCCGACGGCGGAAGACAGGTTGCCGCAATTGCCCTTCCAGTCGACGACCGGCCTGTCCACCGAGACCTGGGCGAAGGTGTAGTCCACATCGGCCTCGGGATGCGTCGGCGGGCCGATGATGACGCCTTTCGACAGGGACGAGAGGCCGCCGCCCATGCCGTCGAGCTGCCTTCCATTCGGGTCCGGGCTGCCGAGCACGCCGAGCAGGATCGGGTCGATCGCCGCGCGGTCGGCCGGCAGGTCCTTCGCATGGAAGAACACGCCCTTGGAGGAACCGCCACGGATGAAGGCGGCCGGGATGAAGTGCTGTGTCATGCCGCCAGCACGCGCCAGATTTTCTCCGGCGTCACGGGCATGTCGATATGCGCGACGCCCAGCGCATCGCAGATCGCCGAGACGATCGCCGGCGGCGCACCGCAGGCGCCGCCTTCGCCCGCGCCCTTCACGCCGAGATCGTTGTTCGGACAGGGTACGATGTTGAAATCGAGGTCGAAATGCGGCGCGTCGCTGGCGCGCGGCATGCAGTAATCCTGGAAGGTGGCGGTCAGGAACTGGCCGCTTTCCTTGTCATACACGGCGTGCTCCAGCAGCGCCTGGCCGATGCCGGACATGATGCCGCCATGGCTCTGGCCGTGCACCAGCATGGGGTTGATGACGTTGCCGACATCGTCCACCGCGGCGTAGCGGACGATCTCGACCCGGCCGGTCTCCGCATCGATCTCCACCTCCGCCACATGGCAGCCATTGGGGAAATTGCACTCGGTGCTGCGGGTGTAGAGCAATTGCTCGTCCAGCCCCGGCGCCTCGCCCGCGGGCGGCGCCTGCGCCAGCTCGATCACCTGCTGCCAGCCGGTGCTGAGGTCGGTGCCGGCGACGCGGAAGCGGCCGGCGTCGAATTCCACGTCGTCCACGCCGGCTTCCAGCAGATGCGCCGCCAGCCGCCGCCCCTTGGCGATGACGAGCTCCGAGGCCCGGGCGATGGCGACGCCGCCCATCTGCGAGGAGCGCGAGCCGCCGGTGCCGTTGCCCTTCTCCACCACGTCGGTGTCGCCCTGGATCAGCCGCACCGCGTCGAAATCGACGCCGAGCTTCTGGTGCAGGATCTGCGCATAGGCGGTCTCATGCCCCTGGCCATGGCTGAAGGTGCCGACGGTGACGGCGACGCTGCCGTCCGGGTCGAAGCGCACGCGGGCCCATTCGCTGGGCTGGCCGCCGGAGGCCTCGATGAAGTAGCCGAGGCCGATGCCGCGGCGCTTGCCGCGCGCCGTCGCCTCCGCCCGCCGGGCCGGGAAGCCTTCCCAATCGGCCAGCGCCATGGCCTTGCCCTGGGTCTCGGCGAACAACCCGCTGTCGATCGCGTTGCCGACGACGTTGGTGTAGGGGATCTGCTCCGGCCGGATGTAGTTGCGTCGGCGGATCTCATCGCGGCCGATGCCGAATTCGGCGGCGCCGAGGTCGTACAGCCGTTCCAGCACATAGGCCTGCTCGGGCCGGCCGGCGCCGCGGTACGCATCGGTCGGCGTGGTGTTGGTGAAGACGCACTGCACCTGCGCGTTCAGCGCCTGGATGTCGTAGACCGTCCCCATGATGCGGCCGCCGGCCACCGTCGGCACGCGCGGGCCGAAATCCTGCAGGTAGGCGCCCATCGCCGCCATGGTGCGGATGCGGACCGCCAGCGTCTTCCCGTTGGCGTCGAAGGCCATCTCGGCGCGCGTGACGTGGTCGCGGCCATGCGGGTCGCACTGGAAGGTCTCGGTCCGGCCGCTGATCCACTTGATTGGCCGGCCGAGGCGCTTCGCCGCCCACAGCACCATGCCGGATTCCGGGAAGATCTTGCCGCGCAGGCCGAAACCGCCGCCGACATCGGGGGAGATGACGCGCAGCTTCTCCTTCGGCACCTTCAGGATCAGCCGCGCCAGGCCATCCTGCACGCGGATCACGCCCTGGGTCGGCGAGTGCAGCGTGTAGCTCTCCGTCGCCGGGTCGTATTCGCCGAGGGCGACGCGCGGCTCCATCGGGTTGCCGACCAGGCGGTTGTTGACGAGTTCGAGCGAGACGGTGCGGGCGGCCCGGGCGAAGCCTTCATCGGCCTCCTTTTCCCGCCCGCTGTCCCACAGCACGCAGAGGTTGCTGCCGTTCGCCTCCCAGATGATGGGCGCGTCCGGCGCCAGCGCGCCGCCGGTGTCGGTGACGCTCGGCAGGATGTCGTATTCGACCTCGATCAGCTCGGCGGCGTCCTGCGCCTGGCTCCGCGTCTCGGCGATCACCAGCGCGACGGGGTCGCCGACGAAGCGGACCTTTTCCGTCTGCAGGATGGCGCGCGGCGTGGGGAACAGCCTGGTGCCGCCCTTGCCGGGAACGTCGACCATCACGGGGAACTGGCCGATGCCGTCGGCGGCGGCGTCATGCCCGGTCAGCACCGCCACCACGCCCGGCGCCGCCTGCGCCGCCGCCACGCCGATCGACAGGATGCGGGCATGCGCGTGCGGCGACCGCAGCACATAGGCCTGCGCCTGGCCGGGCCGGTTGACGTCATCCGTATAGGTGCCGCGGCCGGTCAGCAGCCGGACATCCTCCTTGCGGCGCACCGGCTGGCCGATTCCGAACTTGTCCATGGTCGTGTCCCTCGCGTCCCGGGGAGGAAACCCGCCCCCGACGGCGCTGTCGAGGGGGGTGGCGCGGCGGCGCGGAATGGGCGAGGAAAGGGGCCAAACGGGCAGGAGGAAAGCCATGGCCGGCTTGCGGTTCGATCTGCGGGACACTCCGCCGGAAGCCGAGGCGCTGCGCGGCGAGCTCCGCGCCTTCCTGGCCGAACAGGGCCGCGACTGGGGCCCCATGGTCCGCGGCTATTCCTGGATGGGCTTCGACCGCGATTTCTCGCGGGAGGTCGGCAAGCGTGGCTGGATCGGCATGACCTGGCCGGCGGCCTATGGCGGCGGCGAGCGCACGGCGCTCGAACGCTATGTGGTGCTGGAGGAGATGCTGGCGGTCGGTGCCCCGGTCGGCGCGCACTGGATCGGTGACAGGCAATCCGGCCCGCTGATCCTGCGCCTGGGGACGGAGGAGCAGCGGCGCGAATTCCTGCCCCGCATCATCCGCGGCGAGCTCGCTTTTGCCATCGGCCTGTCGGAGCCCGACAGCGGCTCCGACCTCGCCAGCCTGCGCACCAAGGCCGAGAAGGTGCCGGGTGGCTGGAAGATCAACGGCCGCAAGGTCTGGACCACCAACGCGCATCGCTGCGACTTCATGATCGCCCTGCTGCGCACCGCCCCGGCGCCGGACCCCAAGGCGCGGCACCAGGGGCTGAGCCAGTTCCTGGTGGATTGCCGCAGCAGCGGCATCACCATCCGGCCGATCCTCGACCTGGTGGGCGAGGAAGGCTTCAACGAGATCACCTTCGACGACGTCTTCGTCCCCGACAGCCTGCTGGTCGGGGCGGAGGGCCATGGTTGGGAGCAGGCGACGGCCGAGCTGGCCTTCGAGCGCGCCGGGCCGGAACGCTACCTCTCCTCCCTCCCGCTGCTGACCGCGGCGCTGGACGATCTGCGCGCCGAACCCGCCGCGGCCGAGACCGTAGGCCGCCTATTGGCACGCGCCGGGACACTACGGCAGATGTCGCTGGCGGTGGCGGGCATGCTGCAGGACGGCAAGACCCCGGCGCGCGAGGCCGCGCTGGTGAAGGATGTCGGCAACGACTACGAGCAGGCGCTGCCCGAGACCCTGCGAAAGCTGTTCGACCCCGCCCGCACGCCGCCGGAGGTGCAGGAGATGCAGCGCATCATGACCATGGTCGCCCGCAGCTATTCCTTGCGCGGCGGCACCCGTGAAATCCTGCGCGGCATCATCGCCCGCCAGCTGGGGCTGCGCTGATGTCCGACGATCTTCGCACGATCCTGCTGGAGCAGGTGGAGCGCCTGCTGGCCGACCAGGCCGGCCCCGATCTGCTCCGCGCCAATGAACGCGGCGAATTCCCCGCCGGGCTCTGGGCGGAGGCCGAGGCGCTCGGCCTGCCGACCGCGCTGGCGCCGGAAGCGCTGGGTGGTGCCGGCCTCGGCTGGGGCGATGCGGTGGCGGTGTGGCAGGTGCTGGGAAGGCATGCCGCGCCGATCCCGCTGGGCGAGAGCATGGTCGCCGCGGCGCTGCTGGCGGCCGGCGGCATCGCGCCGCGCGCCGGGCTGTTGGGCCTTTCGGTTGGCACGGCGCCGATCGCCTGGGGCCGGCAGGCCGCGGCGGTGGTGATGGTTTCCGGTGGCACGGTGCTGCTGCAGCCGGGCCCGGCGACGCGCCAGGGGAAGGCGCCCTATAGCCGCGAACCGGCCGATCTGGCCGCGCCCGGCGTGCCGTCCGAGGAAGGCCGGCTGCCCGACGCCTTCGGCCCGGACGCCGCGCTGCTGGCCGGCGCGCTGCTGAACGCGGCGCGCATCGCCGGCGCCCTGGAAGCGGTGCTGGACATGACGGTGGACTACGCCAACACCCGGAAGCAGTTCGGCCGGCCGATCGGCGGCTTCCAGGCGGTGCAGCAATTGCTGGCGCGCTGCGCCGGCGAGGTGGCGGCGGCCGGCGTCGCCGTCGCCAATGCCGGCCGCGCCGCGGATCGCCGCGGCCTGGCCGGCGCCGAGTTCGAGATCGCCTCGGCCAAGGTCGTGGCGGGCGAAGCCGCCGGCACCGGCGCCGACATCGTTCACCAGGTCCATGCCGCCATCGGCTTCACCGACGACCATCCGCTGCACCTGTTTACCCGGCGCATGTGGGAATGGCGCGACGGCTGCGGCGCGGAACGGGTCTGGGCGACGCGCATCGGCCAGGCCGCGCTGGCCCGCGGCGGCGACGCGCTCTGGGCCGACCTGACGGCCCGCTGAACAGGGGAAACGCATAATAATGTCCGACTATGTCAGCTACGAGCAGGATGGGCACGTCGTCACGCTCACCCTGAACGCGCCCGACCGGCGCAACGCGATTTCCACCTTCGCCGATTGCGATGCGGTGGTGGCCGCCGTCCACCGGGTGAACCGCGACCGGTCCGTGCGCGCCGTCATCCTGACCGGCGCCGGCAGCGCCTTCTGCGCCGGCGGCGACCTCAAGGCGATGCGCGACCGTAAGGGCATCATCGAGGGCAGCCATGCCGATCTGCGGGAGAATTACCGCCGCGGCGTCCAGGCCATGGCGAATGCGCTGTACGATTGCGACGCGCCGACCATCGCCGCGGTGAACGGGCCGGCGATCGGCCTCGGCCTCGACGTCGCCTGCATGTGCGACATGCGCATCGCCTCCGAGAAAGCGGCCTTCGCCGAAAGCTTCGTCAAGGTCGGCATCGTCCCCGGCGATGGCGGCGCCTGGCTGCTGCCGCGCGTGGTCGGCATGTCCGTCGCCTGCGAGATGAGCTTCACCGGCGACCTGCTGAACGCGCAGGAGGCGAAGGAGGTGCGGCTGGTGTCGCGCGTGGTGCCGCATGAGGCGTTGATGGACGCCGCGCGCGCCCTGGCTGGCCGCATCGCCGCCAACCCGCCGGAGATGGTGCGGATGACCAAGCGGCTGCTGCGCGAAGGCCAGCACACGCGGCTTTCGACGCTGCTGGAGATGTCGGCCGCCTTCCAGGCGCTGGCCCACAGCACGGAGGACCACAAGGAAGCCGTCGGCGCGATGTTGGAAAAGCGCAAGCCGACCTTTACAGGGCGCTAATGACCTTGCCATTGCCCCGGGCCGCCGTCGCCGCGCTCGAAAGCTCGAAGATCCGCGAAGTCTACAATGACGGCGCGGACATCCCCGACCTCATCCCGCTCTGGGTCGGGGAGCCGGACATCCCGACGCCCGACTTCATCAAGCAGGCGGCGGCGGACTCGCTGGCGGCGGGGGAGACCTTCTATTCCTCCAACCTCGGCATCGATCCGCTGCGCGACGCCATCGCGCGCTACCAGACGCGCAACGGCCGTCAGGTGACGATGGACCGCGTCTGCGCCACCAGCGCGGGCGTCAACGCCATCATGCTGGCCTGCCAGACGGTGCTGGACCCGGGCGACAAGGTGGTGACCCTGGCGCCGCATTGGCCGAACATCGGCGCCATCCCGCTGGTCCTCTCGGCGCCGGTGGAAACCGTGCCGCTGCATCTGGCGCAGGGTCTGTGGCGGGTGGATCTGGACCGGCTGCTGGCGGCGATCACGCCGGACACGCGGCTGGTGATGCTGAACTCCCCCGGCAACCCGACCGGCTTCGCCTTCACGGCGGAGGAGCAGCGCGCCGTGCTGGAGCATTGCCGCCGCACCGGCACCTGGATACTGGCCGACGAGGTCTACGAACGCCTCTACTACGAAGGCCCGCGCGCGCCCTCCTTCCTCGACATCGCCACGCCCGAGGATCGCGTCATCGCGGTCAACAGCTTCTCCAAATCCTGGGCGATGACGGGGTGGCGCCTGGGCTGGCTGGTGGTGCCGCCGACGCTGACCGATTCGGTCGCCAAGCTGGTCGAGTACAACACCTCCTGCGCCCCCGTCTTCGTGCAGCGCGCCGGCATCGCGGCGCTCGATCAGGGCGACGACTTCATCCTGGAGGTGGCGGCGCTGTACCGCCGGCTACGCGACAAGACCGCGGCGGCGCTGAACATGGTGCCGGGCGTCACCGCGCCGGTCGCCTCGGGCGGCATGTACAGCTTCTTCCGGGTGGAGGGGCTGACCGACAGCCTGGCCGAGGCGAAGCGGATGAGCCGCGGCGCCAAGGTCGGCCTGGCCCCGGGCTCGGCCTTCGGCCCGGGCGGGGAGGGGCATTTCCGGCTCTGCTTCGCCCAGCAGGAAGCTACGCTGGACCGGGCGCTGGAGCGCGTGACGGGCTGGCTGCGCCGGCGCTAGTCCTGGGGCGTCCCGCCGCGCATCACCTGGCCCATCAGGGTGACGGTGTCG
>JBMOJU010000127.1:0-12948 GCA_049315625.1 Paracraurococcus sp.
TGTTGCTCAGCTGCCTGAAATAGTAGAACCCCGGGGAGGAACGGGAAGGAAGACGCCATGCGGCGGATCGATGCGGCGACGCTGAAGGCCTGGATCGGGGATGGGCAGGAATTGGCCATCCTCGATGCGCGGGAGGATGGCGAGTTCGGCAAATCGCACCTCTTCTGGGCCAACCCCTGCGCGCTGTCCCGCGCCGAGCTGCGGGCGCGCGCCATCCTGCCGCGCCCGGGCGTTCGGATCTGCTGCGTCGATGGCGGGGAGGGTGGGCTGGCGGAACGCCTCGCCGCCTATCTGGCCGGCATCGACTGCACCGATGTCGCGGTGCTGGACGGCGGGACGCCGGCCTGGGCGGCCGCGTGCTACGTGCTGTTCTCCGGCGTCAACGTGCCGTCGAAGGCCTTCGGCGAATGGGTGGAGCACCAGTATCACACGCCGTCCGTCGATCCCGGCGAGCTGCGGGCGATGATGGAGGCCGGGCAGGACATGGTCGTGCTCGACAGCCGGCCGATGGACGAGTTCCACCGCATGTCCATCCCCGGCGCCATCGACGTGCCGGGCGGCGAGCTGGTCTACCGCATCGGCGACATGGTGCCGTCCCCGGACACCACCATCGTGGTGAATTGCGCCGGCCGCACGCGGTCCATCATGGGGGCCGAGAGCCTGCGCAGCGCCGGCGTGCCGAACAAGATCGTCGCGTTGCGCAACGGCACCATGGGCTGGGAGCTGGCCGGTTTTTCCTGCGACCGCGGCAAGACCGCCAGCTTCCCGCGCGGCACGCCCGCCAGCCTGGCGACGGCGCTGGACCGCGCCACGGCCTTCGCCGGGCGCTGGGGGGTGAAGACCATCGACCGCGCCGGTCTGGCCGGGTTGCTGGCCGACGGGGCGCGGACCACGCATGTGCTCGACGTGCGCGACCCGGAGGAATACCTGGCCGGCCACCTCCCTGGCAGCCGCATGGCACCAGGCGGGCAGCTCGTGCAGGGCAGTGACAATTGGGTGGCGGTGCGCGGTGCGCGGATCGTGCTGGTCGACGATACGGGCGTCCGCGCCCGGATGACCGGCGGCTGGCTGCGCCAGCTCGGCGGCTGGGAGGTCTTCGTCCTGGAAGACGGGCTGACCGGCCCGCTGGAGACCGGCCCCTGGCAGCCCGACTGCCCGGAGGCGGCGACACCCGCACCGGCTTCCGTCTCTCCCGAAGAATTGGCAGCGGTGCTGACCGCCGGCACGGCGCAGGTCGTGCAGCTGACCCGCTCGCTCGACTTCCGCGAGGGCCGTCCGCCCGGCGCGCTCTGGGGCGTGCGGACCCGGTTGGCGGCGCTGCGGCCGCGCCTCGTGCCCGACCGGCGGATCGTTGTGGTGGCGGCCGACGACGCGATCGCCCGGCTGGCGGTGCCGGAGCTGGCGGCGCTCGGTCTCGGCCCGGTGGCGGTGCTGGCCGGCGGGCTCGCGGCCTGGAAGGCGGCCGGGCTGCCGGTCGAGGCGAACCGCCGCGACCCGACGGATGCCGAATGCATCGATGTCTATCTCCGCCCCTATGACCGCAACGACGGCGTGGAAGCGGCGATGCGCGAATACCTCTCCTGGGAGATCGACCTGGTGCATGAAGTGGCCCGCGATGGCGATGCGCGGTTCGGGGAGGGTTAGGCACCCCCAACTCGGCCCTTCCCCGCATCGCGGGGGAGGGGGCGGCGCGCGCGGCTGATGCTGCGGCGGCTCGGCATCGCCGTGCTCGATGCGGTGCTGCCGCCGCATTGCCTGACCTGCGACGCGGCGGTGGACGGCCAGGGCAGCCTCTGCGGCGCATGCTTCGGGATGCTGTCCTTCGTCACGGCGCCGCATTGCGCCTGCTGCGGCGTGCCCTTCCCGCATGCCGGCACCGGCCCGCTCTGCCCGGGCTGCGAGGCCCGGCCGCCGGCCTTCGCCGCGGCGCGTGCCGCGCTGCGCTACGATGCCGGCTCGCAGCGCCTGGTGCTGCCCTTCAAGCATGCCGACCGCACCGAGTTCGCCACGCCGCTGGCCCGCCACATGGCGCGCGCCGGCGCCGCCCTGCTGGCGCGGGCGGAGATCGTGGCGCCTGTGCCGCTGCATTGGCGGCGGCTGATCGCCCGGCGCTACAATCAGGCGGCGTTGCTGAGCGGCCGGCTGGCCCGCCAGGCCGGGCTGCCGCATGTGCCGGACCTGCTGCGCCGCCGGCGGCCGACGCCGCCGCTCGGCGATCTCGGCGCGGCGGCCCGGGCGGCGCTGTTGGCGGACGCCTTCGCCGTGCCCGCGCGCGGCGCGGTGCGCATCGCCGGCCGGCGGGTGTTGCTGGTGGACGATGTCATGACCTCGGGCGCCACCGCGGATGCCTGCGCCCGGGCGCTGCTGGCGGCCGGGGCGGCGGCGGTGGACGTGCTGGCGGCGGCGCGGGTTCCGGACCCGCGGCTGGAGGCGGCCGGCTGAAGGCTGTCATGGGTATCGATGGGTGCGCGTGTTACGCGAGATCCATAGTCCAGTCATACATCAGGCGGTGCATGCTTCGGCGCGGAGTTCCGCGCTAACCGAGGCTTCATCATGCCGCGCGACCCTTCGAGCGACCGACAGGCAGCAGGAGGCAGCATGTCCCGCACCGCGCAATCCGCCCACCCCCCGACGGGCGCCGGGCCTAGTTGTGGCTCACCCTTCGATCTGCCGGACCGCCGCCGGCGCATCGGCGCGGGGGCAGAGGACCCACCCTCCCGGTTGCTGACCATGCTGGTGATCGCCTTCCTGCTGGCGAGCCCGATCATTACCCTGCTGCTCGCGGTGCAGTGACGGGAGCTTGACCGGGGCGCGTGCCGCTCCAAACTGGGGGGTATGCCCAAGGTCGAAATCTACACCACCCTGTTCTGCCCCTATTGCGACCGCGCCAAGGCGCTGCTCGGCAAGAAGGGCGTCGCCTTCGAGGAACTGGACGCGCCGCATGGCTCGCAGGCCCGCAAGGACGCGATCGCGCGGTCCGGTGGCCGCACCACGGTGCCGCAGATCTTCATCGACGGCACCGCCATCGGCGGGTCGGACGATCTGGCGGCGCTGGAGCGCGCCGGCAAGCTGGACGCGCTGCTGGCGGCCTGAGCGCGCCGGATGCCTTTACGCCCCGGCAAGGGGTTGGCACTCCCCATGGCGGAGTGCCGCCCTATAATGGGGGTTCGTGCCCCGGCCCTGCCGCGGGACGGGGAAAGCCTGGGATGATCCATTACGATCTGCGTTGCAGTGCCGGACATGAATTCGACGGCTGGTTCAAGGACAGCGCCGGCTTCGAGGCCCAGGCGAAGGCCGGCTTCGTCGAGTGCCCGGTCTGTGGCGGCACCGAGGTGGCGAAGCGCCTGATGGCGCCGGCCATCCCGAAGAAAGGCCGCACCCGGGTGAAGGAGGTGCCGCCTCCGCCAGCGCCACCGCCTGCCGTCGTGCCGCCGGGGCCGCTGCCGGGCCATGGTCAGGCCGCGGCCGGACCGGTACCCGCACAAGTCGTGGCGCTGCTCCAGCGCATGCGGGCCGAGGTGGAGAAGAATTGCGACTATGTCGGCCCCGGCTTTGCCGAGGAGGCGCGGAAAATGCACCGCGGCGAGAGCCACCGCCGGGGCATCTATGGGGAGGCGTCCGACGCCGATACGGAGGCGCTGCAGGAGGAGGGGATCGAGATCGCCCGCTTGCCCTGGGTGCCGCGCGCCGACGGGTGAGGGGGTTCGGGTTCCTGCTGCTGGGGCTGCTGCTGGGCGCCGCCCCGGCGGTGGCGCAGGACCGCGGGACGGTGCGGACCTATGATTCCGCCGGCCGCCTGACCGGGCGGCAGGACACCAGCGGCGGGACCACGCGATTCTACGACAGCGCCGGGCGCAGCACCGGGCGCGCCGAAACGCGGGATGGAACGACGCGGTTCTATGACAGCGCGGGCCGCGCCACAGGCCGGGCGGAGACCCGGGGTGACACGACCCGCTTCTACGATCCGGCGGGCCGCCGCACCGGGGAGGCGTGGCGGCGATAGGCTGCGGTTACCCCGCCGCCGCCATCACCAGGTAGTTCACGCCCACGTCCCGCCCGGTCCCCCACCGGCCCGTCAGCGGGTCCATGCGCAGCCCGGCGATCTCCGCCACCCGCAGCCCGGCCTGCCGCAGCTCCGCCCCCAGCTCCGCCGGGCGGACGAACATCCGCCAGTCATGCGTCCCCACCGGCAGCAGCCGAAGCAGGTACTCCGCGCCGAATTTCGCCATCAGCCAGGATTGCGGCGTGCGGTTGAGCGTCGAGAGGAACACCGGCCCGCCCGGCCGCACCAGCCCGGCCAGGTGCCGGCAGAACCCCTCCCGGTCGGCGACGTGCTCGATCACCTCCAGCGCCAGCACCGCGTCGAGCCCGCCGCCGCCGGCGGCCAGCAGGTCCTCCGGCCGCCCCTCCCGGTAATCGATCGTCAGCCCCCCGGCCGCCGCATGCGCCCGCGCCGCCTCCAGCGCCGCGCCCGCGGCGTCCAGCCCGGTGACCGTCGCGCCCGCCTTGGCCAACGCCTCGCTGGCCAGCCCGGCGCCGCAGCCGACATCCAGCACCCGCAGCCCCTCCAGCGGCCTGGCCGCGCCGACGTCGCGGCCGTGCTTCCGGGCGATGCGGGCAATGATCCAGCCCATCCGCGCCGGGTTCATCGCATGCAGCGGCCGCATCGGACCCTTGGGGTCCCACCATTCCGCCGCCAGCCGGTCGAATTTGGCGATCTCCGCCCCGATCGCCGTACCGTTTCCGACCTGCGCCATCCGCCACTTCCTTACCCGCCCCGCTCGCGAATGTTGCAGCGCGGGGTGCGGGTGGGTATCTGTGCCGGCCTTCGCGCGGGCGCAACCGCGCGCACCGCCCGCAGACCGACCCATTCCCACCAAGAAGCGCCCCATGGCCCGCATCGTGATGAAGTTCGGCGGCACCTCCGTCGCCGATCTCGACCGTATCCGCAACGTCGCCAACCGCGTGAAGCGCGAGGTCGAGGCCGGGCATGAGGTCGCCGTCGTCGTCTCCGCCATGTCCGGCACGACCAACCAGCTGGTGAAATGGTGCCAGGACCTCTCGCCGCTGCACGACGCGCGCGAATACGACGTGGTGGTCGCCACCGGCGAACAGGTGACCATCGGGCTGCTGGCCATCGCCTTGCAGGCCATCGGGGTCGAGGCGCGGTCCTGGCAGGGCTGGCAGATCCCCATCCTGACCGATGGCGCGCATGGCAAGGCCCGGGTCGAAAGCATCGACGGAAGCCTGCTGATCGAGCGCATGCGGCAGGGCCAGGTGCCGGTGATCGCCGGCTTCCAGGGCGTCGAGCCGGCGCGCAACCGGGTGACCACGCTCGGCCGCGGCGGGTCGGACCTGTCGGCCGTGGCCATCGCCGCCGCGGTGAAGGCCGACCGCTGCGACATCTACACCGACGTCGACGGCATCTACACCACCGACCCGCGCATCGTGCCGCGCGCCCGCAAGCTGGACCGCATCTCCTACGAGGAGATGCTGGAACTCGCCTCGGTCGGCGCCAAGGTGCTGCAGACCCGCTCGGTCGAGCTCGCGATGAAGCAGCGTGTGCGGGTGCAGGTGCTGTCGAGTTTTTCCGAGGCGCCAGGCTCCCTGGTCGTGGATGAGGACGAGATCGTGGAACAGCCCATCGTCAGCGGCATCGCCTATTCGCGGGACGACGCGAAGGTCACGCTCCGCCGGGTGCCGGACCGGCCCGGCATCGCCGCCGGCGTCTTCGGCGCGATGGCCGGCGCCAACGTCAACGTCGACATGATCGTGCAGAACATCGGCGCCGACGGCACCACCGACATGACCTTCACCGTCGGCAAGTCCGACCTGGCCCGCGCCCGCGACGTGCTGGAGAAGGCCCGCGGGGAGCTCGGCTTCGAGGCGATCCTGGCCGACCCGGAGGTCGCCAAGATCAGCGTCGTGGGGGTGGGCATGCGCAGCCATGCCGGGGTCGCCAACACCATGTTCAAGGCCCTTGCCGAGAAGGGCATCAACATCCAGGTGATCTCGACCAGCGAGATCAAGGTGAGCGTCCTGGTCGCCGCCGACTACACCGAACTGGCCGTGCGCGCGCTGCACACCGCCTATGGCCTCGATGGGCCGGCGGCCTGAGCATGGACGCGCTTCCCCCCATCGCCCCCTCCGCCGCCGTGCTGGACCGCCTGATGGCGCGCGGCGCCGGCTTCTTCGGCAGCCGCGTCGCCATCATGGGCGGCGCCATGAGCTGGGTCAGCGAGCGGCATCTGGTCGCCGCACTGTCCAATGCCGGCGCCTTCGGCGTCATCGCCTGCGGCGCGATGGAGCCGCCGCGGCTGGCCGAGGAGATCGCCGGCACCCAGGCGCTGACCGACCGGCCCTTCGGCGTGAACCTCATCACCATGCACCCGCGGCTGGACCAGCTGGTGGAGACCTGCCTGGCGGCCAAGGTGACCCACATCGTCTTCGCCGGCGGCATCCCGCCCGGCGCGGCGATCAAGCGGGCGAAGGAGGGTGGCGCCAAGGTGGTCTGCTTCGCCCCGGCCCTCGCCCTGGCGAAGAAGCTGGTGCGGTCGGGCGCCGATGCGCTGGTGATCGAAGGCTCCGAGGCCGGCGGCCATATCGGCCCGGTCAGCCTCAACGTGCTGGCGCAGGAGATCCTGCCGAGCATGGCGAAGGAGGTCCCGGTCTTCGTGGCAGGCGGCCTCGGCCGGGGCGAGGCCATCCTCTCCTACCTGGAAATGGGCGCGGCCGGCGCCCAGCTCGGCACCCGCTTCGTCTGTGCCACGGAATGCATCGCGCATCCGAAGTTCAAGCAGGCCTTCATCCGCGGCGCGGCGCGCGATGCGCTGCCGACGGTGCAGATCGACGAACGCTTTCCGGTCATCCCGGTGCGTGCCCTGCAGAACGAGGGCACCAAGCGGTTCATGGAGCACCAGGGCAAGGTGCTGGCGCGGTTCCAGGCCGGTGAGGTCTCGAAGGAGGAGGCCCAGCTCGAGATCGAGCATTTCTGGGCCGGGGCGCTGCGCCGCGCGGTGATCGACGGCGATGTCGAGCAGGGCAGCCTGATGGCCGGGCAAAGCGTCGGCATGGTGGCCCGCGAACAACCCGCCGCCCAGATCATCGCCGAGTTGCTGGCCCAGGCGGAAGCGGCGCTGGCCGCCCGGCAGAACGGCACCGCGGCGTGAGCCGCATGGCGGTCGCGTGGCATTGGCGCGTCCGTTGCATGACGAGTGATCGCGGCTGCGTGAATTCGATTTGCCGTGATGCTGCCACCGGGTTACATCGCGAGGCGTGCCCGACGACATGAAGCCCCTCTCCCAGTTCGACTCCGCCAGCGGCGAGCCTGCCCGGCTCGGCGGGGAATTGCGCGACGCCCGTCTCGCGCTCGGCCTCTCGATCGAGGACATGGCCCAGTCGCTGCGCATCCGCCGGGTCTACCTGGCGGCGCTCGAAGAAGGCCGGGTCCGCGACCTGCCGGCGCCCGCCTATGCGGTCGGCTTCGTCCGTACCTATGCCCGCAGCCTCGGCCTCGACGAGACCGAGATGGTCCGCCGCTTTCGCGAGGCAAGCGGCCCGAATGCCGGACGCAAGACCGACCTGGTTTTCCCCGAGCCGGTGCCCGATCGCGGCGTGCCGGCGGGCGCGGTGATCCTGGTCGGGGTGGTGCTGGCGCTCGGCGCCTATGTCGGCTGGTACCAGTGGTCCGGCAGCGGCACCCGCACGGTCGACGCCGTCCCGCCGCCGCCGCCGGCCATCGAGCAGGCGCTGCGCGAGGGCAGCCCGCCCGAGACGGTGCCGGAACCGCCTGCCGCGGCGGCGCCGAGCCCCACTTCGGCCGTCGCCGCCCAGGCGCCAGGGCTGCCTGGCCGTCCCGCTCCCCCCGTGCTGATCGGCCCGCCCGCCCCAACCGCCCCGGTGCCGACGCCGGTCGCCGCCGCGGTGCCTGCCCCCGCCGCCGGCGAGGGCCGCGTGCTGCTCCGCGCCAAGGCGGCCGAGGTCTGGATCCAGGTGCGGGAGCGCCAGGGCGGCCCGGTGCTGGTCAACCGGGTGCTGCGCCCGGGCGAGGCCTGGCAGGTCCCGGCCAAGGATGGCCTGCTGCTGTCGACCGGCAATGCCGGCGGGCTTGAAGTTCTGGTGGATGGCCAGCCGGCCCCGGGCCTCGGCGCCGGTCAATCGGTCCGGCGCGACCTGCAGATCGACGCCGACAAGCTGAAGGCGGGCCAGCCGCTGGCCTCGTTGGCGCCGCCGCCGGCCCCGCGTCCCGCGGCGCCCCCCGCCCCGGCGCCGACCCCGCCGCAATAGGCGCGTCGCGGCCCTGTCGCATGTGCAATGGAGCGCCGCCCCGCCGCATGTGCAACTGAGCGCGGCTCTGCCGCGGGGGTAATGGGGCGCGGCTCCGCCGCGGGGGCGAGGTAACGCGGCTCCGCCGCGGGGGTGCTTGGGGGTTGGCGGCGGCGCTGCCATATTGGGCGCACCACATCGGCTGATCCGGGATTCCCCATGAGCTATCGCCCCTACCAGCAGATCACCCGCCGCAAGTCCCGCCAGATCATGGTGGGCAAGGTGCCGGTCGGGGGGGACGCGCCGATCACCGTCCAGACCATGACCAACACGCCGACCGAGGACGCCGCGGCGACCATCGCGCAGATCCGCCGGGCCGAGGTCGCAGGCGTCGATATCGTCCGCGTCTCCTGCCCGACGCCGGAAAGCACCGCGGCGCTGGCCGAGATCTGCCGCGAAGTGAATGTCCCGGTCGTCGCCGACATCCACTTCCACTATCGCCGCGCCATCGAGGCAGCAAAGGCGGGCGCCGCCTGCCTGCGCATCAACCCGGGCAATATCGGCAGCGCCGAGCGGGTGAAGGAAGTGGTCAAGGCCGCCCGCGACCATGGCTGTTCGATCCGCATCGGCGTCAATGCCGGATCCTTGGAAAAGCACCTGCTGGAGAAGTACGGCGAGCCCAACCCGGAGGCGCTGGTTGAAAGCGCGCTGTGGCACGCGGCCCACCTGCAGGACAACGACTTCCACGAGTTCAAGATCAGCGTGAAGGCGTCCGACGTCTTCCTCGCCGTCGCCGCCTACCAGCAACTGGCGGAGGTCTGCGACCACCCGCTGCATATCGGCATCACCGAGGCCGGCGGCCGGCGGACCGGGACGGTGAAGTCGTCGGTCGGTCTCGGCAGCCTGCTCTGGGCCGGGATCGGCGACACCATGCGCGTCTCGCTCTCCGCCGAGCCGGAGGAGGAGGTGCATGTCGGCTGGGAGATCCTGAAGTCGCTCGGCATCCGCCATCGCGGCGTGAAGATCATCTCCTGCCCCTCCTGCGCCCGGCAGGGCTTCGACGTGATCAAGACGGTCGCCACGCTGGAGGACCGCCTCGCGTATATCGAGACGCCGGTGACGCTCTCCATCATCGGCTGCGTGGTGAACGGGCCGGGCGAGGCGCTGATGACCGATATCGGCCTGACCGGCGGCGGCGCCGGGCGGCACATGATCTATGCCGGCGGCAAGACCGACCACACCATCGACGAGGCCGGGATGGTCGAGCACCTGGTCTCGCTGGTCGAGGGCAAGGTCGCGCAGATACAGGCCGCCGAGGCGGCGGCCAAGGCCGAAGCGGCGAAGCAGGCGGCGGAGTAGCCTGTGAACGGCTTCGGCGTCTCGGCGGTGATGCTGGGCGCCATGCGCCGCCACAAGGTGCCGGGGCTGGACGAGGATATCGGCCGGCGCGACGCGGCGGTGCGGCGGCTGGGGGTGCTGCTGGGGATCCAGCTCGCGCTTTTCCTGGCGGTGACCGTGGCCGTCCGGTGAAGGCACTTGCTTCGCCCTGGCCGCCTGCCTAGGTATTACCGATCAGGCCGTAGGTATTACCGCCATGGGAATGCCCGTCACCGTCAAGGGCCAGGTCACCATACCAAAGCCCATCCGCGACCGGCTGGGCCTCACGCCGGGCAGCAAGGTCACCTTCACCGTCGAGCCCGACGGGCGCGTGTCCGTCCGCAAGGCCGGGGAAACCGAGGCCGGCGCCGCGGCGCGCATCGCCCTGGCCCGCCAGGCCATGGGCCGGAACGGAATGACCACCGAGGAGATCATGCGGCTGACCCGGGGCGAGGACTGGGGTGACGCTGGTTGACACAAACATCCTGCTCGACCTGACCGGAAAGGATGCCGGCTGGGCCGAATGGTCCGGCCGCGCCCTGGAGGTGGCCTTCGGCCGAGGCCCCGTCTTCGTCAACGACGTGGTCTTCGCCGAGCTCTCGATCGGCTTCGACCGCCTCGAAGGTTGCGAAGGCCTGCTCGATGCGGTCGGCATCGGCATCCTGCCGATCCCCCGCCCCGCCCTGTTCCTGGCCGGCAAGGTCTTCCAGGCCTACCGGCGCCGCGGTGGACCGCGGACTGGCGTGCTGCCCGACTTCTTCATCGGCGCCCATGCCGCTGTCGAAGGCCTGCCGCTCATCACCCGCGACGTGCGCCGCTACCGCACCTATTTCCCGACCATCGACCTGATCGCCCCCTGAACCCTTGCCCCGCGCCGCCTCACGCGGCAAACCGCGCCCCATGGCCCAAGCTCCGCTCCAGCCCGCCCGCGGCACCCACGACCTGATCGGCGCGGAGTTCCGCCGCCATCACCTGGTGATCGAAACCGCCCGGCGGATCGCGACGCTCTACGGCTTCGAGGAATGGGCCACCCCCATCTTCGAGGACACCCGCGTCTTCTCCCGCGGCCTGGGCGATACCTCGGACGTCGTCTCGAAGGAGATGTACGTCTTCGAGGACCGCGGCGGCGAGAGCGTCACCCTGCGGCCGGAGAACACCGCCGGCGTCTGCCGCGCCCTGGTCACCAATGGGCTCACCCAATCCAACCTGCCGCGCAAGGTCTTCTACGCCGGGCCGATGTTCCGCTACGAGCGGCCGCAGAAGGGCCGCTACCGGCAATTCCACCAGATCGGCATCGAGGTGCTGGGCGCCGCCGAGCCTTTGGCCGATGCGGAGGTCATCGCCTGCGGCTGGCACATCCAGCAGGAGCTCGGCATCGACGAGGGTACGGTGCTGGAGATCAACACGCTGGGCGACGCCGCCAGCCGCGACGCCTACCGCGCCGCGCTGGTCGCCTACTTCACCGCCCATCGGGACGCGCTGTCGGAGGAGAGCCAGGCGCGGCTGGACAAGAATCCGCTGCGCATCGTCGACAGCAAGGACCCGAAGGACAAGGCACTGGTCGCCGGCGCGCCCACCATCCATGAGCACCTGACGCCGGCGGCCGCGGAATTCTATGCCGCGGTGAAGCGCCACCTGGCGGCTTTCGACGTGCCGTTCCGGGAGAATCCCCGCATCGTCCGGGGCCTCGACTACTACAGCCACACCGCCTTCGAATTCGTCACCGACCGGCTCGGCGCCCAGGGCACCGTGATGGGCGGCGGCCGCTACAACGGTCTGGTGGAGGAGATGGGCGGCCCGCCCACGCCTTCGGTCGGCTGGGCCGCCGGCGTCGAACGGCTCGCGCTGCTGGTGGAGGCCGGCGACCTGACCCCGGCGGCGGCGCGTCCCGTCGCCGTCATCCCCGGCGGCGAGGCCACCGAGGCGGCGGCGCTGCAGATCCTGCAATCGCTGCGCGACCACGGCGTGGTCGCCGAGATCGCCTACAAGGGCAACCTGAAGCGGCGCATGGAGCGGGCCAACCGGATCAATGCCGGCGCCGCCGTCATCCTGGGCGAGGCCGAACTGGCCGAGGGCATGGCGGTGGTGAAGAACCTCGATGCCGGCTCCCAGGTGCGGGTCGCGCTGCCGGACCTGCTGCGGGCGCTGGCCGAGACCGGCACGGTCGAGAGCGCCGCCCAGGCCGTGCTGCAGACGATTCTGGAAGACGAGTTCGGCGGCGACGCTTTCGACCTGCCTGACGACGAGGGCCAGGGGTGAGCATCGCCGACAAGCTCGACCGCGTCCTGACCCGGGCGGAGGAGGTGCGGCATCTCCTCTCCACCGCTGAGGGTGGGCAGTTCGGTGCCCTGTCGAAGGAGCTCTCGGAGCTCGAACCGCTGGTCGAGAAGGTCGAGGCGCTGCGCGCCGCCGAGCGCGCCCGCGACGAGGCCGAGGCGATGCTGGCCGATCCCGAGCTGCGCGAGCTGGCGGCCGATGAATACCAGGCGCAGAAGGCGGCGGTGCCGCTTCTGGAGCGCGAGGTCCGCCTCATGCTGCTGCCGAAGGACAGCGCCGACGAACGCAGCGCCATCCTGGAAATCCGCCCCGCCGCCGGGGGCGACGAGGCATCCCTGTTCGCGGCCGAGCTGTTCCGCGCCTACCAGCGCTATGCCGAGACGCGGCGCTGGAAGTTCGAGGTGATGGAGTACGACGAAGGCGAGCTCGGCGGGGTGAAGGGCGCGGTCGCCGAGATCCAGGGCAAGGGCGTCTTCGCCAAGCTGAAATACGAAAGCGGCGTGCACCGGGTGCAGCGGGTGCCGGCGACCGAGACGCAGGGCCGCATCCACACCTCGACGATCACGGTGGCGGTGCTGCCGGAGGCCGAGGAGGTCGACGTGCAGATCAACGAGAACGACCTGCGCATCGACACCTACCGCGCCAGCGGCGCCGGCGGTCAGCACGTGAACAAGACCGACAGCGCGGTGCGCATCACCCACATCCCCACCGGCACCGTGGTGGCGATGCAGGAGGAGCGCAGCCAGCACAAGAACCGCGCCAAGGCGATGAAGATCCTGCGCGCCCGGATCTACGAGGCCGAGCGGGCCAAGCTGGCCGGCGCCCGCGCCGCCGACCGCAAGGGCCAGGTCGGCACCGGCGATCGCTCCGAGCGCATCCGCACCTACAACTTCCCCCAGGGCCGCGTCACCGACCACCGCATCGGGCTGACCCTGCACAAGATCGACCGGGTGATGCTGGGCGAATTCGACGAGATCGTCGACGCGCTGACCGCCGAGGACGAGGCGGCGCGGCTCGCCGCGGACGGCG
>JBMOJU010000521.1:0-2884 GCA_049315625.1 Paracraurococcus sp.
ACGGTGAAGAAGGAAAGCGCCATCCGCGCCGCCTTCGCCGCCGGCGTCCGCATGTACGCCTTCGACAGCGAAGCCGAGCTGCGCAAGCTGGCCCGCAGCGCCCCGGGGTCGCGCGTCTATTGCCGCATCCTGGTCGGCAATGACGGCGCCGAGTGGCCGCTGAGCCGCAAATTCGGCTGCGAGATCGAGATGGCGAAGGCGCTGATGGAGACCGCGGGCGACCTCGGCCTCGACCCCTATGGCATCTCCTTCCATGTCGGCAGCCAGCAGACCAAGACCGCGGCCTATGAGGCCGCGATCGGCCGCGTGGCGATGCTGTTCACCGACCTGAAGGAGAGCGGCATCAACCTGCGCATGGTCAACCTCGGCGGCGGCTACCCGGTGCGCTACCGCGCCGAGGTGCCGGAGATCGACGATTTCGGCGCCGCCATCATGGGCGCCATGGCGGAGCATTTCGGCAATGCGCTGCCGGAGATCGTCATCGAGCCGGGCCGCTTCATGGTCGGCGATGCCGGCGTGGTCTCGGCCGAGGTCGTGCTGGTGTCCCGCAAGTCGGCGACCGATCCGGTGCGCTGGATCTACCTGGATATCGGCCGCTTCGGCGGGCTGGCGGAGACCGAGGGCGAGTCGATCAAATACGCCTTCCGCACGCCGCATGACGGTGATGTCGACGGCCCGGTGACCATCGCCGGCCCGACCTGCGACAGCACGGATACGTTGTACGAGAAGTCCAACTACCGGCTGCCGCTGGCGCTCGATTGCGGCGACCGGGTGGAGCTGCTCTCGACCGGCGCCTATGTGACGACCTATGCGAGCCAGGCCTTCAACGGCTTTCGCCCGCTGGCCGAGCACTACGTCTAGGGCGGGCTCTATTCGGCTTCGCTGACGCACCCCGCCCTGGCCGTTGTTGTGTCGCGCGATTCAGGTTTTTCGGCGATTCCGCCGCAAGCGATCGCGCGCTGACCATCCGAGCGCCGAAGGCGTCACTCGGATGGTGCCGCGGTGGGAACCGGGAAACGAAATTCTTTGGGATAGATACCAGGTGCTCGGTGGAGGCGTTCGCCGATGACGGGGTCGGAAATCATGCGGACGCGACCCCTGCTGGTAGCTCATCTCTTTCCATCGGCAACGTAGGCGGAGATTGCTGCTCCGCCGGGGCTTGCCGCATCGCGTTAGCCGACCACCGCCCAGTTACTGCCCGGGTTGTAGAGGCTGGCGGTCGCCTTGGCGGTCAGCCCGTCCATCTCCCAGATAGCCAGGCTTCCGTTGTCGTTGCGCCAGAGGATATCGGCCTTTCCGTCGCCGTTGAAGTCGCTGATGTTGACCACGTTCCAGCCGTCCGCGACATAGGAGAAGGTGCCGCCGCCGATGTCGGCGATGCCGTCGATCCACTGCTGCACCAACTCGCCCGACGGCCCGCGCCAGAGGATGTCGGCGCGGTTGTCGCCGTTGAAGTCGCCGGTGCCGGCGATGCTCCAGCCCGCGCCGCGATCCTCCAGCGTGCCGCTGTCGATCCCGGTGATGCCGTCCATCAGCCACACGGCGACGCCGCCGGCGTCGTTGCGCCAGAGGATGTCGGCCTTGCCGTCGCCGTTGAAGTCGTCGGCGGCGACGATCTTCCAGGCGGCCGCCACCTGGCCGACGCTGCCGCCGCCGATGCCGGCGGTGCCGTCCATCTGCCACTGCGCCACCGAGCCGTCGTCGTTCCGCCACAGGATGTCGGCCCGGCCGTCGCCGTTGAAGTCGGCCACCGCGGCGATCTTCCAGCTTGCCGCCACCTGGGCGATGCTGCTGCCGGTCCCACTGGTGCCGTCCATGCGCCAGATCGCCACGGCGCCGTCATCGTGCCGCCAGAGGATGTCGGCCTTGCCGTCGCCGTTGAAATCGCCGAGCCCGGCGATCTTCCAGGACAGGCCGACGTTGCCCAGGTTGCCGCCGCCGGCGAAATCCAGCCCGGTCATCTGCCATTGTGCCAGGGTGCCGCCGGCTTCGCGGAACAGGATGTCGCTGGTGCCGGTGCCGGTGAAGTCGCGCGGCGTGGCCCGCAGCAGGACGTCGCCGTCGCCGAAGCGGGCGATCTCCACGTCGGTCAGCCGGTCGGTCCCGTCCGGGCCGGTGGCGGTCCAGGAGCCATCGGCGTTGCGGCTGAACGCCGTGGCCGCCTTGCTGCCGGAGAACGCCGCGACGTCCTGGTCGGCCCCTCCCGCAATGCTGTCATTGCCGGCGTCGCCGCTCATGGTGTCGGTGCCGGCGCCGCCGGTCAGCGTGTCGTTTCCAGCACCACCAAGCAACTCATCATCGCCGGTGCCCCCGATCAGGTTGTCTTGGCCACCTTGCCCGACGATACGATCATTGCCGGCGCCCGCGCTCAGCGTGTCATCGCCAGCCGTTCCGCCGATCTGGTCACCCCCCGTGCCGGTCGTGACCGCAGCCCTCGCCACATTGCTGGCCAAGAGAGCGGCGCGGAAGGATCCGTCGGTGTTGTCGCGGCCATCGGTGTTGTAAGCATGGCCGCTTACACCGTCGCCATTAAACAAAGCGCGAACAGTGAGGGCGGACCAATCCAGGTTGAGCGTTCCGCCTGCGCCGCCGAAGGAAACCTGATTGCCGTTGTTGCTGTCCGGCATCACGCCCGTAATGCCGGCATTGACCACGGAGCCCTCGTCGAGGACCACCTGGGCGAACTCGATGCCGGTAACCGCGGGCAGGCCCGAAATTGTCACGCCCGTGCTGCTCAACGTGAGTGTTCGCGCACCTGCACCAAGGAGGTTCGCGATCCAAAGGTCGGTGCCCGCGCCGCCATCAATCGTGTCGTCACCACCGAGACTGTAGATGACGTCATCACCCGCGCCACCGATCATGGAATCGCTGCCGGATGCGCTAG
>JBMOJU010000522.1:0-2870 GCA_049315625.1 Paracraurococcus sp.
AAATCCGCCGTCTCCGAGGTCTGCCGCTTGATGACGAATTCCAGCGGCAGCCGCGCGCCGCGATGCCGGTCCCGCGCCCAATGCGTCAGCATCCAGGTCGGCACCCCGGCGTCGAGGATGGAGGAGCAATGCGCGCCGCCATCGCCGAGGCCGAGCACCGTCGCCTCGTCCGTCAGCATGGTGTGGATGACGTCGTGGTTGTCGATGTTGTAGCCGGTGACGGGGAAGAAGATCAGGTTGGCGGGGTCGGCCGCCATGTAGTCGTAGGCCACCTCGTCCGGCGTGCGGCCCTCGCGCTCGGCGATCGCGGCGATGCTCTCGCTCGCCGGCGGCTCATAATCCGGCGGGTCGCCCAGCTTGAACATGCGGTGCCAGCGGCGGACGATGTGCTGGCGGAACTGCGACAGCCGCTGCAGCAGCGCCTCGTCCGGCTTGTCGGCGAGGATCTCGGCGCGCACCGCGGGGTCGCGCAGCCGGGCCAGGCGCTCATCCACCGGCAGCTTCAGCAGCGCCTGGTAGCTCGGGCGGATGGTGAAGGGGTTCAGCGCGGTGTCGACGCCGAGCAGCACGCCGACCGGCCGGCCGGCGACCTGCGCCGTCACCATTGCACCCTGGGCGCGCGCCGCCTTCACGCCGTCGATCAACCGGCGCCAGCGCTCGTCGTCGGTCGGGCGGTCGGTCAGCAGGAACCAGACCGGGCGGCCGGTCTCCTTGCCGAGCTGGGTCATCCAGCCGAGCTCCGACTCCTCGATGTCGAAGTCGCTGTTCATGCCGAAGGCGCCGTAGCCGACATCGCCCAGCGCGCGGCCGATGCCGAGCAGCTCGTCGATCTCCGAATACCGGCTCGGCACCATCCCGCCCGTCAGCGTCTTGTGGGAGTTGGTGCGGGAGGTGGTGAAGCCGAAGGCGCCGGCGCGCATGCCCTCCGCCGTCAGCCGCCGCATCGTGGCGATGTCCTCGGCGGTCGCGGCCTCGAGGTCGATGGCGCGCTGGCCCATCACGTAGACCCGCAGCGGGTGGTGCGGGATCTGCGTGGCGATGTCGATGGTGCGCGGGAAGGCATCGAGCGCATCGAGGTATTCGGGGAAGCTCTCCCAGTTCCACTTCAGCCCCTCGGCCAGGGCGATGCCGGGGATCTCCTCCACCGCCTCCATCAGGCCGATCAGCTGGTTGTGGTCCTGCCGGCGCACCGGGGCGAAGCCGACGCCGCAATTGCCGAACAGGATGGTGGTGACGCCGTGCCACGACGATGGCGCCAGCATCGGGTCCCAGGTCGCCTGGCCGTCGTAATGGGTATGCGCGTCGACCCAGCCGGGGGTGACCAGCAGGCCATCGGCCTTGATCTCCCGCTTGCCGGGCCCGGCCTTGCCGCCGACCTGGGTGATGCGGTCGCCGTCGATGGCGACGTCGCCGGTGAAGGCGGGACTGCCGGTGCCATCGATGATGCTGCCGCCGCGGATGACCGTGTCATGCATCGCCCTGTTCCTTTTTCTGGGGCGGCCGGGACCGCCTTCCTGGACATTCCCTGCGATTGAAGGCCAGCGCGGCACCCGGGGTCAAGCGCCACGCCGCCAAAGCGGGCAGCCACGGCGCGATCGGCCCAGGCGGTGTGCAACGCCGCGTTTCATCCGTGGCACACGCCACACAACCGCCCTTGCGCCCGGCGCGGCGCCTCCGCATCATCGCTGCGGGACGAACGCATCACCGGCAGGCACGGCCGAAATAGGGCCGCCTGCGCCCCCACCAGCCGCGTCGCGCGATGGTGCGTGCCAGGCTCCGCGCGAGCGGGACGGGGAGGGATGCGACATGCCGATGGAATACGAAATTGCCGCGACGCCGGACCTGCTGGTCTGGGGCACGCTGGCCGCGGCGACGCCGCCGGCCATCACGGTGGAGTCCGGCGACATCGTCGCCATCCATGCAATGCCCGCGGGCGGCGCGCCATCCTTCCCGCCGGATGCGGCTTCGGTGCCAGCGGAATACCGCCTGGCGGTGGAGCAGGTGCCGCAGGGGCCGGGCGCGCATTTCGTCAACCGCCCCGTCTTCGTGCGCGGCGCGATGCCGGGAGACACCTTGCAGGTCGATATCCTGTCGGCCGAGCCCTGGATGGAATGGGGCTTCGTCGCGGTGATGCCGCTGCTGGGCACGCTGCCGGACGAGTTCACCGAATACGAGACCATCCATCCGAAGATCGACCTGGCGCGCAACACCTGCCTGCTGCCCTGGGGCACCGAGTTGCCGCTCGACCCCTTCTTCGGCGTCATCGGCACCGCGCCGCCGCCCGCGTGGGGCGCCTGCAGCACCAACGTGCCGCGCGCCTTCGGCGGCAACATGGACAACAAGGAGCTGAAGCCCGGCACCACGCTGTACCTGCCGGTGTTTGCCGAGGGCGCGCTGTTCTACGCCGGCGACGGCCACGGCGTGCAGGGCGATGGCGAGGTCTGCATCACCGCGCTGGAGACCGGCCTGAAGGGGCGCTTCCGCCTGACGGTACGCAAGGACCTGCAATTCAAGATGCCCTTCGCCGAGACGGCGACGCACCTGATATCGATCGGGCTCGACGAGGATCTGGACGACGCGGCGAAGCAGGCAGTGCGGGAGATGGTGCGCGAGATCTGCGTCCGCACCAACCTGTCCCGCAACCAGGCCTACATGTTGTGTTCGCTGATCGGCGACCTGCGGGTGACGCAGACGGTGGATGGCAACAAGGGCGTGCACATGATGCTCGCCAAGACATACCTTTGAACCTGGCGGGAGAAACAGGGACATGGATCTCGGGCTGAGCGGCAAGCGCGCGCTGGTCACCGGCGGCACCAAGGGGATCGGCCGGTCGATCGTCGACCTGCTGGCAGCGGAAGGGTGCAGCGTCG
>JBMOJU010000128.1:0-12831 GCA_049315625.1 Paracraurococcus sp.
TCTGCTGCGCGATCTCCTGCGCCCGCAGGTGCTTCTTGACGGTGATGGGGTAGTAGGTGCCGCCCTTCACCGTGGCGTCGTTGGCGACGATGACGCATTCCCGCCCGGCGACACGGCCAATGCCGGTGATCATGCCGCCGGCCGGAACCTCCCCGCCATGCATCCCATGCGCCGCCAGTGGCGAGAGTTCGAGGAAGGGCGTGCCGGGATCCAGCAGCCGCTCGACGCGTTCCCGCGGCAACAGCTTGCCACGCGAGAGGTGCCGCGTGCGCGAAGCCTCGGGGCCACCCAGCGCGGCCTCGGCGGTGCGTTCACCGAGCTGGGCGAGCAGCCCGCGCATATGCGCCGCATTGGCCCGGAATTCGCTGCCGCGCGTGTCGAGGGCGGAGGTGAGCGCGCTCATGCGGTTTCCCGGAACAGCTCGCGGCCGATCAGCATGCGGCGGATCTCGCTGGTCCCGGCGCCGATCTCGTAGAGCTTGGCGTCACGCAGCAGGCGACCCGTCGGGCTGTCGTTGATGTAGCCCATGCCGCCGAGGATCTGGATGGCGTCGAGCGCGATCCTCGTCGCCGCCTCCGCCGCGTAGAGGATGGCGCCGGCGGCATCCTTGCGCGTGGTCTGGCCGCGGTCGCAGGACCGCGCCACAGCATAGACATAGGCGCGGCAGGCGTTCAGCGCCGTGTACATGTCGGCGACCTTGCCCTGGATGAGCTGGAACTCGCCGATCGCCTGGCCGAACTGCTTGCGCTCATGGATGTAGGGCACCACAACATCGAGCGCCGCCTGCATGATGCCGAGCGGCCCGGCCGCCAGCACAGCACGTTCATAGTCCAGCCCCGACATCAGCACGCGCACGCCGTCATTCACCTTGCCGAGGACGTTCTCCGCCGGCACCTCGCAATCCTCGAAAACCAGCTCGCTGGTCGGGCTGCCGCGCATGCCGAGCTTGTCCAGCTTCTGCGCCGGACGGAACCCCTTGAAACCCTTCTCGATCAGGAAGGCGGTGATGCCGCGCGGCCCGGCCTCGGGGTCGGTCTTGGCATAGACCACCAGCGTTTCGGCGTAATGCGCGTTGGTGATCCACAGCTTGGTGCCGTTCAGCACGTAGCGGTCGCCGCGCTTCTCCGCCCGCAGCTTCATCGAGACGACGTCGGACCCCGCCCCCGGCTCGCTCATCGCCAGCGCACCGAGATGCTCCCCGGTGATCAGCTTCGGCAGGTAGCGGCGCTTCTGGTCCTCGTTGCCGTTGCGGCTGATCTGGTTGACACAAAGGTTGGAATGCGCCCCATAGGACAGGCCGACGGAAGCGCTGGCCCGGCTGATCTCCTCCATCGCCACGCAATGCGCCAGGTAGCCCATGTTGGCGCCGCCCCATTCCTCGGCGACGGTGATGCCGTGCAGGCCGATCGCCCCCATCTCCGGCCAGAGGTAGCGGGGGAATTCGTCGGTGCGGTCGATCTCCGCGGCGATCGGCGCGACGCGCGCATCGGCGAAGCCCCGCACGCTGTCGCGCAGCATGTCGATCTCCTCGCCGAGGCCGAAATCGAGGCTGGGGATGGTGACGTTGCCGGGCATCAATCTGTTCCCTGCGTCATGCGCCTGCGGAGTTCGCCGCGCATCACCTTGCCGGTGGCGGTCAATGGCAGCGAATCCTGGAAGATGACCTGCCGCGGATAGCTGTGCGCGGCAAGGCGGGTCTTCACATGGGTCTGCAATTCGACGGCGAGGGCGCCATCGGCAATGACGCCGGGCGCCGGAATAACGATTGCCGTCACCGCCTCGGTCCGCAGCGGATCAGGCAGGCCGATCACGGCCGCCATGGCGACGGCCGGATGCCGCAGCAGGCAATCCTCGATCTCGCCGGGGCCGATGCGATAGCCGGCGGAGGTGATGACGTCATCGTCGCGGCCGACGAAGCGGAACCAGCCGGCCTCATCCTGCACGCCCTGGTCGCCGGTCAGCAGCCAATCGCCGGCGAACTTCGACGCGGTCGCCGCCGGGTTGTTCCAATAGCCGAGGAACATCACCGGGTCGGGCCGCCGCACCGCGATGGTGCCGATCGCACCGGGCGGCAGCGGCGTGCCATCGGCATCCACCACCGCGACCGCATGCCCCGGTACCGCACGGCCCATCCAGCCCGGACGGGAAGGCATGACGGCGCCGCAGGAGGAGACGACCAGGTTGCATTCGGTCTGGCCGTAAAATTCGTTGATGGTGAGACCGAAGGTGGCCTGGCCCCAGTCCAGCAGCTCCGCCCCCAGCGTTTCCCCGCCGCTGCCGATACTGCGGGGGCGGGCGCCGAGGCGCGCGGCGTCGGGCACGGCGCGCATCATCTTCAGGGCCGTCGGCGGCAGGAAAGCGTTGCGCACGCCATGCCGGGCCATCAGGCGGAAGGCGAATTCCGGATCGAATTTGGCCATGCGGTGTGCCAGCACCGGCACGCCATGATGCAGGCTCGGCAGCAGCACGTCGAGCAACCCGCCGACCCAGGCCCAGTCGGCCGGGGTCCAGAACAGATCGCCGGGCTGCGGAAACAGGTCCTGCGGCAGTTCCACTCCAGGCAGGTGCCCGAGCAGGACGCGGTGCGCATGCAACGCCCCCTTCGGCGCGCCGGTGGTGCCCGAGGTATAGACGATGAGCGCCGGATCATCCGCGGCGGTATCCACGGGGCTGAAGGCGTCGGAAGCGCGCGCCATCTCCCGCCCCAGATCCAGCGCCGCGTCGCCGGCGCCATCGACGCTGAGTACCAGGCGCAGAGCCGGCAGGCTGCCATGGATTCCATCAAGCTTCGCCAGCCCGACGCCATCGGTGACCAGCGCCACCGCGCCGCTGTCCCGCAGCCGGAACTCCAGCGCCTGTTCCTGGAACAGCTGGAACAGCGGTACCGCGATCGCCCCGAGCTTGTAGATCGCCAGATGGGCAATCGCGGCCTCCGGCACCTGCGGCAGCAGGACACCGACGCGATCGCCGCGCCCCACGCCGTGCGCCCGCAGCACATTCGCCAGCCGGTTGCTGGACGCCTTCAGCGCGTCGAAGGCGATGCGGTCCAGCCGACCATCCGCGTGCAGATGCAGAAGCGCCGTCCGGCCGCGGCCATCCGCCCAGCGGTCGCAGCAATCGACGGCGATATTGTAGCGGTCCGGGATGCGCCACCGGAAGCCGGCGCGGATCGCCTCATAGGTTGCGCCGACCGGCAGCATCAGGTGGGCGCCGGGCGCGTGTCGTCGATCACCTTGCCATCATTCGGCAGGGTGCCCGGCACCACCAGCTCGACCTCACCACGCAGCTTGGTCGCCGCCTGCAACGCAAGGCCGAGCCGTGCCGCCAGCGCCTCGTCCGCCGCCGCCTCGGCCCGCAGCAGCATCACGTCGCGCTCGCCGTCGAGCGAGACCACAAGCCGCGCCTTGCCCACCGCGGGCACGGCGCGCAGCACCTCGGCGATCTGCTCCGGCCGCACGAACATGCCACGCACCTTCGCCGCCTGGTCCGCGCGGCCCATCCAGCCCTTGATGCGCCGGTTGGTACGGCCACAGGGGGAGATGCCCGGCAGGATGGCGGATAGGTCGCCGGTGGCGAAGCGCAGCAGCGGATGGTGCGGGTTGAGCGTGGTGACCACGACCTCCCCCACCTCGCCATCCGGCAGCGGGTCGCCGGTGCCGGGCCGGACGATCTCGACGATCACGCCCTCGTCGAGGATCATCCCCTCGCGCGCCTCGCTCTCATAGGCGATCAGGCCGAGATCGGCGGTCCCGTAGCTCTGCAGCACCGTCAGGCCGCGGTCGGCATACCAGGCGCGCAGCGACGGCAGATAGGCGCCGCCCGTGACATGGCCGAGCGTGAGCGACGACAGGTCGAGGCCCAGCTCGTCGCCCTTCTCCAGGATCGTCTTCAGGAAATCCGGCGTGCCGCTGTAGCAGCGCGGGCGAAGCTGCGCCGCCGCGCGCGCCTGCATCTCGGTATTGCCGGTGCCGGCGGGGAAGACCGGGCAGCCCAGGGCCCGCGCGCCGCCTTCGAGCATGCTGCCGGCCGGCGTGAAATGGTAGGCGAAGCAGTTGTGCAGCAACTCGCCCGCGCGCAATCCGGTCGCATGCAGGGCACGGGCATAGCGCCAGTAATCCACGACCGCCGCCTCCGGCTCGGCGATCGGGCCGGGCGAGACGAAGACCCGGGCAAGCTGGCCGAAGGCTGTGGCGACAACGCCGCCGAAGGGCGGCGCCTCCGCCTGTTGGGCGATCAGTGCCGATTTGCGGGTCACCGGCAACGCCGCAAGGGTGACCGTCGCGGGGTCCATCTCGGCGAGCACCCGCGCATAGTACGGCGCCTTCGCCCGGGCATGCGCCACCTGACTCGGCAGCGCCGCTGCAAGCGCCGTCTCCCGCGCATCCGGGCTGCGGGTCTCGAGCGCATCGTAATGGGTCAGAGCCACCGCTTCCTCCGCTTGTAGCTCTTCAGGTTACGAAAACTCTTGCGGTCGGCACCGTGCCCGCCGAGGTAGAACTCCTTCACGTCCTCATTCGTTGCCAGCGCCTCGGCGGTGCCGTCCAGCACCACCTTCCCCTGCTCCATGACATAGGCGTAGGAGGCAACTGACAGGGCCATGCGGGCATTCTGCTCGACCAGCAGGATGGTGATGCCGAGGTCCTCGTTCAGCTTGCGGATGATGCCGAAGACTTCCTTGACCAGTAGCGGGCTGAGGCCCATCGATGGCTCATCCATCAGGATCAACTTCGGCCGTGCCATCAGCGCGCGGCCGATCGCCAGCATCTGCTGCTCCCCGCCGGAGAGGTAGCCGGCCAGGCCGGTGCGTTCCTTCAGGCGCGGGAAGTACCCATAGACCATATCGATGTCGCGCTTCACCTCGTTGTCGGAGCGGATGAAGGCGCCGAGGCGGAGATTCTCGAGGCAGGTCATGTCGGAGATGATCCGCCGCCCCTCCATCACCTGGAAGATGCCGCGACGGACGATCATGTGCGGATCGATGCCGTCGATCCGCTCCCCGCCGAAGCGGATCTCACCGCGGGTGACCTCGCCCTCCTCGGTCTTCAGCAGGCCCGAGATGGCCTTCAGCGTCGTCGACTTGCCCGCCCCGTTAGCGCCGAGCAGGGCGACGATCTTGCCCTGCGGCACCGCGAGCGACAGGCCGCGCAGCACCAGGATGACGTCGTTGTAGACGACCTCGATGTTGTTGACTTCGAGGAGCGGCGCCGCCGCCGTCACCTGCAGGGCTGCGCTCATCGGCTCACCAGCCCAGCCATTCGGGCTTGCGCGGCAGCGTCACGGTCGTCACCGGCTCCAGCTTGATGGTGCCGGCCGCGACCAGATCCTGCACGCTGCCCTGGCTGGTGTCGCCGGCGACCTTCGAGCGATACAGCGCGACGTTCAACTGCCCACGATGATCATCCACGGCGAAGCTGGACGCGGTGCAGACCCCTTCGAAGCCCTTCGGCACCCAATCCTTGCGGGCGTAGAAGGCATCGCGGATACGCTCACCGGTCACCTGGCCGCCATTCGCCGCGGCGCTCTCCATCGCCTCCACCATCAGCATCGCGCTGCAGATGCCGGCGACGTAGTGCACGGGCCGATAGGCCGTGCCGGCTGCGTCCGACACGCGGCTGATCGCCTGCACATTCGCCATGCCGGGCGCCGACTGCCCCCAGACCGCAGCGGTGCGCACCGGGAAGACCACGCCATTGGCCGCCGCACCGGCCGCCTTCATCGCATTCTCGTCCATCCCCCAGACATTGCCGAGGAACTGCACGTCCACGCCCGCGGTCTGGCAGGCGCGCAGGACGGAGATGTTGGAGCCGGCCGTGTTGCCGAGATAGGCGTAGTTGGCACCTTGGTTCTTCAAGGTCAGGCACTGCGCAGTATAGTCGCCCGGCGTCAGCGCGAAGGTGACCGAGGGCAGTACCTCGAAGCCCAGCTCCTGCGCCAGCGCCTCACCGGCGGCCTTGGGCGAGTTCGGGTAAGGGTGGTTGGCACCCATATGGACGTATTTCGGCTTGCCCGGCTTGCCTCTCGCCTTCCAGTCATCGGCCGACCATTGCAGCATGCCGCGCAGCGCGTCCGAATAGGACGGGCCGTAGAAGAAGTTATACGGCGTCGCCTCTACGCCCTGGCGACCGGACTTGCCCGCCGCATCGGTCAGCGCGGCGGAGTAGGAGCCCGAAACATACGGAATCTTGTCGCGCGTCACGAAGCGCACCAGCGCCTCGGTATCCGCCGTGCCCCAGCCCATGACGGCAACGACGCGGTCGCGGCTCCAGGACTGGTACTGGCTCACGGCGCGCGGCGCCTGGTAGCCGTAGTCGTGCGCCAGGACGTTGACCTGGCGCCCGCCGACGCCGTTGCGGGTCTTGTTGACCCAGGCGAAGGTGTCGTTGACACCCTGCGAGAACGGCGTGCCGACATCGCTGGTGCCGCCGGACAGGTCCATCAGATGGCCGAGCGGTATGGGCTGCGCGCCCGCCGCCGCCGGCAGCACCATCGCGGCTGCCGCCGCCCATCCCAGCATTTGCTTCCGCAAGGTCATGGTCCGTTTCCTCCCGTGTTGGTCAGTGCGAATAGGGGTACAGCTTCCAGTACGCCTTGATCAGCTTCCACCGGTGGGCGAGGCCATTCGGCTCGAAGATCAGGAAGAGGATGATGGCCGCGCCGACCGCCATCTCCCGCAGGAAGGAGATCGAGCTGCCGATCCGCAGTGCACGATCGATCGCGCCGCCGGCCAGCGCATCGGCACCCGCCTGTACGACCTCCGGCAGCAGCACCATGAAGGCCGCTCCCATCAGGCTGCCCATGATGGAGCCCAGGCCACCGATGATCACCATCCCCAGGAATTGAATGGAGAAGAGGATATTGAAGGCCTCGACGCTGACGAAGAGCAGGTAATGCGCATAGAGCGCGCCGCCGATGCCGGCATAGAAGCTGGCGATGCCGAAGGACAGCGTCCGGTAATAGGCCAGGTTGATGCCCATCACCTCGGCCGAGAGGTAATGGTCGCGCACCGCCACCAATGCGCGCCCATCCCGCGTCCGCATCAGATTGGCGGCGAAGGCGTACATGATGATGACGGCGGCAAGGACGACGTAGAGGTAGCTCTCCTCCCGGTCGGCGCGCCAGCCGAACAGCTCGAACGGTTCGGTGATGCGGCCGCTGACGCCGCCGGTAAACCACTGCGCGCGGGCGAAGAAGTCTTCAAGGATGAACTGCGCAGCCAAGGTGGCGATCGCCAGGTACAGCCCCTTCAGCCGCGCCGCGGGCGCGCCGAAGACCAGCCCGACCAGCGCCGTCGCCATGCCAGCGAGCGGAATGCACAGCACCACAGGAATATGCCAGCGCTCATGCAGCCAGGCACTCATGAAGGCGCCGAAGCCGAAGAAGGCGGCATGGCCTATGCTGATCTGGCCGGTGAAGCCGACCAGGATGTTCAGTCCCAGCGCCGCGATGCCGAGGAAGCCGATATTGATCAGCAGGCCGATCTCGTAGCGGCCGAAGGCCAGCGGCGCGCAGGCCACAAGGGCGATGCCGATCCACAGCGCGATGCGGCTGTTGCGGGTCGGGAAGATCGTCATGTCTTGCCGGTAGCTGGTGCGGTAGTCGCCCGCCGGCGCCAGTCCCGACATCAGACGCGCTCGATGTTCTTTGTGCCGAACAGCCCGTAAGGCTTGATCAGCAGAATGAGGATGAGGGCGTAGAAGGGCGCGATGCTGTACATGTTGCCCCAGTTCAGCCAGCCGGCATCGATATACTGGGCCCAGTTTTCCAGCACCCCGACGATCAGGCCGCCGAGCACCGCGCCGATCACGCTGTCGAGCCCCCCGAGGATGACCGCCGGGAACACCTTGATGCCATAGAAGGAGAGCGAGGAGGAGACGCCGTTCACCACGCCTACGACAACGCCGGCGACTGCCGACACCATCGCCGAGATCGCCCAGGACATGGCGAAGACCTTGGGCACGGAGACACCGAGCGATTGCGCCACCTGCTGGTCGAAGGCGGTCGCCCGCATTGCCAAGCCGTGCTTGCTGGCGGTGAAGAACCAGGCGAAGCCGGCCATGATGAGAACCGAGATCCCGAGGCTGAGCAGATAGACCGTCTGCACCTCAAGCCCGAGCAGGTTGATACGTTCCGTCGTGAAGATCGGCGGGAAGGGCTTGGCGAAGACGCCGAAGATCCACTTCATCAGCGCCTGGAAGAAGATGCCGAGGCCGATGGTCGCCATGATGACGCTGATCACCGGCTCCCCGATCAAGGGGCGAAGGACCACCATCTGCAGGATGATGCCGAACAGCGTCATGAAAACCAGGGTGAAGAGGAAGCCGGCCCAGAAGGGCAACTGCCATTCGGTCAGCATCCACCAGCAGACCCAGGCGCCGACCAGGAGGAATTCGCCCTGGGCGAAGTTCACCACCTGCGACGCCTTGTAGATCAGCACGAAGCTCATCGCGACAACGCCGTACAGCGCGCCGACGATCAGGCCGTTCAGGGTAAGCTGCAGCAGCAGCGACCAATCCATCCGCCCTACTCCGCCGCCATCGCCATTGCGGGACGCATGGAGACCACCTTCAGCGTCGTCCGGATGCGCTGCTTCGTGCCGTCCTGGAAGGCGATGGTGGTGTCGACCGGGATCGTCGCGTCGCCGCGGTACATCGCCTCGATGATCGTCCCGTATTTCTGGTTGATCACACCGCGGCGCACCTTGCGGGTGCGGGTCAGCTCGTCGTCATCCGCGTCCAGCTCCTTGTACAGCAGCAGGAAATCCTGGACGCGTTGCGGCTCCGGCAGCGTCGCGTTGACCTTCGCCACCTCCGCCTGCAGCAGCGCCGTGACCTCTGCGCGCGAAGCAAGGTCGGTGTAGGTCGTGAAGGCGATCCGGCTGCGCTCCGCCCATTTGGAGACGATGGGGAAGCGGATGCAGATCATCGCCGCCAGGTGCAGCCGGCCATCGCCCAGCACCACGGCCTCGGCGACGTAAGGGCTGAATTTCAGCTTGTTCTCGATGTATTGCGGCGAGAAGCGGTCGCCGCCGCTGGTGGTGGCGATGTCCTTGATTCGGTCAATCACCACCAGGTGCCCCGCCTTGTCGAAGTACCCGGCATCGCCGGTATGCAGCCAGCCATCGCGCAGGTCAGCGGTTTCGGTCACGCCGAAATAGCCGGAGAACATGTTCGGGTGGCGCGTCACGATCTCGCCAAGGCCGTTATGGTCCGGGGCGTCGATGCGCGTCTCGATCTCGTCTGTGAAGGCGACGCCGACGGTGTCCTGGTTCACCTCGCCTGGGCGGTGCACGGTGTACGCGCCCAGCGTTTCCGTCTGGCCGTAGATCTGCCGCAGGGGCACGCCCATCGCCTGGAAGAAGCGGAAGGTATCCGGGCCCAGTGCGGCGCCGCCGGTGGCGGCGGAGGTCAGGTTGGTGAAACCCAGCCGGTCGCGCAGCGCGCGGAACAGCACCTGGTCAGCGGCGAAGGAACGCTGGCCCTTGTCCAGCGCCGCCAGCCCGAGCTTCGTGCCAAGCTCGTACATCCGGCGCTTCAACGGCGAGGCATCCATCACCTTCGCCCGCACCTCGGCGGCGATCGATTCCCAGACGCGCGGCGCGAACAGCACGAAGGTCGGGCCGATCTCGCGGAAATCGGCCATCATGGTTTCCGGCTCCTCGACGAAGTTCACCTTCATCCGGGCCAGCAGCCCCCAGCCGACGCAGTAGATCTGCTCCATGATCCAGGGCAGCGGCAGGACGGAGACGTATTCGTCCTGCGGTCCCTTGGGGTCGGCCTTCAGGTAGGCCGCGCAATGCCGCACCATGGCGCCGCTCGTCAGCATGGCCAGCTTGGGCCGCGCGGTGGTGCCGGAGGTGGTGCAGAGGATGGCGATGTCCTCCGCCCGCGTGGCAGCAACCATGGTCTCCCACGCATCGGGCGCGGCCTGGTGCGCCGTCTCACCCAGCGCGACCAGGTCGGCCATCGACAGCAGCCGCGGATCCTCGTGCTTCCGCATCCCGCGCGGGTCGCAATAGATGATGTGGCGCAGGGCCGGCAGGCCCTCGCCGATGCCCAGCAGCTTGTCGACCTGCTCCTCGTCCTCGGCGATCACCGCCGTGGCGCCGGCGAATTCCAGCAGGTAGGCGACCTCCTCCTCCAGCGCATCGCGGTAGACGCCAAGCGAGCGCGCACCGATCGCATGCGCCGCGATCTCCCCCATGATCCAGTCAGGCCGGTTGTCGCCGATCAGCCCCACCACATCGCCAGCCTGCAGACCCAGGCTGCGCAGGCCGAGCGCGATGGCGCGCGTCCGCGCCTCGTACGTCGCCCAGGTGATGCTGCGCCAGATGCCGAATTCCTTCTCCCGCAGCGCCACCTCGTGCGGGAAGCCGCGCGCGTTGCGGACCAGCAGCTTGGGGAGGGTATCCGCCTCGGTCATGCGACGGCCGGCTCGTCGATGTCGTGCACCACCTCGTCGGCCTCGCCCAGATAGGCGCGGCGCACATGCGGATCGGCAAGCACTGCCTCCGGCACGCCCTCGGCGATCTTGCGGCCGAAATCCAGCACCATGACGCGGTGGGAGATGTCCATCACCACGCCCATGTCGTGCTCGATCATCAGCACGGTCATGCCCCATTCCTCGTTGAGGTCGAGGATGAAACGGGCCATGTCCTCCTTCTCCTCGAGGTTCATGCCCGCCATCGGCTCATCCAGCAGGATCAGCTTCGGCTTCAGCGCCACCGCACGTGCCAGCTCAACCCGCTTGCGCAGGCCATAGGAGAGCGTGCCGGCGATCGCTTTCCGCACATGCTGGATTTCGAGGAAGTCGATGATCTCCTCGACCTCCCGCCGGTGGCGGATCTCCTCCTGCTGCGCGCCACCGAGCCAGTACGGCATGCCGGTCCAGAAGCCGTGCCGCAACAGGTGGTGCCGGCCGACCATGATGTTGTCCAGCACCGTCATGTGGCCGAACAACGCCAGGTTCTGGAAGGTGCGGCCGATCCCGATCGCGGCGCGCCGGCGCGTCGGCACGCGGGTAATGTCGGCGCCGTCGAACAGGACCCTGCCCTCGGTCGGGCGGTAGCGCCCCGAGACGCAGTTCACCATGGAAGTCTTGCCGGCGCCATTCGGGCCGATGATGGAAAACACCTCGCCCCGGCGGACTTCGAAGGAGACGTCGGTCAGTGCGCGCACGCCGCCAAACCGCAGCGACACATGCTCCGCCGCCAGGATCGGCGCCGCACCGGCTTCGCCGTCGTCAACGGGCATGCGTCAGGTCTGCGGGAGTGGGCGCTGCGGCGCCGAGGCGGCGGACGATACTGTCCTGCTGTCGCGTCATCCGTACCCTCCCTGCCGGGACTTGGCCGCCCTGCTGGAAACGAAGGTACGTTAGTTTACGGATTGACCGCAAGACTCATCGCGATGAATTCTGCACCGCCAAAGGGGACGGCACAGGAGAGCGCATGGCCCGCATCACGGGCGCCAACGGCGCGCGCACCGCGGCCGCGATCCGCTGCGCGGCGCTGCGGCTGATCTACCGCCAGGGCTTCGCGGCGATGAACCTGCGTGACTTGGCGGCCGAGGTCGGCATCCAGCCCAGCTCGCTCTACAACCATATCGCCAGCAAGCAGGCGCTGCTCTCGGACCTGATGCAGGAGCACATGGCGGCGCTGCTGGCGGCGACGGACGTCGCCCTGGAGGCCGCAGGCCCCGGCCTCGTCGACCGGCTGCGGGCCTTCATCGGCCACCACGTTCTCTACCATATGGAGAAGCGGCAGGAGGTCTACATCGCCAATTTCGAGTTGCGTGCGCTGGACGCGACCAATTACGCCCGAATCGTCGCCATGCGCGCCGACTACGAAGCTCGGTTCATGGCGCTGCTGGAGGAAGGTGCCGGTAGCGGCGAGCTCGACATCGCAGACATCCCCGTCACCGCTTTCGCGCTGCTGGCGATGCTGACCGGGATCTGCACCTGGTACCGGCCCGGTGGACGGCTGAACAAGGCCGAACTCGTCACCCTGCATACTGAGCTGGCACTGAACGGGCTGCGACGACGCTAGGGCAACGCGCGCAGATCCGCTTCCAGGTCGACCTGTTCGGTGAAGCCGACCGCGAGGCGCAGGCGCGTGGTATCGGCGACGATGTAGGGCGGCTCGGGCCGGTCGGGCAGCGCCCCGAGGCGCAGCAGGTCGGGGCGCCCGGTGATCCGCCCGATCGTCTCGACCACGCGGCGGATCGTCACCGGCTGGCCGGAGGCCACGTTCACCGGCCCGGTGATGTCGCTTGCCGCCAGCGCCGCCAGCGCCCGGCCGAGAAACCCCGTGCCGGCAAAATCCCGGACCTGGCGGCCGGACCCCGTCGCTGCCTCCCGCCCCTCCCGCAGCGCCCGCAGCACCGCGGGCACCAGCCGTTCTGGATGCTCGCCTGGGCCGAACAGGTGGAACAGCCGCGCCCAGGCGACCGAGATGCTGCGCCGTTCGCCGATCGCCGCCCAGCGCGCGGCCAGCGCCGCCTTCGCCGTGCCATAGGGGGTCGCCGGTGCGATCGGGCGGGTCTCCGGCCAGGGGAGACTCGCCGCCTCCGTCCAATCATATTCGGCGCAGGTCCCAAGCCCGACCATCCGGCGCCCGTCGAAGGCTTCGGCCAGCGCGACCGATGCTTCCACCCAATCGGCGTTCTCCGGCGCGGCCCAGAATCTCCCATGCGTCACATACCAGGCGGCGTGGACCAGCACCGCTGGCCGCACCTCCCGCAGCAGCGCGCGCATCGCCGCCGCGTCCAGCAGGTCGGCAGTGTGCCAGGTCGCCGCCCCCTGCCCCGGCCGGCGGGCGACCGCGTGCACCTCGAAGCC
>JBMOJU010000523.1:0-2862 GCA_049315625.1 Paracraurococcus sp.
TGGTGACGGATTTCCTGGCCGAGGGGCATTTCGCCCAGCACCTGCGGCGGATGCGGCTGCGCTACCGCGCGGCGCGGGATGCGCTGGTGGCGGCGCTGGCCGAGCACGCGCCGGCGCTGGCGGTGGAGCCGCCGGAGCAGGGGCTGAAGCTGCTGGCGCGGCTGCCGCAGGGGATGGACGACGAAGCGGTGGTGGCGGCGGCGGCGCGGCACGGGGTGGTGGCGCGGCCGGTCGGGCCGATGGGTGTGGCGGCGCCGCGGGTTTCGGCGCTGATGCTCGGCTTTTCCGGGCACGAGCCCGCCGCGCTGCGACGGGCGGCGCGGGGGCTGGGCGCGGCCCTGCGCTCGTAGAGCGCGATGGCTTGAGGCGAGCGCGCCGATAAGCCCGAAGCACGCGATAAATCAACGGCCAGGACGGGATGCGTGAGCGAAGCCGAACACATCCCGCCTGGAGCATGCTGCGTTCGCTTGCGCTCACGCCGCATGCTCAAGCCATTGGTTGGTCGCGGGATGCAGCGTTGTCGGCGAGTCCGCCTCGACGCATCCCGCCCTGGCGGCCCCGCCTACAGCAGCCAGTCCGCCGAGCCGAACACGACATAGGCCGCACCGCTGTTGGTGCCACCGGCGTCGTTGGCCGAGGCGCCGATCAGGAGGTCGGGTCGGCCGTCGCCATTGACGTCGCCAGCGGCCGAGAGCGTCGCGCCGGCACCGTCACCGGTGAACTCACCGAGGATCTTGAAGCCGCCGATGCCGAGCGCCACGGCGCCGAGGTCGATCGTCGTGCCGCTGGCCTTGCCGAACACCACATAGGCGGCATTGCTGGCCCCGCCGGCGCCGATCAGCAGGTCGCGGACCCCGTCGCCGTTGAGGTCGCCGACGCCCGCGACCGATACCCCGGCGAAGCCGTTGACCATCTCGCCGATGATCTTGAAGCCGCCGGTGCCGAGCGCCACGGCATCGAGATCGACCACCGCCCCGGAGGTCTTGCCGAACACCACATAGGCCGCGCCGCGGCCGCTGTTGCTGGCTCCGGTGTTTGCGGCGCCGACCAGCAGGTCGGCTAGACCGTCACCGTTGATGTCGCCCGCCGCCGAGACGATGGCCGCCTTGTCGCCCGCCGCCTCGCCGATGATCTTGAAGCCGCCGGTGCCGAGCGCCACGGCGTCGAGATTGACTCCCGTCCCGCCCGCCTTGCCGAACACCACATAGGCCGCGCCGCTGTCGGCACCACCGGCGTCATTCCCGAGGGCCCCGATCAGCAGGTCGGCGCGGCCGTCGCCGTTGACGTCACCGGCCGCCGATACGAAGGCGGCGCGGTCCCCTGCATCCTCGCCGATGATCTTGAAACCGCCGATGCCGAGCGCCACCGCGCCGAGATCGACAGCCGTACCGCTCGTCTTGCCGAAAACCACGTAGGACGCGCCGCTCTGGGAACCGCCGCCACTGCTCAGGGTGGCACCGACCAGCAGGTCGGCGCGGCCATCGCCATCGACGTCGCCGACGCCCGCGACTCGCTCGCCCGCACGGTCGCCGAACGCGTCGCCGACGATCATGAAGCCGCCGCTGCCGGCCGCGACCGTGGCAAGGTTGACCGCGGCACCCGACGCCTTGCCGAAGACCAGATAGGCCGCGCCGCCGGACCCGTTCTGCGGCGCGCCGACCAGCAGGTCGGCAAAGCCGTCGCCGTTGATGTCGCCGACGCCGGCCACCGAGGTGCCGGCGCCGTCGAAGTAGTTCTGGCCGTAGACCTTGAAGCCGCCGGTGCCGAGCGCCACCGCGTCGAGATTGACCGCCGTGCCGCCGGCCTTGCCGAACACCACATAGGCCGCGCCGAAATCGATGCCGGTGGCATCGTTCAGCGACGCACCGACCAGCAGGTCGGCGAGGCCGTCGCCATTGACGTCGCCGGCCGCAGCGACGGATCCGCCGGCATCATCATAGGAATCCTGGCCGATGATCTTGAAGCCGCCGCTGCCCTGGGCGACGTCGGTCAGCCGGATCGGGGCCACCCCGTCAGCGGCACCGGCGATGGTGACGGTGATCGTCCGGCTGGCTGTGCCATCGAGCGCGGTGACGGCCAGCGTATCCGTCACGCTCTGCCCGGCCGCCAGCGCCTGCACATTGGCGGCAGCATTGTTCAGGGTGTAGCCCCAGGCGCCGGTCGCGGCGTCGAAGCTGAAGCTGCCATAGGTGCCGGTGAGCGAGGCGGGCGTCCGGAACACCGCCTGGCCGGTATCGACATCGGTCACGGTGAGCCTGCCGCCGGCCGTCTGCGTGCCGTCCTCCGCCACGCTGCCGGTGGTGGTGCCGGCGATGGCCGCGGCGTCGTTGGCGCCGCCGATGGAAATCACGATGTCCCGCGTCGCGCTACCGTCGCGGGCATGGACGGTCAGCGTGTCGGTCGCCGTCTGGCCGGCGGCCAGGGCCTGAACCGTGGCAGCGGCGCTGTTCAGCGTGTAGGTCCAGACACCGAAGCCGGCGTTGAAGCTGAAGCTGCCATAGGTGCCGGCATGGGCGCCGGCATCCGTCGCGGCGAAGCCAGCCTCGCCGGCATCGGCGTCGGTGACGAAGAGGGCACCGCCGAACCTGCCGTCGAGGCCGATCCCGTCCTCGATCACCGCCCCGGTGGAGGAGCCGCCGATGCTGGCGATGTCGTTGGTGCCGGCGATCGACACGACGATGTCCCGCGTCGCGGTGCCATCCAGCGAGGCGACGTGCAGCGTATCCGTCACCGTCTGGACGGCGGTCAGCGCCTGCACGTTCGACTGGGCGTTGGCCAGCGTATAGCCCCAGGCGCCGGTCGCGGCATCGAAGCCGAAGGCGCCGTAGGTGCCGGCGAGCGAAGCCGGGGACGCGAAGACCG
>JBMOJU010000129.1:0-12816 GCA_049315625.1 Paracraurococcus sp.
GCGCTCCTGTTCTGGTCGCGCGATTCACGTTCATCGGCTGGATACCTCGAACGATTGCGCTCCTGTTCTGGTCGCGCGATTCACGTTCATCGGCTGGATACCTCGAACGATCGCGCTCCTACGCTGCCAGGAACTCGTTCCATTTCTCGGTGTAGTATTCGAGGTTCTTCGGCCGCGTGTTCCAGACATACACCTTGGCCGCGCGGTCCTCGAGCGAGCCCCCGTCGCGGCCCTCGCCGCCATAGACCGACCTGATGAGGTCGGGCGCAAGGTATTGGCCATAGGTCGCCACGGTGGAGAAGTAGCCGATCTCCGACTGCCTCGCGCCGGGGAAGCCCTCCATCCAGAAATTCAGCCAGTCATAGGCCAGGTCGAGATCCTTGCAGTTGGCACTGATCGCCTGCCCGACGCACCAGGCGCGATAGCCTTCCTTGGCGACGGCGTAGCGCACCGGCAGGCCCTTGCTGGCGACCTCGACCACCACGGGCCACCAGGCATCGGCGATCCACACTTCCTCGGACGCCATCAGGTTCACCAGCTCGCCATAGGCCTTCCAGAGCGCGCGGAAATGGCCCTCCTTCTTCTTCTCCTTCAGAAAAAGCACGACGGTGTCGACCTCCTTATCGGTCAATCCCGTCGGGTCGGTCGAGGCCGGCAGCAGGCCGAGCGCCTTCATCCCCAGCGCCGCGTCCAGCATGCCCAGCCAGTCGATGCCGAACAGCGCGACGCGGCCGCGGTATTTCGGGTTGAACAACTCGCCCCAGGACAGGGTGTTGTCCGCCGCCTGCACGTATTTGCTGTTGTAGCCGATGGAATCCATCTGGAAGAACATCGGCGCGAAGCTCGTCGTCGTGCGCGCCTCGTCCAGGTACATCATCTTGCCTGGATTGGCGCCGAGGCCGAGCGGGGAACTGGGCGAGGCACGGCCTTCGCGCAGCAGCGGGTGCAGCTTGTCCCAATGCGCCAGGCGCTTCGTGTCGATCGGCTGGATCAGCTTCTCGTCCCGCGCATAGGCGGAGAACGGCGCATCGATGGTCAGGCAATCCACCTGGGCCACCCGCAGCCGGTCCACCCGCGCCTGGGTCGAGGCGTTGATCCAGGGGCGCGGCGTGACGTTGGTGCGCCGCTGGAACTCCTTCAGGATCGGCTCCCGCATGTCGAAGCTGGCGCCGGCCAGGCTGATGGCGCGGGATTGCGCCATGGCGGGCGGGATGATCAGGCCGGGCGCGGCGAGGCCGGCTCCCAGCAGGTGGCGGCGGCGGATCGGCATAGTCGCGGTCTCCCTATCGACGGCGGCGGAGCAGCCAGAGCGTGGCGGTGGTGCTGAGGATGACGAGCAGCGAGGCACCGGTGGTGGCGGTGCCGATGGCGTAGAGCTCCGGCGTCAATTGCCTGTCCAGCTGCGCCATGACGGCGAGCGGCAGGGTGATGTCGGCGCCGGTGGTGAACATGCTGCGGGCGAATTCGTCGTAGGAGAGCGAGAAGCCGAACAGCAGCGTGCCGATCACGCCGGGCATGACAATGGGCAGGGTGATGCGGCGGAACGCGGTCCAGCGGCTGGCGCCAAGCGTAAGTGCGGCTTCCTCCAGCTTCGCATCGAAGCGGTTGAAGATCGCCAGCATGGTCAGGAAGCCGAAGGGCAGCGCCCAGGACACATGCACGAGGTAGGCGGTGGTGTTCCACGCCGTCTCGACGCCGAGGATGCGGCAGAGCAGGGCGAAGCCGAAGCCGACCAGCAGGCCCGGCGCCATGATGCCCAGCAGGATGAGGTAGAAGAAGATGTTGTGGCCGCGGAAGCGCCCGCGCATCGCCTGCGCCGCGGCGACCGAGAGGATGCAGGTGGTCACGGCGCAGGCCACCGCCAGCAGGAAGGACCGGCCGAGCGGCGGCTTGAAGTCGTTCATGATCGAGGCGTCCCACAGCTCCCGGTACCAGTGGAGCGAGACGCCGTTCATCGGGAAGGTGGTGCCGCCATTCTCGCCGCTGAAGGACAGCACCGAGAGCGTGAAGATCGGCAGCCACTGATACAGCATGAAGGCGATGGTCAGCGAGCCGAGCACCCAGGCCGTCAGGCGGGACCGGGCGCGGTGGTCGAAGCGGCGCGGCCGGCTGCGCGCCCGGGGCAGGGGGATGCCGGTGGAGCCGTCCATCTCAGCTGGCTCCCAGCCGGCGGACATCGACCACCCGCATGGCAGTGGCGACGCCGGCCAGCATACAGAGCATCAGCAGGACAGCCACGACGGCGGCGGCGCGGATCTGCGAGCCTTCGTAGAAATTCATCACCAGGTTCGGCAGCAGCGCGATCTTGTTGCCGCCGATGGTCTGCACCGTGGCGAAGTCGGCCATGACGTTGAGGAAGACCAGCACCTGGCCGATGACCACGCCGGGCAGGGTCAACGGGAAGACCACGCGCCAGAACACCGTTATGGGCGGCGCCTTCAGCGTCATCGCCGCCTCGCGCAGCGCCGGCGGGATCTGCGCCAGCATGTAGACCACCGGGCCGCTCGCCATCAGCGTGTAGAGCGAGACCTGCGCCATGGAGATGCCGGCGCGGGAGTAGAGAAAGGCCTCCACCGGCTTCTCCGCCAGGCCCAGCGTCAGCAGCACCTGGTTGATCACCCCGTTGACGCCGAGGAAGGGCACCCAGGCGATCGCCCGGATCAGCGCGCTGGTCCAGAACGGGATGACGAAGGCGAGGAACAGCGCGGTGCGCCAGCCCGGGCTGCGCAGCTTCATCACCAGGAAATAGGCGATGCAGTACCCAAGGACACCGCAGATCGCCATCATCGTCGCGGCGTGCTGCAGCGTCTCCCCCACCAGGTTCAGGTAGGTTTGGTTGGAAAAGAACCGCGCGTAGTTGGCGAAGGTCAGCGGGCTGGCGGGGGAGAAGGCGCGGCCGCCCCAGAAGGACACCCAGACGATCATCCCCACCGGCACCACCACCGCCGCCAGCATCCAGAGCGCCGCCGGCAGCGCGAGCCAATAGGCGGCGGCGGAGCGGGGGCGGATGGTGCTCATGCCGGCTGCAGCACGTGCGCGGCGGCGGGATCGTCGTGCAGCACGGCATCGGCGCTGTCCCAGCCGATGCTCGCCGTTTCGCCCGCGGCCAGCCAGCCCGGCTCGGCGCCGAACTGGTCGAGCTTGAGCACCGCGCCATCCGTGCGTTCCAGGATGTAGCGGCGGATGGAGCCGAAATACTCCACCGTGACGCAGCGCGCCTCGATCCGGCTGTCCTGGCCGCGCGCCGGCCCCATGCGCTCGGCACGGATGGAGAAGGAGGCAGCGGTGCCGGCGGCGCGCGGTGCCGCGGCGGGGACGAGGAAGGCGCCGAGCGCCGTCTCGACCCGCGCCATGCCGCCTTGCTGCTCCACCAGCGTGCCGTGGAAGACGTTGTTGCCCTGCACGAAGCCGGCGACGAAGGGCGTGCGCGGCCGCTGCAGGATCGCCTCGGGCGTCCCCTGCTGCTCGATCTTCGCGTGGTTCATGACGACGACGAGGTCGCCGAGCGAGAAGGCCTCGTTCTGGTCATGTGTGACCCAGATGAAGGAGATGCCGGTGCGGCGCTGCAGCTGCTTCAGCTCGATCATCACCGTCTCGCGCAGCGCGTAGTCCAGCGCGCCGATCGGCTCGTCCAGCAGCAGGATGCGCGGCTCGGTGATCATGGCCCGGGCCAGCGCCACGCGTTGCCGCTGGCCGCCGGACAGGCTCGTCGGCTTGCGGTCGGCCAGCGCGGTCACCTCGAAGGCGGCCAGAACCTCTTTCACCCGCCGGGCGATCTCGGCCTTCGGCACCTTCTGCATTTCCAGGCCGAAGCCGACCTGCTTCGCCACCGTCATGTGCGGGAAGAGCGCGAAATCCTGGAACATCATGGCGATGTCGCGCTGCCAGGGCGGGTCGCGCGTCACTTCCCGCCCGCCGATCAGGATGTCGCCGGCGTCCGGGTCTTCCAGCCCCGCCACACAGCGCAGCGTCGTGGTCTTGCCGCAGCCGGAGGGGCCGAGCAGGCAGACGAACTGCCCCGCGCCGACCTGCAGCGAGACGTCGTCCACCGCGGTGAAGCTGCCGTAGCGCTTCCGCAGGCCGCGGATCTCGAGATCGAGCTGCGGCAGGCGGTCCATCGCGGTCAGGCCGCGACGGACAGGTTGGCGCGGCTTTTCATCAGCGGCTGGATGCGGGTGCCGAAATTCTCGACGCCCTCGACGAAGTCGTCGAAGGTCAGCATCACGCCCTGCAGCCCCTCGATCGCCGCGCATTCGTCCAGCAGCCGCGCCACCGTGGCGTAGGAGCCGATGAGGCGGAGCATGTTGGTCGGCACGCGGTCGGAGCGCACCATACGGCCGACGGTCGAATGCGCCTCCGCCTTCACGTCCTGCCCGGCCTGGCCATCGCGCCAGGCCAGCGCTTCCAGGTCCACGCCGGCGCAGTAGTGTTCCCACTTCTTCATCGCCAGCTCGTCGGTCTCGTCGGCGATGATCATGGTCAGCGCCAGCGCGCCGCAGGTGCGGCCGGATTCCGCGGTCGCGGCACGCAGGCGCTCCACATGCGGGGCGAGCGATTGCGGCGTGTTGATGCCGCCGCCCGAGAGGAAATTGTAGTCGGCGTGCTCGGCGGCGAAGCGCATGCCACGGTTGGACTGGCCGGCGGCGATGATCTCGATCGGCGCCATCGGCTGCGGGTCCAGCCGGCAGTCATCCATCTTGAAATAGGGCCCCTGGTGGTTCGACACGCCCGTCGACCACAGGTCGCGCATGACGGTGACGTATTCCTCGCAATACTCGTAGCGGCGAGTGAAATGCTCCTCGCCCGGCCAGATCCCCATCTGGGTGTATTCGGCCTTCTGCCAGCCGGAGACGATGTTCACCCCGAAGCGGCCATGGCTGATGCTGTCGCAGGTCACCGCCATGCGGGCGATGATGGCCGGCGGGATCGACAGGACGGCGACCGAGGCGAAGAGCTTGATCCGCGTGGTGACGGCGGCGAGGCCGGCCATCAGCGTGAAGCTTTCCAGGTTGTAGTCCCAGTAGCGGCTCTGGCCGCCGAAGCCGCGCAGCTTGATCATCGACAGGGCGAAATCGAAGCCGTGCCGCTCGGCGCGTTGCGTCACCTCGCGGTTCAGGTCGAAGCTCGGCTTGTATTGCGGCGAAGTGGTGGAGATCAGCCAGCCATTGTTGCCGATGGGAATGAACACGCCGATCTGCATGAGTGCCTCACCTTGCGCCGCAGCAATTGAACACCACGAAGGCAGATGTTCGGCAAGCCATTTTTTATGCCGATATAGTCGGCAAAATGCGCCGATATTGGCGTTTATTTCATCGTCTTGCGGCGTCGGTGAGGGCGTGAAGCCGCAGCGCGCTCGCCAATGGATGGGCCGTGTCGCCGCGCGCTATGTCGATCTCCGTCACCAGCGCCGCCAGGCTCAAGCCACGTCGCCGCGCCGCATCCTCCAGCACCGCCCAGAATGCCGGCTCCAGCGCGACGGAGGTGCGGTGGCCCGCCAGTTGGAAGCTGCGCTTCCGCAGATGCCGGGCCGCCTCCATCAATCCCCCAGCGAGGCGCCGGGCGCGATCATCGTCTCCGGCCGCACCCAGCGATCGAAATCCTCGCCACTGACGAAGCCGAGCTGCTGCGCCGCGTCGCGCAAGGTCAGGTTCTCCGCCAGCGCCTTCTTGCCGATCCTGACCGCCTTGTCGTAGCCGATATGCGGATTCAGCGCGGTCACCAGCATCAGCGAATTCGCCAGGTTCTCCGCCAGCCTCGCGCGGTTCGGCTCCAGCTTGAGGACCATGTGCTCGGCGAAGCTCTTGGCCGCATCGGCCAACAGCGCCGCCGATTGCAGCACCGCCTGGATGATCACCGGCTTGAAGACGTTGAGCTCGAGCATGCTCTGCGCGCCGGCGAAGGTCACCGTGGTGGTGTTGCCCATCACCTGGGCGCAGACCATGGTCAGCGCCTCCGCCTGGGTCGGGTTGGTCTTGCCGGGCATGATGCTGCTGGACAGCCCATCCGCCGGCACGATCAGCTCCGCCAGGCCCGAGCGCGGGCCGCTGCCGAGCAGGCGGATGTCGTTGCCCAGCTTGTTGAGCGAGACGGCGATGACGTTCATCACCCCCTGTAGCTCGACGAAGGCGTCGTGCGCGCCCATGCCCTCGAACTTGTTCGGGTTGGGCGTGAAGGCCAGGCCGCTGCGTGCGGCGAGGATCTCGCAGAACACCACGTCGAAATCCGGATGCCGGTTCAGCCCGGTGCCGACCGCCGTGCCGCCCTGCGGCACGGAGAGCAGCCGCGGCATGACTCCGCGCAGCCTTTCCTGGCCCAGCTCCACCTGGCGCGCCCAGGCACCGAATTCCTGGCCGAGCGTGACCGGCACGGCATCCATCATGTGGGTGCGGCCGATCTTGATGATGTCCGCCCATTCCTCCGACCGGCGCCACAAGGCGGCATGCAGCCGGCCCAGGGCGGGAAGCAGCCGCCCCTCCACCGCCTCGGCCGCGGCGATGTGCATCATGGTCGGGAAGTTGTCGTTGGACGACTGGCCGCGGTTGACGTGGTCGTTCGGATGCACCGGCTTCCGTGTGCCGAGCGGCTGGCCGAGGATCTCGTTGGCGCGGTTGGCGATCACCTCGTTGGCGTTCATGTTGGTCTGGGTGCCCGATCCGGTCTGCCAGACCGGCAGCGGGAAATCGGCGTTGCGCGTGCCGTCGGCGATTTCCTCCGCCGCCTGCTGGATCGGCCCGACCAGTTCGGCCGGCAGCTCGCCCAACCGCCCGTTGGCCTCGGCGCAGGCCCATTTGTGCAGGCCGACGGCGCGGATCAGCCCGGGCGGGAAGCGCTCCGTCCCGATGCGGAACAGCAGCCGGGCACGTTCGGTTTGCGGCCCCCAGTAGCGGTCCGCCGGGATGTCGACGGTGCCGAGGCTGTCCGTCTCGGTGCGGGTCTCGTCGGCCATGGCATGCTCCTGCAGGATTGTCTGCGGAAGAACGCCCAGCCGGGCGGAAGATGCGTCCGGCCCGATCAGGGCGAGTAGGAGGAGACCTCGATCAGATTGCCCTCGGGGTCGCGGCAATAGACCGACCCCATGGCCCCCAGCGCACCCTGGCGCGTCACCGGGCCGAGCTCGATGGTCACGCCACAGCTGTGGAACTGGCCGATGATGTCGTCCACCGCGACGGCGACGATGAAGCAGAGATCCTGGCTGCCGGGGACGCAGACCTCCGCGGCCAGCCATTCTTCCTTGCTGTGATCGTGGGGCCGGAGGTTGAGCTTCTGCCCGCCGAACTTCAGAGCGATGCGCGAAGGCGTCCCGAAATCCTCCCGCTCCATGCCGAGCACGCGCTGGTACCAGCTCGCCATCTTCTCGATGTCGCGGCAGTTGATGACCAGGTGGTCGAGGCGATCGACGGCGAAGCGCATTTTTCCTAGTTCCCTTTCGGCAGACGCGCCGTCACTTCGATTTCGATGCGCATCGCGTCGGTCTGCAGGCCGGCATGGATCAATGTGGATGCCGGGCGGGCCTTGCCCAGGTAGCGCTTCACCACCGGCCAGCAGGGTTCCCAATCCTCCCGCCGCGGCACGATGAAGAGCACGCGGACAACGTCGTCGAGGCCGGCGCCGGCCTGCGCCAGGGCGGCGGCGATGTTGCGAAAGCACTGGTCGGCCTGGGCGACGACGTCCTCGGCGATGGTCATCGCCGCATAGTCGTAGCCGGTGGTGCCGGAGACCCAGACATGGTCGCCATCCACCACGGCGCGGCTGTAGCCGATCTCCTCCTCGAAGCGGCTACCGGACGAGATCAGCTTGCGCATGTCGCTTACTCCAGCCCCTCGTAGAAGTCGTTCCCCTTGTCGTCCATCACGATGAAGGCCGGGAAATCCTCGACCTCGATCCGCCAGACCGCCTCCATGCCGAGTTCCGGGTACTCCAGCACCTCGACCTTCCGGATGCAGTCCTGCGCCAGCCGGGCGGCCGGGCCGCCGATGCTGCCCAGGTAGAAGCCGCCATGCGCCTTGCAGGCGTTCAGCACCGCCTTGCTGCGGTTGCCCTTGGCCAGCATGACCAGGCTGCCGCCGGCCGACTGGAAGGCCTGGACATAGCTGTCCATCCGCCCCGCCGTGGTCGGGCCGAAGCTGCCGGTCGCCATGCCCTCCGGCGTCTTGGCCGGGCCGGCATAATAGACCGGGTGGTTCTTGATGTAGTCGGGCAGGCCGAGCCCCGCGTCGATCCGCTCCTGCAGCTTGGCATGGGCGATGTCGCGCGCCACCACCATGGTGCCGGTCAGCGACACGCGGGTCTTCACCGGGTGCCGCGACAGCTCGGCGCGGATCTCCGCCATTGGCCGGTTGAGGTCGATCTTCACCACCTCACCGCCCAGGATGTCGGCCGTGGTCTCCGGCAGGAAGCGAGCCGGGTCGTGCTCCAGCTCCTCCAGGAAGACGCCATCGGCGGTGATCTTCGCCTTGATCTGCCGGTCGGCGGAGCAGCTCACGCCGATCGCAATGGGCAGGGAGGCGCCGTGCCGCGGCAGCCGGACCACGCGAACGTCGTGGCAGAAATACTTGCCGCCGAACTGCGCGCCGATGCCGAGGTTCTGGGTCAGCGTGTGCACCTCGGCCTCCAGCGCGGTGTCGCGGATGGCGTGGCCGGACTTGTCGCCGGTGGTCGGCAGCCCATCCAGGTAGCGCGTGCTGGCCAGCTTCACCGCCTTCAGCGCCGTCTCCGCCGTGGTGCCGCCGATGACGACCGCCAGGTGGTAGGGCGGGCAGGCGCTGGTCCCCAGCGTCTTCACCTTCTCCTCGATGAACGCCAGCAGCTTCGGCTTGTTCAGCACCGCGCGGGTCTGCTGGTACAGGAACGTCTTGTTGGCGCTGCCGCCGCCCTTCAGCACGAACATCAAATGCAGCTCGTCGGCATGGTGCTCGCCGGGGGCCGCCATGATGGAGAAATCGACCGGCATGTTGTTGCCGGTGTTGACCTCCTCGAACATGCTCAACGGCGCCATCTGCGAATAGCGCAGGTTGGTCTCGGTATAGGTGCGGGCGACGCCGTAGCTCAGCGCCTCCTCCTCGTCGCCCTCGACCCAGACCCGCTGCCCCTTCTTGCCGAAGACGATGGCGGTGCCGGTGTCCTGGCACATCGGCAGCTTGCCGCCGGCGGCAATCGAGGCGTTCTTCAGCAGGTCCAGCGCGACGAAGCGGTCATTCGCCGACGCCTCCGGGTCCTTCAGGATATTGGCCAGCTGCTGGAGGTGGCCGGGGCGCAGCAGGTGGGAGACATCCTTGCAGGCCTGGAAGGCCAGCTCCTCCAGCGCCTTGGGGGAGACCTTCAGCACGGTCTTACCCTCGACCTGGATGGTCGAGACACCCGCGATCGGCAGCTTGCGGTAGGGGGTGGTGTCCGCCGCCAGCGGGAACATCGGGCTGTAGAGGAAGCCCTCGGGCCGGGCGGGCGCCTCGGCGGCGGCATCGAGCGGTGGGGTCACGGGCGGTCTCCGCGCGCTGGTGCCGCGGGCCGCTGCCGGGTGCAGGGCCGGACGGGCGGCACCGTCAATCCTCGGCCGGATTACTCCAGCGCGGGCGTGAAGCCAACCGTCCGGCGGCCGGCTCAGTCCCGCTTGCGGCGGAAGGCGTCGAGGCTGACGACCTGCGGCCGAACGGCGTCCGCCACCACCGGCGGTTCCGCGGCCGGCTCCGGCTCGGGCGCGGCCTGTTCGGCCTCCGGCGTCGGGAAGCGCAGGCCGAAGCGCGCCTCCGGATCGGCGAAGGCGGTCAGCGCCTTGAACGGCACCACCAGCATCGCCGGCACGCCGCCGAAGGACAGCCCGACGGAGAAGCTGCCGGCGCCGCGATCCACCTTCAGGTCCCAGAATTTGTGCTGCAGGACGATCGTCATCTCCTGCGGGTAGCGCGCCTTCAGGTGCCCGGGGATGGCGACCCCGGCATGGTCGGTGCGGAAGGTCACGTAGAAATGGTGCTCGCCCGGCAGGCCCTTGCGGCCGGCATGGTCGAGTGCCTCGACCGCCACGGCGCGCAGGGCTTCCTCAGCCCACTCGGCGTAGGGCAGCAGGCTTTCGACGGGCGCTGTGGTGTCGTTCATGATCCTACCCTTCGGCCACTCATTAGAGGACCCAATGAACTCACGGAAGTGGGAGGATTCATGAACGCGCTGCCTGTCACGGATAAGTGGGGGGCTTCTGTTGCCCGGTGCCCCCCGAACCGCGCTTGTTTACTGCTTACGCAGCAACAGCGAGTGCGTCGTTGTCGTTCGCACTTATCAATGGCCCGATGACGGCGGAACCATGCCGGGCAAAAACGGCCCCATTACCACGCGCGTCGAAGCTGTTTCGCCCCCAAAGCCCCGCAAGGGGGAATGGTGGAGGCGCCGGGCACTGCCCCCGGGTCCGCAACGCTTATCCCGAGCCGCGTTTATCACCATAGTCGGTCGGAATCGCTCCCGGACGACGAGAGCGATATAGGGCACCGCGCGTTGCGGTGCCAGTGCCGGGCCATCGCCGCCCGCGGAGATCGTCGGCAATCCATGGATTCCCTGCATGACCTCGGGGCCGCGCCGCGCACCCGCTCCCGCCGCGGGCTGCTCGGGCTCGGGGCGACGGCGGCGGTCGCCGGCGCCGGCGGCTACCTGCTGGGGCAGCGCGCCGCGCCGGTTCCGGCCACGCCGGAGGCCGGCGGCGCCGCATCCGCGCCGGCGCTGCCGGATACGGTCACGCTGCCGCCGGAGGCCGCGCGCAATTTTGGCCTGCGCACCGCCGTGGCGGAGCAACGGCCGCTGCAGCGCCAGGTGCGCGTCACCGGCAGCGTCGGCTTCAACGAGCTGAAGCTGGCGCATATCAATCCCCTGGCGCGCGGCCGGGTGCAGGCGATCGAGGTCGCCATCGGCGACCGCGTCCGCACCGGCCAGCGGCTGGCGGTGCTGGATGCGCTGGACCTGGCGGAGGCACGCCACCAGCTCGCCGGCGCCGAGGCCTCCCTGGTGCAGGCGAAGGCCGAGACCCAGACCGCCCGCGCTGCCTTCAACCGGGCGCAGGAGCTGGTGCGCAGCGGCTCCGTCGCGCAGAGCGAGCTGGAGCGGCGCCGGGCCGACCTGGCCCGCGCGGACGCAACCGTCCTCACCCGGCAGACCGAGGTCGAGCACTGGGGCGAGATGCTGTCCCGCTACAGCCCCGCCGCCACCGGCACGGCGCCGGATGGCGTCAGCCTGCGTACCCCCACCCCCTCCGACGCCCGCGGCGGCATCCTGGCCCCCTTCGACGGCGCGATCCTGGCGATCGGCGCGACCCCCGGCGAATTGGTGGATACCGGTCGCGAGATCTTCACCCTGGCCGACCTCTCCACCGTCTGGGTCATGGCCGACGTGCCGGAGCGCGAGCTGGGCGCGGTGAAGCCGGGGGCGGCGGTGTCGATCGCCGTCGAGGCGTATCCCGGCCGCCGGTTCCCCGGCCGGGTTGGCTATGTCGCCGACCAGCTGGACGCGCGCACGGGCACGGCCAAGGTCCGCTGCGAGATCCCCAACCTGGATGGTGCGCTGAAGGTGAACATGTTCGCCATCGTCGAGATCGCCGCGCCGCTCGGCCGGGATGGCGTGGTGGTGCCGGATGCGGCGCTGCAGACGGTGGACAACCAGCCGGTGGTCTTCGTCCGCCAGGCGGAGGACCGGTTCCTCCGCCGCGACATCCGCCCCGGCCAGCGGCAGGACGGATTGACCGAGATCGCCGAGGGGCTGCAGCCGGGCGAGGTCGTCGCCACCGAGGGCAGCATCCGGCTGAAGGCGGTGCTGCTGCAATCCCGCACCGACGCGCACGACTAGCGCCATGATCGCCCGCCTGGTCGATGCCGCGCTGGAAAACCGCATCGTCGTGCTGCTGCTGGTCGTGCTGCTGGTGGCGGTGGGCCTTTATGACCTGAAGCGCCTGCCGATCGATACGCAGCCGGACATCTCCCCGCGCCAGGTGCTGGTGATCACCCAGGCGCCCGGGCTCGGCCCGCTGGAGGTGGAGCGCTTCGTCACCTTCCCGGTGGAGCTCGCCCTGCAGGGCCTGCCGCGGATGGAGAACCTCCGCTCCGTCACCCGCTACGGGCTCTCGGTCGTCTATGTCCGCTTCGCCGACGACATGGACATCTACGCCGCGCGCAACCTGGTGTTCTCCCGGCTGCCTTCGGTGCAGGTGCCGCCGGAGGCGGGGACGCCGCAGATGGGCCCGGTCTCGACCGGCCTCGGCGAGATCTTCCAGTTCCAGGTGCGCGGCAAGGGCCATGGCCTGATGGAGCTGCGCAGCCTCCTCGACTGGCAGATCGCCCCCCGGCTGCGCCAGGTGCCGGGCGTGATCGACGTCAACGCCAATGGCGGCGAGCTGAAGACGTACGAGGTCCAGGTCGCCGCCGATGCGCTGACCCGCTACGGCCTCTCGCTGGCCGAGATCTTCGACGCCATCTCCCGCAACAACGGCGCCCGCGGCGGCGCCACGCTGGAGCGCAACGGCGAGCAGGCGGTGATCCGCGGCGAGGGGCTGATCGCCGACCCGGAGGATATCGGCCGCATCGTGCTGCGCACCGGGGAGGGCGGCGTGCCGCTCTATGTCCGCGACATCGCCCGCGTCACCGCCGCCGCCCGCCCACGCCTCGGCGCCGTCACCCGCGATGGGCAGGGCGAGGCGGTGGTCGGCGTCGCCCTGATGCTGCTCGGCGAGAACACGCGGGAGGTGGGGGAGCGGGTGAAGGCGGCGATGGGCGAGATCGGCAAATCGCTGCCCACGGGCGTCGAGATCGCGCCCTATTACGACCGCGCCGACCTGATCAACCGCACCAT
>JBMOJU010000130.1:0-12798 GCA_049315625.1 Paracraurococcus sp.
CTTCCCACACCGAGAAGCGGATGCCGAAGAGCGGCAGGCCGGTATAGATCACCAACAGCTGCACCAGCAGCGGCGTGCCGCGGAAGATCCAGCAATAGAAGACCGCTACGCCGCGCAGCACGCGGCTGCCCGACAGCCGCAGGACGGCGATGCCGAGGCCGATCAGCAGTCCGCAGACCAGCGACCCGGCGGTGAGCGCGACGGAGATCGCAGCACCACCCAGCAGGTAGGCATTGAAAAGGTAGTCGAGGAACCCGTCCCAGCGCCAGACCTGCATCAGCGGTGCGCGTGTGAGCCCTCCCCCGCAGAGCGGGGGAGGGGGAAGGGGAGGATCACGGGCCGACGACCTCGAACGGCCCGTCGAAGGCCTTCACGCCGTACTTGTCGAGCAGGGCGCCGAAGCTGCCATCCGCCTTCATCTCGCCCAGCACCTGCGCCACCGCCTGGGCCAGCACCTTGCTGCGGAAGCCGAAGTTGATCGGTGTGCCGAACAGCCCGCTGACGGCACGGGTGAAGTCGCCGCGCTCGTCGTATTCCTTGCCGGTGCTGTCGATCGAGATCGCCGCATCCAGCTGCCCGACCCGCAGCGCCTGGAAGGACACCGCGAAATTGTCGAAGGGGCGGATGGTGATGGGCTTCAGGCCCTTCTCCTCCAGCGCCTTGGCGATGTCCTGGGTGCGGCGGAATTCGAAGCCGCCCTGCTCGACGCCGACGGTCAGCCCGGCCAGGTCTTCCAGCCGGCGGATGTTGCGCGGGTTGCCGCGCGGCACGCTGACGCTGATCGCCTGTTCCTCGTAGCGCACCAAATGCATCAGCTTGGCGCGTTCCTCGGTGTAGAACATCCCGGTGTTGATCATGTCCCAGCGGCGCGCCGCCAGGCCCGGGATCATCGCCGCGAATTCGATCCGCACATGCTCCGCCGAGAGGCAGAGCCGCCGGGCGATCTCGCTGCCCAGGTCGACCCGCATGCCGACCAGCTGGCCCTGCGCGTTGACGAACTGCATCGGCGGCAGCGTCGGGTTGGTGGACAGGGTCAGGGTGCGCGGCTTGACCAGCTCGGCATCCGGGACGCGCGGGGCGCAGGTCTGGGCAAGCGCGGGAAGGGCGACGGCCGCGAAGGCGGCGCCGAGCAGCAGGCGACGAAGCATGGTCCCGGGAATCCCCTCTTATTCGGCCGCGGCAAGCGCCGCCGGTATCGCGCCCATATCCTGCAAGACCTGCGCCAGGGCGGGCAGGTCGGCGGCCGGCAGTGGCAGGCGCGGCGGCCGCGGCGTGCCCATCTCCATCCCCATCAGCCGGAACGCCGCCTTGGTGCCACTGACGTAGCGCGGCCCACCCACCCAGGGCAGCAGCGGGGCGAGCCGGCGATACAGCGGCAGGGCCTTGGCCCGGTCGGCCTCGAAGGCCGCGGCGGCGAACATGTCGCGCGACAGGCGCGGCATCACGTTGCTGCACACCGCGACCCAGCCGATGGCGCCCAGCCAGGCGCTCTCGTAGCCGAGCACGCCCGCGAAAACCTCCATACGGTCGCCGCAGAGCGCGACGATGTCGCGCACCCGCGTCACCTCCAGCGTGCTCTCCTTCACATACCTGCAGTTCGGGATGGTCGAGAGCCGCGCCAGCGTCGTCGGCAGCAGGTCCACGTTGGCGGTGGCCGGATTGTTGTAGACCATGATCGGGATGCCGATGGCATCCGCCACGGTCTTGTAGTGGTGGTACAGCTCGTCCTCGGTCGGCACGCTGTAGAAGGGCGGGATGATCATGACGCCGTCGGCGCCGAGCAACTCGGCCTCCCGGCTCAGCGCCACCACCTCCCGCGTATCCTCGGCGCCGGTGCCCATCAGGACGGGCACGCGCCCTCGCGCGGTCCGCACCACCGTCTCGGTGATCGCCGTCCGCTCCTCCCGGCTCACGGACAGGAACTCCCCGGTCGAGCCCAGCGGGATCAGCCCGTCGATGCCCTCGGCGATCTGGAATTCCACCAACCGCTCCAGCGCTGGCAGGTCCACCGCCGCGCCATCGGCGGTGAAGGGCGTGATCAGCACGGTGTAGGTGCCGCGGAAGGGCTTTTGCATGGTCCTGGGCCCGTTCATGCTGGAGACGATGACCACGACTCTTCCCGATCCCACCCTGCGCGGCAAGGGCATGCGCCTCTGCCACCCCGACGTCACCCGGGCGACGGAGCCCGTCACCCTGCAGTTCGACGGCGCCGAGCTGGAGGCGCTGCCGGGTGAGACGTTGGCCGCCGCGCTGTCGGCCGCCGGCATCCTCGCCTTCCGCCGGACGGACAAGGGCACGCCGCGCGGCCTGTATTGCGGGATGGGCGCCTGCTTCGACTGCATCGTCACGGTGGACGGCAAGGCGAACCAGCGCGCCTGCCTGGTGAAGGTGCAGGCGGGGATGGTGGTGGGCAGCGCGCCGCCCGCCGCGCCGGCACCGCTTGCCGCGGCACCGGCGGCAATCGAGGAACGGCCCTGCGACCTGCTGGTCATCGGCGCCGGCCCGGCCGGGCTGGCCGCGGCGGAGGCGGCCGCGGCGGCCGGTGCCAAGGTGGTGGTGTTGGACGAACGCGGCGAGGCCGGCGGGCAATACCTGAAGCCGCTCGCCGCCAGCCACGCGCATGCGGCGCCGGACCGGCAATTCCGCCAGGGCGACGCGCTGCGCGAGGCGGCGCGGGCCGCCGGCGCCACGATCCTCACCGGCGCCACCGCCTGGGGCGGCTTCGCACCGGACGAGATCGGCGCGCTCATCGGCGACACCGCCGTCACCTTCCGCCCGCGCCGCCTGCTGCTGGCCGCCGGCGCGCATGAACGCCCGGTGCCGATCCCCGGCTGGACGCTGCCCGGCGTGATGACCACCGGCGCCATGCAGACCCTGGCGCGTGCCAACCGGGTCGCGCCAGGGGAATGCGTGGTGATCGTCGGCAATGGCCCGTTGAACCTGCAACTCGCCTGCGAATTGCTCGCGGGCGGCGTCGCCGTGGCCGCGGTGGCGGAAGCCGCACCGCGGCCCGGCCTGGCGCAGTGGCGGCAGGCGGCCTCGCTGCTGCGGGCCGGGGCGGACCTCGCCTGGGACGGGCTGTCCTACCTGCGGAAATTGCGCGCCGCCGGCGTGCCGGTGCTCTGGGGCAGCACGCCGCTGGCCTGCGAGGGCGAAGGCCGCTTCGCCACGCTGGTCCTGGCGACGCCGGCGGGCGAACGGCGGATCGCCGCGGACGCCTGCGCCCTCAACCTCGGCTTCCAGCCGGAAACCGGCCTGGCCCGGGCGCTGGGGGCGGAACACCGCTTCGTCGATGAAGGCCTGGGCCGGCTGGAGACGGTGACGGATGCGGATGGCCGCACCTCCCTGCCCGCCGTCTTCGCCATCGGCGATGGCGCGGCGATCGGCGGCGCCCGCGTCGCGCTGGCCCGCGGCCGCCTGGCCGGGCTGGCGGCGGCGCGCGACCTGGGCCTCGCGGCGCCGGATGATCCGGCAGCGCGGGTGGCGCTGCGCCGCGCGCTCGACTTCCAGGCGGCGCTCTGGCGGATCTTCGCCGCGCCGCCCTTCGATGTCGCCGCCATCGCCGAGACGACCATCCTCTGCCGCTGCGAGGAGGTGACCGCCGGCACCCTGCGCCGCGCCCAGGCGGAGGGCGCGGTGACGCTCGGCGCGCTGAAGAAAGCGACGCGGGCGGGCATGGGCCGCTGCCAGGGCCGGATGTGCGGTGCGACCCTCGCCCGGCTGACCGGCGCCACCGGGGAGGTCGGCTTTGCCGCCCCGCGCGCCCCGGTGAAGCCGGTGCCGGCCGCGGCGCTGATGCTGGAACTGCCTGAGGCCGATGCGGCGGGCCCGATCTTTGCCGCCCCCGGGTACAACGCCCGCAACACCCGCCCCGCCACCTCGCCGCCGGCGGGCTGCGACGTGCTCGTCATCGGCGGCGGCGCGCTCGGTCTCTCGACCGCGCTGTACCTGGCCCGCGAAGGGGCCGATGTGCTGGTGGTGGAGCGCGGCGAGGCCGGCATGGGCGCCAGCACCGCCAATGCCGGCAGCCTGCACGTCCAGCTGCTCACCTATGATTTCGACGGGGAACAGGATCGCGGCCCGTCGATCGACCGCCTGCCGCTCGGCCCGCAGAGCATCGCGCTGTGGCGGGAGATCGCGGCCGATGCCGCGGAAGGCCTCGGCATCCGCACCGAGGGCGGGCTGATGCTGGCGGAGACCGAGCGCCAATTCGCCTGGGCCCGCGCCAAGGTGGCGGTGGAACGCGCCAAGGGGCTGGAGAGCCATCTGCTCGGCGCCAATGAGCTGCGCTCGCTCGCCCCCTATCTCGGCGCGAATTTCATCGGCGCCTGCTTCTCCCCCGGCGAGGGCCAGATCGACCCGCTGCGCGGCACCCATGCGCTGCGCCGCCTGGCCGAGCGCGCCGGCGCCCGGCTTGCGCAGGGGGTGGAGGTCCAGGCGATCGCCCGCGCCGGCGCCGGCTTCGTGGTGGAGACCGGCGGCGGCCCGATCCGCGCCGGGCGGGTGGTGAATTGCGCCGGCGCCTATGCCGGGCGCATCGGCCGCATGCTGGGGATCGAGCTGCCCGTGGTCGGCTCGGTCCAGCAGGTCATCGCCACCGAGGCGGCAGCGCCGGCCATGCGGCACCTCGTCGCTCATGCCGGGCGGCACCTCTCGCTCAAGCAGGGCGATGGCGGCCATGTGCTGGTCGGCGGCGGCTGGCCCGGCGTGCTGGATGCGCAAGGGTCGCCGCGCAACCTGCGGCGCTCGATCGAGGGCAATCTCTGGGTCGCCGGCCGGGTCCTGCCCGGCATTGCCGGGATGCATGCGCTGCGCGCCTGGACCGGGCTGGCGGTGGAGGTGGACCGGGCGCCGCTGCTGGGGGAGACGCCGGGCATTCCCGGCCTCTTCCATGCGGTGACCAGCAACGGCTACACCCTGGCGCCGATCGCCGGGCGGATGACGGCGGATGCGGTGCTGGGGCGGGCGGCGGTGCCGCCGGAATTCACCCTGGCGCGATTTGGATAAGAGTAAAAGGCTGGGGGAGAAAGTATTCTCCCCCAGGCCCCCTCATCTATTTCTCTGAGTCGGCGCCGGTCACGCGGCGAGTGCCGACTCGGAAAAAGGAAGGGAGGGGTTCGGGGAGGGAATAGTTTTCCCTCCCCGACCTTTCTTGGCCGAGACGATAGGGAATGGGAACGCAAGCGATGCAACTCGGCATGGTCGGCCTCGGCCGGATGGGCGGCAACATCGTGCGGCGGCTGCTGCGCGCAGGGCACCACTGCGTCGCCTATGACCGCGACCCGGCTCCCGGCGCGGCGCTGGCGGCCGAGGGTGCCGTTGCCGTCGCCGACCTGCCGGCGATGGTCGCCGCGCTCGACGCCCCGCGCGCCATCTGGGTGATGCTGCCGGCCGGCGCGGCGACCGAGGAGGCGCTGGTCACGCTCTCCGGCCTGCTCTCGCCCGGCGACGTGCTGATCGATGGCGGCAACAGCTTCTGGAAGGACGGCGTCCGCCGCGGCGCCATGCTGCGCGCCAAGGGCCTGCATTTCCTCGATATCGGCACCTCCGGCGGCGTCTGGGGCCTGGCCCGTGGCTACAGCCTGATGATCGGCGGGGAGGATGCGGTGGTCCGCCGGCTGGACCCCATCTTCGCCGCACTGGTCCCGGGCGAGGCCGCCGCCCCGCCGACCCCCGGCTTCGCCGGCGATCCGCGCGCCGCGCAGGGCTATGTCCATGCCGGGGCCAATGGCGCCGGGCATTTCACCAAGATGGTCCACAACGGCATCGAGTACGGCATGATGCAGGCCTTCGCCGAGGGCCTCGACATCCTCAAGCACGCCGACAGCGAGGCGCTGCCCGAGGACCACCGGCTCAGCCTCAACCTCGGCGACGTCACCGAGGCCTGGCGCCGCGGCAGCGTGGTGGCGTCCTGGTTGCTGGACCTGACCGCGCAGGCGCTGGCGCAGGACCCGGAGCTGGCGAGCTTCTCCGGCCATGTCTCCGACAGCGGGGAGGGCCGCTGGACCGTGCAGGCGGCGGTGGAGACGGCGGTCTCGGCGCCGGTGCTCTCCGCCGCGCTCTACGCCCGCTTCGCCAGCCGGGACGAGGACCGGTTCTCCGGCAAGGTGCTCTCGGCCCAGCGCAAGGGCTTCGGCGGGCATCTGGAGCCGCCGAAGCCGTGAGCCATCTGGTTCTGGTGATGGGTGTCTCCGGCGCCGGCACGAGCACCATCGGCACCCTGCTGGCGGCCCGGCTCGGCGCGCCCTTCGCCGATGCCGACGCCTTCCACCCCCCGGCCAACATCGCCAAGATGAGCCGCGGCGAGCCGCTGACGGATGCCGACCGCTGGCCCTGGCTGGACGCGATCGGCGCCTGGCTCGACGCCCGGGCCGCCGCTGGCGAGGGCGGCGTCGTCACCTGTTCCGCCCTCCGGCGCAGCTACCGCGACCGGCTGCGGGCGGGCCGGCCGGCGGTGCGGCTGCTGCACCTGACCGGCGATCCGGCGCTGATCGGCGCCCGCCAGGCGGCGCGGCCGGACCACTTCATGCCGGCCAGCCTGATGGCGAGCCAATTCGCCACGCTGGAGGCACCGGGCGAGGCGGAGGGGGCCATCGAACTCTCGGTCGCGCCGGCGCCGGAGGCGATCGTCGACGCCGCGCTGCGTGCGATCGGCGTCACGTATTAATGGTTTAGGCCCGATTCAGATTGCCGTAAGATGACAGGGATATGACGGGGCTGCCGCGCCAGCGGTCCAGGCTTCGGAACGCTGTTTCCGGTTGACGCATGGCGGCGTGGTCGCCCCGGCGTCCGGGCCGGCATGCGGAAAGGCGGGTGGGCACGATGCGGTACCGGCTCGATGTCGCTGAGGCGGGCAACGCGGACTCCATGGGGCTGCTCGGCTCCTGTGTCGCGCGTGACCTGCGGACGGTGCTGTTCCCGAACCTGTCGCGCAGCACCTTCCTATGGCGCATCAATACGGTGAGCCTGGTTGCGGCCGCGCCCTCCCGTCTCGACCTGGCGATCCCCGAGGCATCGCCGGAGGAGCGGCTGACGCTGGACCGTGACATCAACAAGCAATTCGACCTGGATGGCTTCTTCCGGGAACGCTTCATCCTGCTGGACTTCTTTCGCGACACCTACAGCGTGGCGCGGCTGGCGGATGGCCGCTGGATCACCGTCGGCCTCGAATTCGAAAAGTTGGGGCTGGGCCAGCGGCTGGATGTCGCGGAGGTCCTCACGGCCCACGATGCGCGCTACCCGGCGCTCTGGCTCGGCAGCCTGCTGCGCTTTGCCCAGCGCGCCAATGCCAGCGGCGCCGGCTTCATCATCCAGCCGGTCATCCAGACCGCGATGCGCTGGCAGGATGACCGCTTCGTCGCTTCCCCGCCCGAGGAGGCGGCGCTGTTCGCACGCAATAATCAGATCCTGGGGCATATGCAGCGCATCGCCCTGGCCGCGCTGCACCGCGCCTGCCTGATGCCGGTACCGGCCGAGCCGCCGGAGCTGGACCCGACGCATGAATTCGGTCCAGGCCCCTTGCACGCCAGCCGCCGCTACTACGAGCAGAGCTGCGACCTGGTGCGCCACTCCCCGGATGTTGCGGTCTCGCTGCCGACCGACGAGGCTACCCGGAGGCAGGTGATCGACACCGAGATCCTGGCCTGGCAGCGCCTGGTGCAGCCGCGCACCGCGTGACCGCGGCCGGGGAGGTTCCAGCCCGGCGATACGCGGGGTAGAGACATCGGATGGCCGCCGCCCCGCCGGCGCCCGATTCCATCCCGTAGGAACGCTGCCCCATGAGCCTCGACCCCGCAGCCCGCGCGACGCTGGAGAGCATCTCCACCGCCACCATCACCACGCTGTTGCTGAAGAAGGGGCTGCGCAACATCTGGATGCGCGGGCCGCAGCCCTTCACCCCGACCGCCAAGGGCCGCCGCCTGGTCGGCCCGGCCTTCACCCTGCGCTTCGTCCCGGCGCGGGAGGATCTGGCGACGCCGGAAAGCTGGTCGTCGCCGCGCTCCACCCGCGCCGCGATCGAGGACATGCCGGAAGGCGTCATCGCCGTGGCCGACGCCATGGGCTGCACCGATGCCGGCATCTTCGGCGACATCCTCTGCGCCCGGCTGATGAAGCGCGGCGTGACCGCGCTGGTGACGGATGGCTGCGTGCGCGACGTGGCCGGCGTGGTAGGGACGAACATGCCGGTCTGGTGCCGCGGCGGCGCGGCGCCGCCCTCGGTCGCCGGCCTGACCTTCACCGGCTGGCAGGAGCCGATCGGCTGCGGCGGCGTCGCGGTCTTCCCGGACGACATCATCGTGGTGGATGACGACGGCGCGGTGGTGATTCCCAAGGCGTTTTTGAACGACGTGCTGGCCGGTGGGCAGGAGCAGGAGCGGCTGGAGGCCTGGATCGTCGGCAAGGTCGAGCAGGGCGAGAAGCTGCCCGGCCTCTATCCGCCGAACGCCGAGAACAAGGCGCGCTACGAGGCCGAGAAGGCGAAGTAGCCGTGCCGATCCCGCCGCCCGATGCCGCGCGGTTCCCCTTCTGGACGGAGGAGAAGCTGCGGCTGGCCGACACGGACATGAACGGCCACATCAACAACGGCGCCATCGGCGCCTTTTGCGAGGCCGGGCGGGCCGAGATCATGCACGCCGTCGCCGGCCCGCCGGAGACGCGCGCGGTGGGCATGGCGGTGGCGCGGGTGGAGATCGACTACCTGCGCGAGATCCACTACCCGGGCCGGGTGCGGATCGGCACCTGTGTCGCGCGGATCGGCCGCAGCAGCATCGCGGTGGAGCAGGGGCTGTTCCAGGGGGAGGTGTGCTTCGCCACCTCCCGCGCCGTGATGGTGATGCTGGACCGCACGACGCGGCGCCCGGCGGAGCTGCCGGAGGCGCTGCGGGCGGGGTTCGGGGCGTTGGCGCCGGTCGAACCCTGAAGCGGGATGCGTTGAGGCGGCAACGCCGAAAGCGCTGAACCGCGCGACCGGGCAAAGGCTGGAGCGGACCGCATGCGCTCCAGGGAACGCCGCATGCCCCAGCGTCTGCCCGCTTGCTGGGCAGTGATGGGCGCGGCACAGGCAATCCGGCGCCGGGCGGATCGGGTTTCGCCGCAGGCCCGGGTGGCACGGCCATTGCGTCCGTGTCGGGGCTTTGCCCGCCGGGAGAAACCACCGTGTCACGCCTTTTCGCCGATCCGCTCGACGCCACGGCGCGTCTCGGGGCCTGTGCCTGCGGCCGCGACCACGCCGCGCTGGCCTGCGACGCGCCTTCGCCGGCGGATGGGACCGGGGCCTTCGGCGAGGCAGCGGAACAGGCGGTGTTCCGCGCCGTCTTCCCCGATGACGCGACCCGCCGCGGCCTGCTGACGCGGTTCGGTGCCGCCGCCGTGGCCGGCGCCCTCGGCGCCTTCTTCCCGCTCGGCCATGCGCGGGAAGCGCTCGCGCAGGCGACCGGCGCGCCGGAGAAGCGTGACCTGAAGATCGGCTTCATCCCGATCACCTGCGCGACGCCGATCATCATGGCGCACCCGATGGGCTTCTACGCCCGGCACGGGCTGAACGTGGAGGTGATCCGCACCGCCGGCTGGGCGGTGATCCGCGACAAGTCGATCGCCCGCGAATACGACGCCGCGCATATGCTGTCCCCCATGCCGATCGCCATGTCGCTCGGCGTCGGCGTCGCCGCGCCGATTCCCTGGGCCGTCGCGGCGATCGAGAACACCAACGGCCAGGCGATCACCCTGGCGACGAAGCACAAGGACAAGCGGAACCCGAAGGACTGGAAGGGCTTCCGCTTCGCCGTGCCGTTCGATTTCTCGATGCACAACTACCTGCTGCGCCACTACCTGGCGGAGAGCGGCATCGACCCCGACCGGGACGTGCAGATCCGCAGCGTGCCGCCGCCCGAGATGGTGGCCAACCTGCGCGCCGACAACATCGACGGCTTCCTCGGCCCCGACCCGTTCAACCAGCGCGCCGTCTTCGACGGTGTCGGCTTCATCCATGTGCTGACCAAGGATCTGTGGGACGGCCACCCCTGCTGCGCCTTCGCCGTGCCGCGCGCCATGCTGACCGAGGCGCCGAACACCTTCGCCGCGCTGCTGCGCTCGATCATCGAGGCGACGGCCCATGCGGCAAAGCCGGAGAACCGCCGCGAGGTGGCGACGGCGATCAGCGCGCAGAACTACCTGAACCAGCCCGAGACGGTGGTGGCGCAGGTGCTGACCGGGACCTTCGCCGACGGCCTCGGCCAGGTGCAGCGCGTGCCGAACCGCATCGGCTTCGACCCCTTCCCCTGGAACTCCATGGCGGTCTGGATCATGACCCAGATGCGCCGCTGGGGGCAGGTGAACCGCGAGCTCGACTACGCGCAGGTCGCCAGCCAGGTGTTCCTCGCGCTCGACGCCGGCAAGGCGATGGCCGAGCTGGGGCTGCCGGTGCCGGCCGGCGCAACGCGCACCGAGACGATCATGGGCCGCACCTTCGACCCGGCGAGCCCCGCGGGCTGGACCGACCGAGCGATCCGCGGCGCCTGATCCATGCAGCATGCGGTTCCCTTCTGGCGGGCGGCGCTGCTGTCGCTCGCGATCCTCGCGCTCGGCCTCGGCGCCTGGGAGATGGCGGCGGGCAGCGGCGCCGGCGGCGGCGCGCCGATCGATCCCGAATACGCCGCGCTGCTGGGCCAGGCAGCGGCGACCGGCGGGCAGACGCCCTTCCCGCGGCCGTCCGAGATCGGCGCCCGGCTGTTCGAGCTGCTGCGCGACCCGTTCTACGTGCGCGGCACCAACGACCAGGGCATCGGCGTGCAGATTGCCTATTCCCTGCTGCGGGTCGGGGCCGGCTTCGGGCTGGCGGCGATCGTCGCCATCCCGCTCGGCTTCCTGATCGGCATGTCGCCGCTGCTCGGCGCCGCGCTCAACCCCTTCATCCAGGTGCTGCGGCCGGTCTCGCCGCTCGCCTGGATGCCGCTGGCGCTGTTCACCATCAAGGACAGCGCGGTCTCCGCCATCTTCGTCATCTTCATCTGCTCGGTCTGGCCGATGCTGCTGAACACCGCCTTCGGCGTCGGCAGCGTGCGGCGGGAATGGCTGAACGTGGCCCGCACCTTGGAAGCCGGCACCTGGAAGACCGCCTTCCGCGTCATCCTGCCGGCCGCGGCGCCGACCATCCTGACCGGCATGCGCATTTCCATCGGCATCGCCTGGCTGGTGATCGTCGCCGCCGAGATGCTCGTCGGCGGCACCGGCATCGGCTACTGGGTCTGGAACCAGTGGAACAACCTGTCCCTGGCGGACATCGTCATCGCCATCCTGCTGATCGGCGTGGTCGGCCTGCTGCTGGACCGCGCGCTGGGCGCGGTGGCCAAAGTGGTGGCCTGGCAGGAATGACCCACGCCTATGTCTCGGTCGAGGGCGTCACGCGCGCCTATCCTGGCCATGTCGTCTTCCGCGACCTGTGGTTCGGGGTGAACCGCGGCGAATTCGTCTGCCTGGTCGGGCATTCGGGCTGCGGCAAGACCACGGTGCTGAACATCCTGGCTGGGCTGGACGCACCGAATGCCGGCGCCGTCTTCGTCGATGGCCAGGCGATCGCGGGGCCGTCGCTGGACCGCGCGGTGATCTTCCAGGGCCATGCGCTGATGCCCTGGATGACGGCGGAGGCGAACGTCGCCTTCGCGCTGTCCTGCCGCCACCGTGACTGGGGCAAGGCGAAGCTGCGCGAGGCGGCGCGGCAGGCGCTCGCCGAAGTGGGTCTCGCGGAGGCGGCCGAGCGGAAGCCCTCCCAGCTCTCCGGCGGCATGAAGCAGCGCGTCGGCATTGCCCGCGCGCTGGCGCTGCGCCCGAAGATGCTGCTGATGGACGAGCCGTTCAGCGCGCTGGACGCGCTGACCCGCGGCGCCCTGCAGGATGAGGTCGCCCGGCTGGTGGCCGAGGCGAACCAGACCGCCTTCATGATCACCCATGACGTGGACGAGGCGATCCTGCTCGCCGACCGCATCCTGCTGATGACCAACGGCCCGGATGCCCGCTGCGCCGAGGTGGTGGTGAACACGCTGCCCAAGCCGCGCAACCGCGCGACGCTGCACAAGCTGCCCGGCTACCACGCGCTGCGCGACCACATCCTGGAATTCCTGCTGACCCGCAGCCGCACCTTGGCCGGCACGCGGCCGGCCGAGTGGGACCCGAAATCGCCGCCGGAGGTCCGGCCGGCCGAAGCCCCGCTGCCCGTCGCGGCGGAATGATCCAAGCAACCAAGGGAAAGCCGAGACGATGACCCGCGCCCAACTGACGGAGAAGATCCTCGACATCAAGCGCGAGAAGGATTGGACCTGGAAATACATCTGTGGCGAGATCGGCGGCATGTCCGACACGCTGATCGTCGGCGCCCTGCTCGGCCAGATGAAGCTGGTGAAGCCGCTGGCGGCCAAGGCCGCGGCGCTGTTCGGGCTGAGCGAGGTCGAGCAGCGGATGCTGAACGAGGTGCCCTACCGCGGCACGCCGATGCCACCGACCGACCCGCTGATCTACCGCTTCTTCGAGATGGTGATGGTCAACGGCCCGGCCTGGAAGGCGCTGATCGAGGAGGAATTCGGCGACGGCATCATGTCCGCCATCGATTTCGACTTCCAGTTCGAGCGCATGGCGCACGAGAAGGGCGACCGGGTGAAGATCGAGATGACCGGCAAGTTCCTGCCGTACAAGTACTACGGCGCGGAGCAGGGCATCCCGCAATACGGCTTCAAGGAGGAGTAGGGCGCGGCACCGGCCGCGCCCCTTTGCCGCTCAGGCCGTGCGGCCCATCAGCCGGGCGCCGAG
>JBMOJU010000524.1:0-2856 GCA_049315625.1 Paracraurococcus sp.
CGTCTATTCCTTCACCCTATCGATGTCGAACGACGCCCCCGGTCCCTATGCGCTGATCTGGCCGGCGACCGACATCTGGCCGGGGCCGGAGCTGGACGTGGTCGAGCAGACCGCCGGCGGCAACGCGTACTCCACCGTTCATTGGAAGGACGGCAACGGCGACAACGCCTTCCAGAGCTACGGCGCCGGCGGCATCGACACCACCCAGGTCCACACCTACGCGATCGACTGGGAACGCGACCATATCGACTATTTCGTCGATGGCCATCAGACGGCGCATGTCACCGATAACGTGCCGCTGGACTACGCCGATGGCGGGCAGAACAGCACGCCGAGCGTCGGCATGCAGACCTGGTGGTCCACCGGCGCCCAGCACGGTGACAACAGCATGACGGTTTACGACGTGTCCTACGCCGTGATCGCCTGACCCACCGGGTCGGCGTCACGCCGGCCTGAACGCGCCCGCCGAGACCGCCCAGGGCTCCTGCCCTGGGCGTTTTTGCGTCCGGGGCTTGCGGCCAATCTGGGCCACGCGGCCGAAACGGGCTCTCCGGACCCGGTCCGATAAGCACCCGGGAAGACTGGTATTTCCAGGGTCAGGGTAGCGCTGAAGCCACAGTTTTCATTGTTAATTTGAACAAAAAACGTGATCACCCGGCCGCAGAAGGCACGATTGCGCGTGTAGGTTGAATACGACATATCGTATTCCGGCACGGGCGGATCACATTCTCGTGCTTCACGTAACTGTGGGGAACAGGCTCGGTGTCGCAAGGACAACCGCGGGCAACGCGCATCCAGGGCATCAACTTCAGGTTGATTTCAATGGGTGAATTCCGCCTTAAGAGCGATTTCCTCGGCGATCCCGGTCCGCCTGCCACCCGCACAACGCAGGAAGCCTGACCATGGCCGCTACCCTCGACCTCAGCCAGTTCACGACCGTCTGGACCGAAAGTTTCGACAACGGCACCGGCATGCTCTCACGCACCTGGGGACCTGCGGTCAACAGCAGCGTCCCCGGGCAGATCACCATCACCAGCACGCCTGACAACCAGGACAGCGGCACCATGGTGCCGCCCTATGGCCCGGCCGATTCGGGATACGGCTACGGTCTGTTCAGCTTCACCCTCTCGATGGCCCAGGGTGATGCGCCCGGCCCCTATGCGCTGCTATGGCCGGCCACCGATGTCTGGCCGGGCCCGGAACTTGACCTGGTGGAATTGCTGCCGGGCGGCACCGCCTACTCCACCATCCATTGGAAGGGCGAGGACGGCTCCAACCAGTTCCAGTCCTACTACATGGACGGCGTGGACGTGAAGCAGGTCCACAACTACGCCCTCGACTGGCAGGCCGGCCGGCTCACGATGTATGTCGACGGCGTCGAGATGTGGACGACCACCGAGCACGTCCCGGCCGACTACGCGCATGGCGGGGAGAATGAGGCGCCCGGCATCGGCATGCAGACCTGGTGGTCGACCGGCGCCCAGCACGGCAGCGGCTACGACAACTCCATCACCCTCTATGATGTCAGCTACGCCGCGGCAAACGGTACCTACAACGGCGGCAGCGGCACCGGCGGCGGCACCGGCGGGGGCACCGGCGGGGGCACCGGGACAGGCGGTGGCACCACCACCCCGGTCACCCAGACCATCGGCAGCGGCGCCGACACCCTGGTGCTCAAGATCGCCCAGGATGCCTGGCAGGGCAGCGCGCAGTACATCGTCGCCGTCGATGGCGTGCAGATCGGCGGCACGCTGACCGCCGGCGCGACCGAGGGCGCAGGCGAGGACGCCATCACCGTGAAGGGCAACTTCGCCGCCGGCAGCCATACGCTGACCGTCACCTTCCTCAACGACGCCTATGGCGGCAGCTCCGCCACCGACCGCAACCTGTTCGTCGATGGCGTGTCCTTCAACGGCACCGCGCTGCCCGGCGCCACCGCCAGCCTCGCCTCGAATGGCGGCGCCAGCTTCGCCTTCACCAAGGCCGCCGGCACGACGGGTGGCGGCGGGACCACCGGCGGCGGCACGACCACCGGCGACACCGTCCCGACCATCCAGTTCGGCACGCCCGGCACCTGGGGCCAGAAGGCCGACATCTGGGAAGGCCACACCACCTTCGGCGGCCAGGACTACCACACCTTCGGCGCCACCACGGATTGGGGCGGCGTCGTCGCGGCACAGGCCGCGCCGACGACCTGGGCATCGACCAATGCCACGCACCTGGCCTTCGACAACATCAAGCAGATGCAACTCGATCTGCGTGCGGCCGGCACCACCGGGCTCGACATCATGGCCGTGAGCGCGAAGTTCGGGAAAATCACCACCGGCGCCGGCAACGATACCGTCACCTGGGTCGCTCACAGCGACGCCACCGGTGCCAGCAACACCATGGTGATCAATACCGGCGCGGGGAACGACACCGTACGCGTCACCGCCGCCGGCATCTCGCCGCTGGCGCAATACGACCTGGTCGACAACGGGAACCTCTACAACCCAACCTACAACGGCAAGAACTCGACCGCCGACGTCTACACCGGTGCCGGTACCGACACCGTACAGGTGGAAGGTACGGTCCGCTTGGTGTTGCATGCCGGCACCGGCACGGTGAAGGCAACCGGTGGCGCCGCCTCCGATACCTTCTTCATCGGCAAGGGCGACGCCGATCTCACCGGCGGCGCCGGCAGGGACACGTATGTCTTCAATGCGGGCAGCGGCCATGCGACGGTCCAGGACTTCGTCTCCGGCAAGGACTATCTGAAGTTCATGGGTCTGCACGCGACCGACATCAGCACCAAGGCGGCGACCGAGAACGGCGTCACCGGCCTGCTGGTGACCTACGACGCGGCGCAGGACAGCG
>JBMOJU010000131.1:0-12760 GCA_049315625.1 Paracraurococcus sp.
GCGTGGCCCGGCTGCGCGCCCTGCTGCAGGCCAAGCCGCAGCTGACCCCCGCCGACCTGGTGGCGCTGCAGGTGGATACCATCGCGCCCAAGGCGGCCACCCTGGCGGCCGAGCTGCTGGCCCGGTTCGACGCCCTGCCCGGCGGCGCGCCGGAGCCGGCGCTGCTGGCAAAGCTGCGCGGCTGGAATGGCGACTACGCCGCCGAGAGCGAGGCGCCGCTGGTGTTCGAGCTGCTGCTCGGGCGGCTGGCGCCGGCGGTGGCGGCGGCCGGCGTGGCGCGGGTGGAAAGCGGCTGGGGCTACATCACCACCTTCCTGCTGCGCGACCTGGACGCCCTGCCCCAGCGCCAGGCGCTGCTGCGCACCGCCGCCGCCGAGGCCGCGCCTTTGGCCGCGCCCTATCGGAGCTGGGGCGAGGTGCATCGGCTGCGCGCGGCGCATTGGCTGGTGAACCTGCCGGTGCTGGGCCGGCGCTTCGTGCTGGGCACCTATCCGGTGGGCGGTTCGCGCGAAACGGCGATGAAGTCCGGCCACGGCTTCGTCAGTGGCCCGCATGAGGTGACCTTCGGTTCCATGGCGCGGCATGTTTCCGACATGGCCGACCCCGACGCCAACTGGTTCACGCTGTGGGGCGGGCAGGATGGCTGGCTCGGCAGCGCCGCCTTCGCCGACCAGGTGCCGCTGTGGCGCACGCGCGAGAGTATCCGCATGCCGTTGCGGCCGGGCACCGTGGCGGCGGAATATCCGTTCGTGACCACCCTCGCGCCGCGATGAAGCCGCCGCCCTTCGACGCCACGCCTTTCCTGCGCGCCTTGGCCAAGGCGCGGGTGGCGCAGCTGCGGCGGCAGGACCCCGTGCTGGCGCAGCAGCGGGTGCTGCATCGGCTGCTGCGCACGGCGGCGAATACCCGGTTCGGGCTAGCGCATGGCTTCGCCGGCATTGCGACCGTCGCCGAGTACCAGGCGCGCGTGCCGCTGCGCGATTACGAGGCGTTCTGGCGTGAATGGTGGCAGCCGCATTATCCGGTGATGCGCGACGTCACCTGGCCGGGGCGGGTGCCCTACCTGGCGCTGTCCTCCGGCACCACCTCCGGCACCACCAAATACATCCCGGTCACCCAGCCGATGGTGCGGCCAACCGGCGCGCGGCGCTCGACGTGCTGGCCTGGCACCTGCGGCAGCATCCCCGCAGCGCCGTCTTCGCCGGGCCGGCCTTCATGCTCGGCGGCTCGACGGCGCTGGAACGCGTGGCGCCGGGCGTGCGGCAGGGCGACCTCTCGGGCATCGCCGCGGCGGAGGTGCCAGCGTTCCTGCGGCCCTGGAGCTTCCCGCCGCCCGCGCTGGCGCTGCTCGCCGACTGGGACCGCAAGCTGGCGGCGCTGGCCGACGCCGCCCCGGCCGCCGCGGTGCGGATGCTGACCGGCACGCCCTCCTGGCTGCTGGTGCTGCTGGAACGGCTGGCGGCGCGGCATGGCCGGCCGCCGCTGCCGGCACTGCAATTGCTGGTGCATGGCGGCGCCGCCTGGGCGCCCTACCGCGACCGCATGGCGCCCTACCTGCCGGCAGGCTGCACGACGCGGGAGGTCTACCCGGCCAGCGAGGGCTTCTGCGCCATCGCCGACCGCGGCGATGGCGAGGGGCTGCGGCTGCTGCTGGACCGCGGCGTGTTCTGGGAATTCGTCCCGGTGGGGGAGCTCGATTCGCCGCACCCGACGCGCCACTGGGCGGCGACCATCGAGACCGGCATCGACTACGCCGTCGTCGTCACCAGCTGCGCCGGGCTCTGGGGCTACGTGCTGGGCGACACGGTGCGGTTCATCGACCGGTCACCGCCGCGGCTGCTGGTGACCGGGCGGACCTCCTACAGCCTCTCGGCCTTCGGCGAGCATCTCTCGGGCGAGGAGATCGAGCGTGCCCTGCTGGCGGTGGCGCGCGCGGCGGGACTGGCGGTGGCGGAATACACGGTCGGCCCGGTCTTCGGCGCAACGCGCGGGCATCACCGCTGGCTGGTGGAGGCGGGCGGCGCGGCCGATCCCGCCCTGGCGGCGCGCCTGGCGCCGGCGCTGGACGCCGCGCTGATCGGGGCGAATGACGACTACGCCGCGCACCGACGCGGCGGGCAGATGGACCCGCCGGAGGTCGCGCTGCTGCCGCCGGGCGCCTTCGCCCGCTGGATGCGGGCGCAAGGCAAGCTCGGCGGCCAGCACAAGGTCCCGCGGGTGCTGGCCGACCCGGCGCGCTTCGCCGCGGCCGAGGCCGCGCTGCGCGGTTGATCCGCGCCGCCGCCGGATCAGGGCAGGCCGGCGGGGTGCTTCGCCGCGTCCGCGGTCTCGCGGATCATCGCCAGGACCATGCGGGTGCAGGTGCCGCATCGCGCCTTGCAATCGCAGGCGGCGTGGACCTCGCGCGGCCGGCGGGCGCCCTGGGCGACCGCCGCCAGCTGCCGGTCGGTCAGCGCGTTGCAGAGGCAGACGATCACGCGCGCGTCCCCGCCGCTCAGCGCCAGCCGGCGCGCTGCAGCAGCTGCAGCGCCGGGGCGGCGTTGGCGTTCGTCGTCTCGGCATCCACCGGCTCGGCACGGAAGCGGCCCATCGCCTCCAGCGCCGGGTGCAGCGGCGCATCCGGCACCGCCGGGTATTCCATGTTGCCCAGCGCCAGCATCGCCTGCGCTTGGTCGCCGGTGAGGAAATCGAGGAACCGCGCGGCGCTCGCGGCATGCGGCGCGGTCTTCACCAGCCCGGCGCCGGAGATGTTCACATGCGTGCCGCGGTCGCCCTGCCCCTGGTTCGGGAAGATGACGCCGATCCGCTTGAACAGCGCCTGGTCGTCCGGCTTGGTGGAGGCGCCGAAGGCCGCCAGGTAGTAGGTATTGGCCAGCGCCAGGGTGCATTGCCCGGCCGGGATGGCGCGGAACTGGTCGCGGTCGCCGCCCTGCGGCGGGCGGGCCAGATTGGCGGTGACGCCCTTCGCCCAGGCCTCGGTCTTCTCCGCCCCGTCGGCCGCCAGGATCGAGGCGGCGAGGCTGATGTTGTAGGGGTGGTTGGAGGAGCGGACACACAGCCCGGCGCCGGCCGGGCCGGCCAGGTCCTCGTACCGCGTCAGGCCCGGCGGGGCGCCCTTCTCCTTGTCGTACATGATCACCCGGGCACGCTGGGAGATGGCGAACCAGAGCCCGTCCTTCGAACGCAGCGCGGCGGGGATGCGCGCCTCGACCGTGGCGGATTTGAACGGCTGCAGGATGCCGGCCGCGGCGGCGCGGGCCAGGCGGGCGGCGTCCACGGTGATGAAGACATCGGCCGGGCTGTTGGCGCCCTCGGAGCGGATGCGCTCGATCAGCTGGTCTGCATCGCCCTCGATCAGCCGGACGCGGATGCCGGTTTCCTTGGTGAAGGCGTCGTACAGCGCGCGGTCGCTGTCGTAGTGGCGGGAGGAATAGAGGTTGACCTCCTGCCCCCCGGTCTGCGCCGCAACGGCGGCGGGAAGCAGGCCGATCGCGGCGAGCAGGCCGAGCAGGCGGCGCTTCGGACGGGCGGTCATGGAATCACTCCGGGCGTGTCGGAGATGTTGATAGAGATAATGAGAACCATTCGCAAGTGCCTTCCCGGCATGGACCTGAGCACAGGATGCCAGGCCGCACCGCCGGCGCCTTGCGCTGGTGCAAAGGGGCGCGATCCGCTCCCTCCCCCGCTCGCGCGGGGGAGGGTTGAGGGCTACACCTCGCCGCGGGCCATGCGGCCGGTGATGTGCTCCGCCTGGCGGATCGCCAGGGCGACGATCGTCAGGGTCGGGTTGCAGGCGGCGCCGCTGGTGAACTGGCTGCCGTCGGAGACATAGAGGTTGGGCAGGTCATGCGCCTTGCCCCATTTGTCCACCACGCCGTCCCTGGCATTCGCGCTCATACGGTTGGTGCCGAGGTTGTGGGTGCTGGGATAGGGCGTGGTCTCGAAGGTGCGGGTGGCGCCGACCGATTCGTAGACTGCGCGGCCCTGCTGGTAGGCGTGGTCGCGCATGGCGATGTCGTTCCTGTGGTCGTCGAAATGCACCGACGCCACCGGCATGCCGTTCCGGTCCTTGACCTTGGCGTCGAGCGTGATGCGGTTCTTCGCCAGCGGCATGTCCTCGCCGACGATCCACAGGCCCGCCATCCGGTCATAGGCATCCATCGCCGAGGTGAAGCCGCGGCCCCAGGCGCCGGGTTCGAGGAAGGCCGCCATGAAGGGCACGCCGAGCGACAGCGTCTCCAGCTCATACCCGCCGGCGAAGCCGCGCTTCGGGTCGTGCCGCGATTCATCGCGGATGATCCCGGCCATCGTCGTGCCGCGGTACATGTGCACCGGCTTGTCGAAGATGGCGTAGACGCTGCCGGTGGTGTGCCGCATGTAGTTGCGGCCGACCTGGCCGGAGGAATTGGCCATGCCGTCGGGGAATTTGCTCGACGCGCTGTTCAGCAGCAGGCGCGGGCTTTCGATCGAATTGCCGGCGACCGCCACCACGCGGGCGCGCTGGCGCTGCTGCCGGCCCTGCGCATCGGCATAGACCACGCCGGTCGCCTTGCCCGCCGCGTCATGCTCGATCCGGATCGCCATGCTGCTGGGCCGCACCTCCAGCCGCCCGGTCGCCTCGCCGGCCGGGATCTCGGTGTAGAGCGTGCTCCACTTCGCCCCCATCTTGCAGCCCTGGAAGCAGAAGCCGAGCTGGCGGCAGCTGGTGCGCTCGGCCCGGGGCTGCGAGTTGATCGCCATGTTGCCGGTGTGGAAATCCTTGTAGCCGAGCTTCTTCGCGCCGGCCGCCAGCACCTTGTAGTTGTTGTTGCCGGGCAGCCGGGGAATGCCGTTGGTGCCGGTCACGCCCATGCGGTCCTCGGCCTTCGCGTAGTAGGGCTCCAGCTCGGCCAGGGTGATCGGCCAGTCGGCCAGGTTGGCGCCTTCGATCGCACCGTAATGGGTGCGCGCCTTGAACTCGTGCTCGGCGAAGCGCAGCGAGGCACCGGCCCAATGCGTGGTGCTGCCGCCGACCGCCTTGACGATCCAGGCCGGCAGGTTCGGGAAATCCTTCGCCACGCGCCAGGAGCCGCCGGTGGTCCGCGTCTCGGACCAGGCGAGCTGGGTGAAGCTGGCCCATTCGTCGTTGACGAAATCCTCGATCTCGTGCCGGCCGCCGGCTTCCAGCACCACCACCTTGGCACCGCGCTGCGCGAGCTCGTTGCCGAGCGTGCCGCCGCCCGCGCCGGAGCCGATGATGACGACGACGCTGTCGTCGTTCAGGTCGAATGTCGCCATGGTCAGGCCTCCGGCAGCCAGTCGATGTCGTTGAAGCCGCGCTCGATGTAGCCGCCATGCTCGAAGGAGGAGCCCTCGTAGCCGAGTTTCGGCCAGACCTCCTTCTGGTTGTAGAGCGTGACGACGAGGTCACCGCGCAGCTTCTGGAAGAAAGCCGACTTCTCGACCGCCTGCAGCACCTGCACGCGCTGCTCCTCCGACCCCACACGGATGTAGTCGCGGCCGAAGCGCTTCTTCGCCTCGGCATCGAGCTGCGCCGCGCCTTCCTCCAGCAGCGTCTTCAGCGCGGCGTCCTTCGCCGCCTGCTCGTCATAGGGCAGCACCGCGGCGATGTAGTAGCGGTCGGCCAGCCGGTCATGCGGGAAGGTGTCGCGCGCGGCACGGGCGAGCACGGTCATCGTCGCCGGGCGCAGCGCGCGCAGGTCGGCCGCCCAGGCGGCGTCCGGCCCGATGGTGAGGCCGGCGGCGGCGATCGCCGCGGCGGCCGGCGTCGTCGCCGCGCCACGCAGGAAGACCCGACGGTGCACGTGCCGTCGCTTGTCGATTTCTCTCATCCCTGGTTCCTCCCTGGAGATTTCTTGTTCAGGCGTAGCGGCCGAAGCGCTGCAGCACTTCGGTCTTGTAGCCATCGGGATCGGTGATGAAGAAGAACTGCGCCAAGGGTTTCCCCTGGTGCTGCATCTCGCGCATCGGCCCCGGCTCGATGCCGGCGGCGGACATGCGCGCATGCTCGGCGGCCAGGTCCTCCACCGCCACGGCCAGATGGCCGTAGCCGTCGCCCAGCGCATAGGGCGCGGTGCGGTCGTGGTTGACCGTGAGTTCGAGTTCGAAGGGGCCCTCGGGCGCGCGCAGGTACAGCAGCGTGAAGCCGTCGAAGGCGAGGCGGTCGATCACCTCCAGCCCCAGCGCGCGACGATAGAAGTCGACCGAGCGTGCCTCATCCAGCACGCGAATCATCGAATGGATGGGCTTGGCCACGCAATCCTCCCGCGTTTCGCGGCAGGCTAACGAGGCTGACGGGGCGCGGGGTAGTAGCCGGCTACCGCGCCAGCGGAATCAGGCCGCTTCGCGGTTGCTGGTTCAGGCCGCCTGGCGGTGGCGGGCGGCGACCTCGGCGGCGTGGCGGTCCTGGTTCTCCAGCCAATGCAGGCAGGTCACCCGCAGCAGGGAGGCGAAATTGCCGATCTCGCCGCGCCGCGCCAGCACCTCGTCATGCAGTGTCGTCAGGAACCGCGTGAGGGACGTGCCTTCGGCCAGCGCGATGCGTTCCAGGATGCGCCAGAAGGCGGCTTCCAGCCGGATGCTGGTGGCGTGGCCATGCAGCCTTATGGCCCGCGTCTCACAGGCATAGGTGCCCGGATCCTGCGAGGCGAAGATGTTGCACATGGATTTTTATCCTCCCGGCCCGGCCGGGGCCGGGACCATGCCGGATCATCGCCACCGGCATGGCCCCGGCGCAAGCCCTGCTACTTCGCCGGCTGCAGGCCGCGCAGGAATTTGGCCCGGGACGAGGCGCCGGCCATCAGGAAGGCCTGGTCGTTGCCCGACAGCAGGAAGCGCGCGCCGAGGCCGATATAGGTCGAGGCGTGCACCTCGTCGTAGACGCCGCCCATGCCGAGCGTCTTGCCGTGCTTCTTGCAGGCATTGGCCACCGCTTCGTACGCCGCCTTGACCCGCGGATGGCCGATCTGGCCGCTGATGCCCATGCTGGCGGTCAGGTCGCTGGTGCCGATCATCAGCGCGTCGATCCCCGGTACGGCGGCGATGGCATCCGCCGCCTCCACCGCTTCCGGCGTCTCGATCATCACGCAGACCAGGATGGCCTCGTTCAGCTCGGCCTGCGCCTCGGCGTTGGAGGGCGGCAGCATGTTGTAGGCGAAGGGCGGGCCGCCCCAGCTGCGCGTGCCGACCGGCGGGAAGCGGTAGGCGGCGGCGACGGCCTTCGCCTCCTCGGCAGTGTCGACATGCGGCACCACCACGCCCATGGCGCCGTTGTCGAGCGCCCGGGTCCCCTCGAACAGCGCGTCCTTGCAGCAGCGCACCACCGGCGTGACGCCCTGGTTCAGCGCGGCGATGGCGATCTGCGTCGCCTCATGCACCGACATCGCGCCGTGCTCCATGTCGATGAACAGCCAGTCGAAGCCGGCGGCGGCGGCGATCATGCCGGTGCCGCTGGTGCGCAGATGGTGCACGCCGAAGCCGAGCGCGAGCTCATCCTTCGCCAGGCGTTGCTTGAGGCGGTTGGGCGGGAGCGGCATGGGTGTTTCCCTTTCCTTGGACGGGCCGCAGGGCACCATGCGCACCGGGCCGGGTCAATCCGCGGGGGCGCGCGGGTCCACATGCGCCATCAGCATCTCCAGCCGGTCGGCCTCCTCCGCCGGCTTGTCGCGGCGGATGCGGGCGATGCGCGGGAAGCGCAGCGCGACGCCGGATTTGTGCCGGGTGGAAAGCTGCGCCGCGTCGAAGATCACCTCCAGCACCAGTTGCTTCTCCACCTCCCGCACCGGGCCGAAGCGGCCGGTGGTGTGGTTGCGGATCCATTTGTCGAGCCAGCCCAGCTCCTCATCCGTGTAGCCGGAATAGGCCTTGCCGACCGGGACCAGCTCCTCCCCCCCTGCCCCATCCGGTCGCCACAGGCCGAAGGTGTAGTCGCTGTAGAAGCTGCTGCGCTTGCCGTGGCCGCGCTGGGCGTACATCAGCACCGCGTCGATCGACAGCGGGTCGCGCTTCCACTTCCACCACAGCCCCTTCACCCGCCCGGCGACATAGGGGCTGTCGCCGCGCTTCAGCATCAGCCCTTCGATCGAGGCGGCGCGGGCGCCGTCCCGCACCTCGCCCAGTTGGGCGACCGAGGCGAAGGCGATCTGCGGCGAGAGGTCCATCCGCGCCGGCGCGATGCGCGCCACCCAATCCTCCAGCCGGGCGCGGCGGGCGTCGAAGGGCAGCGCGCGCCGATCCTCGGTACCCTCGAACAAAAGGTCATAGAGCCGGACGCCGACCGGGTATTCCGCCTGCAGCTTCGCCGACACCGTCTTACGGTTCAGCCGCTGCTGCAGGTCGGCGAAGGGCGCGACGGCACCCTCGCGGATGACGAGCAATTCGCCATCCAGCACGGCGTGGAACTCCATCGCCGCGATGATCTCGGGGAAGCTGCCCGAGACATCCTCCCCACCGCGCGACCACAGCCGCCGGCCGCCCGGCCCGGCGGTGAGCTGCACGCGGATGCCATCCCATTTCCACTCGGCGCGATACGCCGCGGGGTCGAGCGCGGCGACATCCGCATCCTCCAGCGGATGCGCCAGCATCAGCGGCCGGAAGACCGGCGCGTCGCGCGGGTCGGGCTTGTCGTCGTGTCCCTCCAGCCAGCGGAACAGCGGCAGGTAGGGCGGGGCGACGCCGTGCCAGACTTCCTCGATCTCCTCGACCGTCTGGCCGGACCATTCGGCCAGCGCCACGCGCGCGAGGCGGCCGGAGACACCCACCCGCAGCCCGCCGGTGATCAGCTTGATCAGCGCCAGCCGGCCGGAGGCATCCAGCGTATCCAGCCAGCCGCCGATCAGCGCCGGCAGCTCGGCCTTGGGCGTCAGCTCCAGCGCCTCCACCACCTCGGACAAGGCCGGCGGCGGCGCGTTCACGCCCTCCCGCTGCGGCCAGATCAGCGCCACCGTCTCGGCGAAGTCGCCGACGTAATCATGCGACAGCGCCAGCAGCACCGGGTCGGTCCGCGCCGCCACAAGGTCGCGGATCAATGCGGGCTTGGCGGCGCTGAAGACCAGCTCCTCGGTCAGCGCCGCCAGCCCCACCCCACGATCCGGGTCCGGCTGGGTGGCGAACCAGTCGCGCAGCAGGGCCAGCTTGGCGTTGCGGCCGGGGGTGAAGACCAGCCGCTCCAGCAGCGCCGCGAAGGCGGGAACGCTCATGGTGCCTCGCCGCGGTGCGTGGCCGCCCCGCCAACCCCACGAACCGCGGCGGCGTCGGCCTCCGCCCCCGGCACGTCCTCCTCTTCCTCGCCCAACCCCACCAGATGCAGCGCCCGGCCGCGGATGCCGCGCTGCGCCATGGCATGCACCAGCGCATCGTCGCGCCCATGCGTCACCCAGACCTCGGGCGCGCCGACCTCGTCGATCGTGCGGTTCAGGTCGTCCCAGTCGGCGTGGTCGGAGATCACCAGCGGCAATTCCACGCCACGCGACTTGGCCCGCTGCCGCACCCGCATCCAGCCGCTGGCCAGCACCACCACCGGCTCGGCCAGCCGCCGCGCCCAGCGATCCTGGATGGCGGAGGGCGGCGCCAGCACGATCGCCCCGGCCAGCGCCGCCTTGTTCGCCACCGTCGCCGGCGCCAGCGGGCCGAGCGGCACGCCGAGCGATTCATACAGCGTGCACAAGGCCGTCAGCGCGCCGTGCAGATGGATGGGCCGGTCCCAGCCGGCCTCCCGCAGCAGGCGGATCAGCCGCTGGCATTTCCCCAGCGCGTAGCAGCCGACGACATGCGTGCGGTCGGGGAACAGCGCCAGGCTCTTCAACAATTTGCCGATCTCCGCCGCCGGGTCGGGATGGCGGAAGACCGGCAGGGCGAAGGTCGCCTCGGTGACGAAGACGTCGCAGGGTACCGGCTCGAACGGCGCGCAGGTCGGGTCGCGCTGCCGCTTGTAGTCGCCCGAGACCACGGCCCGGCTGCCCTGCCAGTCCAGCACCACCTGGGCCGAGCCCAGCACATGCCCGGCCGGCACCAGGCGGATGGCGACGCCGCCCTGGTCCAGCACCTCGCCGTAGGGCATCGCCTGCTGCACCACGCCCGCCGAACCCTCCCCCATCCGGGCCCGCATGATGGCCAGCGTCTCCGGCGTGGCCAGCACCGCCTGGTGGCCGGGCCGCGCGTGGTCGGCATGGCCATGCGTGATCACGGCGCGCTCCACCGGCCGCACCGGGTCGATGAAGAATCCGCCGGGCTCGCAGAACAGGCCCTGCGGGGTGACACGAAGCCAGGTTTCTGGATGCGGTGGCATGGAACTCCTGGGATTGCCGGCCGATTTACTGCCGGGCAAGCTTGGCCTTGCAATATAGGCCTGCCGGAGACCTGTGGCCGGGCGGTCGCAAGACAAGCAGCCGCTTGTTTTGCGGGGAACCCGCCGCCCGGTCATGCGTCACCCAGGGTCGGGTGCGCAACGGCACCGCGCGGGGGGCATGGTACCGCATGGCGGCTGACGCGATGGAACCGGACGGGCCGTCCCCCCTCGACGATGAGGCGCGCTTCCGCGCCCTGGCGGACCACGCGCCGGTCATGATCTGGCGCAGCGACACGAGCATGGGCTGCACCTATTTCAACAAGCCCTGGCTGGACTTCACCGGCCGCAGCATCGCCGCGGAACTCGGCCATGGCTGGGCCGAGGGCGTGCACCCCGACGATCGTGACCGCTGCCTTGCCACCTTCGCGGAGGCCTTCGCGGCGCGGCGCGATTTCTCGATGGATTACCGCCTGCGCCGGCATGACGGCGCCTGGCGCTGGCTGCTCGACAAGGGCCGGCCCTATGAGGTCGACGGCCAATTCGCCGGCTTCGTCGGCAGCTGCATCGACTTCACCGAGGCCCGCCAGGCGCTGGAGGATCATCGCCGGGCGCTGGAGGAGCGGGAGAACCTGCTCTCCGAGTTGCATCACCGGGTGAAGAACAACGCCCAGGCGACGACCTCCTTCCTCAGCCTCCAGGCAAGCCGCGCCAGCGATGCCGCCGTTGCCGCGGCGCTGCGCGGGGCGGCGATGCGGGTGATGCTGGCCACCCTGGTACAGGACCGGATGTTCCGCGTGGCGCCGGATGCCGGCGTGGAGCTGGGGCCGGAGCTGGACACCACGGCGCGGATGGCGATGGCGGTGGTGGCCCGCACCGGCCTCCGCTTCGAACTGCGGCTGGAGGATGCGCTGAGCCTGCCGGTCGCCCAGGCCACCCCCATCGCGCTGATCGTCAACGAATTGGTGGTCAATGCGGCGCGCCACGCCTTCCCGGACGGCCATGACGGCACGATCAGCCTGACCGTGCGCCGCGCCGGGCCGGGCCTGGGGGAGGTGGTGGTGGCGGATGACGGCATCGGCCTGCCGGAAGCGCCACGCCGCAACACGCCGCAGGGCTGCCTCGGCCTGCACCTGATCCCCCGGCTGGCGCGGCAGGCGCATGCCACGCTGAAGCTGGAGGGCACCGGCGGGGTTCGGGCGACCTTGCGCTTCGCCTGCCGGTAAGCCGCTTCACGCCGCGGCCAACGCCCGCCATATTGGCCGGCGCATGGGAACATTGCCAGAACCTTTTGCCGCCTGGTTCGCCGGGCGGGGCTGGTCGCCGCGGCCGCACCAATTGGCGCTGCTGCGCGCGGCGGAGGCCGGGCAATCCGCCCTGCTGGTGGCGCCGACCGGCGGCGGCAAGACCCTGGCCGGCTTCCTGCCCAGCCTGATCGACCTCACCGCCCGGCCGCGGCAGGGCCTGCATACCCTCTATGTCTCGCCGCTGAAGGCGCTGGCGGTCGACATCGCCCGCAACCTGATGGCACCGGTCGAGGACCTCTCGCTGCCCATCCGGATCGAGACCCGCACCGGCGACACCCCGCAGAACCGCCGCACCCGCCAACGCGAGGATCCGCCGAACATCCTGCTGACCACCCCGGAAAGCCTGCTGCTGCTGCTGGCGAATGAGGAGGCCGCGACGCTGTTTGCCGGGCTGGGCGCCGTGGTGGTGGATGAGATCCATGCGCTGGCCGGCACCAAGCGCGGTGACCAATTGGCCCTTGGCCTGTCGCGCCTCGGCAGCCTGGCGCCGGCGGCGCGGCGGGTCGGGCTGTCGGCGACCGTGGCGCATCCCGGCCCGCTGCGCGCCTTTCTTTCGCCCAGCGGCCGGGAAGACGACGTCCGGCTGGTGCAGGTCCGCGGCGGCGCGGCGCCGGAGCTGTCGATCCAGCTGCCCGAGGGCCACCTGCCCTGGGGCGGCCATATGGGCCTCGCCTCCGCCCCCGACATCTACCGCCGCATCGGCGACGCCCAGGTCACCATCGTCTTCGTCAACACCCGCGCCCAGGCGGAGCTGGTCTTCCAGGCGCTGTGGCGGCTGAACGACGCGGTGCTGCCGATCGCCCTCCATCACGGCAGCCTGACCGTCGAGCAACGCCGCAAGGTGGAGGCGGCGATGAGCGAGGGGAAGCTGCGCGCGGTGGTCGCCACCGCCTCGCTCGACCTCGGGATCGATTGGGGCGCCGTGGACCAGGTGATCCAGGTCGGTGCGCCCAAGGGGGTCGCCCGGCTGCTGCAACGGGTCGGCCGCGCCAACCACCGGATGGACGAGCCGTCGCGTGCCATCCTCGTCCCCGCCAACCGCTTCGAGGTCATCGAATGCACCGCGGCGATCGTCGCCGTGCGGCATGAGGAGCTGGATGGCGATCCGCCGCGCCCGGGCGGGCTGGACGTGCTGGCGCAGCACCTGCTGGCCATGGCCTGCGCCGGGCCG
>JBMOJU010000525.1:0-2834 GCA_049315625.1 Paracraurococcus sp.
CCCTCGCGCAGGCGGAAGCGCCAGACCAGGCCGTCGCTCTCCTCCTCATGCCCTTCCACCATCTGCGGCTGCGGCTGCAGGTTGGCGTCGAGCCCGTAGAGCTGGTCGTAGATCATCAGCGCGTGGTGTCGCGTGACGTAGGCGGTGGTGAAGACCGGGTCGAGCACGGTGAGGTCGGTCTGCGGCACGTAGCGCAGCACACGCGCCGCGGCCGGCTGGCCGAGCGCAGGCGCCGCCAGCAGACCGGCCGCGCCGGTGAGAAGGGTTCGTCGCAGCATGGCAAGGCCTCTCGGCAGAGGTGATGCCGGCGGCCGGCGTTTTCCCTGCCACAACCATGGCCGGCGCACGACCCTGGTTGCAAGCGCCTTGGCGGAGGGGGCGGCGGCCCCCCCCCGCCCCGGCTCAGATCAGCCCGAGCTGGCGGAGCTGCTGGAGCACCTGCGGCACCGAGACGCCGGCCCAGGGCGCGGGTTGCGTCCCCTGCGGCAGCCCGTAGCCGTTCTGCGGCGTGGGCTGTTGCGGTGGCGGCTGGCCGCCGACCTGGCCGAAGCCGCCGAAATTGCCCAGCGCCTGGCCGAGCAGCGCCCCGAGCGGCACGCCGGCGAAGCCGCCCAGCGCCTGCGCCAGGGTCATCGCCGGCGCCGGCGCCGGTGTGGGGGCCGGTGCGGGGGCCGCCGGTTGCGGCGCCGCCGCCTGCGTCGCCCCGCCCAGCGCCGCGGCCGCCATCGGCAGCCCGGCGCCGCCACGCTGCGGATCGGCGACCAGCGGCTGCGCCGCCATGATGATCGCCTGGAACAGCGCATCGACCCGCTGGGCCGAGCGCGTCCGCAGCGAGCCCTGGAACAGCGGGTGATGCGCCAGCACCAGCGCCGCCAGCCCGGTCAGGTGCGGCGCCGCCATGGAGGTGCCGTCCCAGGCGGCGTAGCCGCCGCCCGGCACGGTGGAGACGATGGCGACGCCGGGGCCGGAGATCTTCACCTCCGGCCCGAAGCAGCTGAACTTGGCCGGGAAGACGCCGTTGGCGGCGATCATCTGCGGCATCAGCGCCTGGGCATGATAGCTGTCCGCCGGGAAGCGGCGTTCCTGGCCGATCGCGGCGACCGAAAGCACGGCCTGCAGCGTCGCCGGGAATTGCACCGGCCCGCCGGAATTGCCGGCGGCCACGATGCAGGCGACGCCCTTCTGCCGCGCCTCCTCCATCTTGCGCTGGACGATCTCCGACACCTGGCCGCTGCCCAGGCTGCAATTCACCACATCCACCTGGCGCTGGATGCAGAGGTCGAGCGCATCGATCAGGTTGCTGAAGCGCCCGCCGGGGAAGACCTTCAGGATCAGCACCTCGGCGCCCGGGGCGAAGCCGCGGATGCCCTGCTGGTCGCTGGCGAGGCCGGCGATGATGCCGGCGCAATGCGTGCCGTGCGAGATTTCGTCCTTCGTCCAGCCCTTGGGATCGTCCGGGTTGGTGAGATCGACGCCCTGGGTGATGTGGGTGAGCTGCGGGTGGGTGTTGTCGCAGCCGGAATCGATGATGGCGATCTTGACGTTCTGGCCGTTCAGGTGCGCCGGCACCTGGGCGAGGCCCATCAGCTCCTGCCCCCAGCCGAGGATCTGCTGCTGCGGGAAGCGCGGCAGCATCGACGACAGCGGCTGCAGCTCGATGACGTTGGCCGCGTCGTCGGTCAGCAGATGCGGCCGGATGACGTAGCGTTCCCAGTAATCGGCGAAGGGCTTTACGTAGACCGCGTTGATGCTGTCCGCCGTCTCGCCGAAGACGCTCACGGTGGCCGTGCCGTCCGCCTCGGTGATGCCCTGGCCGGGGAAGTTGTGGCCGAAGACCCGGATCTCCGCCCGGCCGAGCGGCGCCTGGTTGGTGCCGACCACGCGGAATTTCAGGTCGAGCTGGCCGCGGCCGAAGGTGCCGGGCGTGCCGCTGGCCGGCGCGTTGGAGGCCAGCAGCGGCGCCAGGCCGTGATGGTTGAGCAGCGCGTCGTGCTCGACGATCACCGGCGCGCCCTGCTGCGAGGCGGCGATCAGTTCCGCCCCGCGTTCCGGCGTGGCACGGGCCACCATGATCCCGCCCGGCCCGGCGGATTCGCCGAGGGCGAAGACGCCGACGCCGCCGGGCGCGATCTTCCGCACCACGGTGACGCCTTCGAGTGCGTTGAGATGCGCCTCCAGCGCATCGACGCCGAGCGGTTGGAACCCGCCGGCGAAGGTGCGCGGGGCGATCAGGTATTGCGTGTCCCGCACCTGCACCTTGTTGTCGGCCGGGCTGGCGGCCGTGGCGTCGCCGGCCGGCGCGTCGCCGTCGCGGCGCACCGCCGCGGCACGCAGGGGGCCGGCAGGGGGTGGGGTGTCGCTGGCGGCCGCGCTCTGCGGCCGTCGCGGCGCCGGCGGACCGGCGGCATCGGTGTCCTTGGGGTCGGCCATTATGCGTCTCCTCGAGTGTCGTCGGTCACCCGCGAGGTCGTGACGCCCGGGGTTGGTCCCTGGGCGGCGGCCTGATGGTCAGTAGCGAAGCTCGGCATCGGCATCGAAGATCAGTGCGCCGCCATGTTCGGCCTGCAGCGGGCCGGCCGTGCCGCGGGGCAGGGTGACCCGCAGCCTGGGGCTGGCCATGAGGCCGGGGACGGGCCGGGGCGGCTCCGCCTGGGCGCCGGGGATGGCGCGGACCTGTTCGAACAGGCGGGCGAGTGCCGCCATGCCGTCGGGGCCCGGCGATCGCGGCGCGACCAGGTAGGTTTCCGGTTGCCCGGAGGCGTCCTCTTGTGTCGCCATCATCGCGGGATCCGTTGTGGTGACTGGGATGCTGGGGCGGGCCGCGCATGCGGCCC
>JBMOJU010000132.1:0-12700 GCA_049315625.1 Paracraurococcus sp.
GACAGCACCTCGGCCAATGTGCCGGTGCCGGATTTTGGCGCCGCCTGCGCCCGCGGCGTGAAGGGGCTGCGGATCGGCGTGCCGAAGGAATACCGTCTGGAGGGTACCCCGCCCGAGATCGAGCGCCTGTGGGAGCAGGGCCTGCAATGGCTGCGCGACCAGGGTGCCGAGACCGTCGAGATCAGCCTGCCGCACACGAAATATGCGCTGCCGACCTATTACATCGTGGCGCCGGCCGAGGCGTCGTCCAACCTCGCGCGCTATGACGGCGTACGCTTCGGGCTGCGGGAGACCGCCAAGGACAGCGACCTTAAGGATCTGTACGAGCGGACCCGCGCCGCCGGATTCGGCACCGAGGTGAAGCGCCGCATCATGATCGGCACCTATGTGCTGAGCGCCGGCTACTACGACGCCTATTACCTGAAGGCGCAGAAGATCCGCGCGCTGATCAAGCGCGACTTCGACGAGGCCTTCCAGACGGTCGATGCCATCGTCACGCCGGCGACGCCCTCGGCCGCCTTCGGGATGGACGAGAAGCAGGACGATCCGGTGACGATGTACCTGAACGACGTCTTCACCGTGACGGCGAACCTGGCTGGGCTACCGGGGCTGGCGGTGCCGGCGGGGCTGGATGGGCAGGGGCTGCCGCTTGGGCTTCAGGTGATCGGCCGGGCCTTCGACGAGGAGACGGTCTTCGCGGTGGGTGCGGCGATCGAGCATGCGGCGGATTTCCGCGCCGTGCCGGGGTTGAGGGCAGGGGTGTGAGCGAGGCGGCGCTCGATCGCGGGCGCAGTTTCGCCAGCATCCGTGCGGCCGCCGAGGCGCGGCGCTTCCTCAGCTACGGCGCGGTTGCCGCTGCCAGCGGGCTGGCCTGGTCCGCGGCGCGGCGGCGGATGGACCCGCATCTGTTTGCGCTCTGCCGCTGGGCGACGGGGCGGGGTTGGCCGCTGCTGTCCGCCATCGTGGTGGACCAGACAAGCGTGGCGCATGGCGCCATGCGCGGCCGGCCGCTGATCGGCTTCGCCCGCGCCGCGGAACGCTGCGGGCGCATCGTGGGCGGCGACGCCGCCGCATTCCTGGCCGAGGAGCAAGCGCGCGTCTTCGCCTGGGCAGACAAGGAACGAGGCCATGTCCTTTACGCTTGAAGGCCGCACCGGCCCCTGGGAGATCGTCGTCGGGCTGGAAGTCCATGCCCAGGTGACGAGCAACGCCAAGCTGTTCAGCGGCGCCGCCACCGATTTCGGCGCCGAGCCCAATACCCAGGTCAGCTTCGTCGATGCCGGCTTCCCCGGCATGCTGCCGGTGATCAACCGCGAATGCGTGGCGCAGGCGGTGCGCACGGGCCTCGGGCTGAACGCCCAGGTGAACCTGTGGTCGCGCTTCGACCGCAAGAACTATTTCTATGCCGACCTGCCGCAGGGCTACCAGATCAGCCAGTTCGCCCACCCGATCATCGGCACCGGCGAGGTCGAGATCACCCTCGCCGACGGCAGCACCAAGACCATCGGCATCACCCGGCTGCACCTGGAACAGGATGCCGGCAAGTCGCTGCACGACCAGCACCCGACCAAGTCCTTCATCGACCTGAATCGCTCAGGTGTCGCCTTGATGGAGATCGTCTCCGAGCCCGACATGCGCAGCCCGGAGGAGGCCGGTGCCTACCTGACCAAGCTGCGGCAGATCCTGCGCTACCTCGGCACCTGCGACGGCAACATGGACGAGGGCTCGATGCGGGCCGACGTCAATGTCTCGGTCCGCAAGGCGGGGGAGGGCTACCGCACGCGGTGCGAGGTGAAGAACGTCAACTCCATCCGCTTCGTCATGCAGGCGGTGGAGGCCGAGGCGCGGCGGCAGATCGAGGTGTGGGAGGAGGGCGGCGAGGTCCACCAGGAGACCCGGCTATTCGACACCGGCAGGGGCATCACCCGCTCCATGCGGTCCAAGGAAGACGCGCATGACTACCGCTACTTCCCCGACCCCGACCTGCCCCCGCTGGTGCTGGAGGCCGATTGGGTCGCCCAGCTCAAGGCCGCGCTGCCGGAACTGCCCGACGTCCGGCGCGCCCGCTACGCGGCGATGGGGCTGACGCCCTACGACGCCCATGTGCTGACGCTGGAGAAGGAGACGGCCGTCTATTTCGAGGAGGTCGCCCGCGGCCGCGACGCCAAGGTCGCCGCCAACTGGGTGACCGGCGACCTGTTCGCCGCCATCAACCGCACCAAGACCAGCATCGCCGAGCCGCCGGTGCCGGCGGCGCATCTCGGCGCGCTGCTGGACCTGCTGGCGGACAAGACCCTGTCCGGCACGCTGGCGAAGCAGGTCTTCGAGGCGATGATCGAGACGGGCAAATCGCCCGGCGCCATCGTCGAGGAACGCGGCCTGAGGCAGGTGACGGACACCGGTGCGATCGACCGCATGGTCGAGCAGGTGATGGCGGCGAATGCCGACAAGGTCGCGGAATACCGCTCCGGCAAGGACAAGCTGTTTGGCTTCTTCGTCGGCCAGGTGATGAAGGCCATGCAGGGCAAGGGGAACCCGGCCCTGGTCAACGACGCGGTGAAGAAGCTGCTCGGCTGACACCGGGAGGGTGGATGGGGGGACCGGGGGAATGCCTCCCCCCGGCTTCGGTTTTCTACGCTTCGGCCCCCGGGGGGGGAGGGCCGTCAGGCCAGGGCCGGCATCGCCTCGTTGGTTTCGCGCGCCATCGAGGGGATGAGCAGCGCATCCGCCAGGGCCCAGGTGCCGGTGGCAACAAAGCCCAGCAGGCCAAGGCCGCTCCAGATCAGCGGGATGGACAGCAGCGTGATCGCCGCCATGCCGGCGCCGGAGAGGCTGCGGCCGAGATACAGGCGATGCAGGCCGAACAGCCCGAACAACGCGAGCAACAGATAGGCAAGCCCCACCGATTTCCGGCGGGAGCCAGGCACGAACACCGCATCCATAAAGACAATCCCCCGATCGAGCGCCGTTCGTACCCCAAACGCAACGGCGCCGATCCCAAGTTGCTGCAATGCGAGGAGGTTGTGAAGGCGTTTCGCAGCGCCGTCGCGGTCCTATCCGGCACCGTGGCGGCGGCGCCACCCGGGGTGGCCTCGCGGTCGAAAGACGCATCGGCTAGCGTTCCGGCGGAGACGTCCCGCACGGAGCATCCGATGATCGAGCTGTACACCTGGAACACGCCCAACGGTCGCAAGATCAGCGTCGCACTGGAGGAGATGGGCCTGCCCTATGCGGTCAAGCCGGTGAACATTTCCAAGAACGAGCAATTCGATCCCGCCTTCCTGAAATTCAGCCCGAACAACCGCATCCCGGCGATCATCGATCCGGATGGCCCGGGCGGCCAACCGATAACGGTCTTCGAGAGCGGTGCGATCCTGATCTACCTGGCAGAAAAGACCGGAAAGTTCATGCCGTCCGACCTGCGGGCCAAGGTCCCGGTGCTGGAATGGCTGATGTGGCAGATGGGTGGTTTCGGGCCGATGCCGGGCCAAGTGCACCACTTCCTCATGCAGCCTGACGGCCCGGCCAAGGAATACGGCTTCACCCGCTACCACAAGGAGACGCAGCGGCTGTACGGCGTGCTCGACCGCCGGCTGGCTGGGCGGGACTACGTGGCGACCGAGGGTGAGCCGAGCATCGCCGATTTCGCCATCCTCGGCTGGGCCTGGCGGCATGAGCGGCACCAGGTGCCCTTCGACGACCTGCCGAATGTCGCCGCCTGGTATGATCGCATGATGGCCCGGCCGGCGACGGCGAAGGGGTTCGAGGTGGCGCTGTCCTGACCCGGTTCGGGCCGGCCGGACGGTTTGACGCCCGGCCGGCCCGCCTGTAAGAGCGTGCGCGCATACGTCGTGGGCCTGTCACACCTGAGGAGGGGTGGCCGAGTGGCTGAAGGCGACGGTTTGCTAAACCGTTTAGGGAGGTCAACTCCCTACGTGGGTTCGAATCCCATCCCCTCCTCCATTTCCCTCGCCAGTTGCCAAGTGCAGTTCACGGTGCGTTCCTCGGGGCGTGCTGCCAGGGGACGCTTGCATGGATCTCGGATTGCAGGGCCGCGTCGCGGTCATCACCGGCCCGGCCAAAGGCATGGGCGCCGCGGTCACGCGCGCCTTCGCGGCGGAGGGCTGCCGCCTGGCGCTGCTCGGCCGCGACACCGCGGCGATCGCCCCGGTGGCGGAGGAGGTCGGCGGCGCGCTGGTCATCTCCTGTGACCTGACGGATGCCGAAGCCTGCGAGGCGGCGGCGCGCCAGGTGCTGGCGGCCTTCGGCCGCATCGACATCCTGGTCAACGTCGCCGGCGGGTCCGGCCCGATCGGCAAGACCGGCGCGCAGACCAGCTCAGCCGAGTTCCACGAGATCGTCGACCTCAACATGCGTGGCTGCTTCAACACCATCCACGCCGTCGCGCCGGCGATGATGGCGCAGAAGGGCGGCAAGGTCGTCAATGTCGGCGGCACCTTCGGCATGCGCGGCCGGGCGATGCGGCTGGCCTATTCCGCCAGCAAATGGGGGCTGCGCGGCATCACCAAATCCTTCGCGCTCGAGCTCGGGCCGTACAACATCAACGTCAACTGCGTCGCGCCCGGCATGGTGGACGGCCCGCGCTTCCGCGAGAAGGTCTGCCGCGAGATGGCGCAGCGCCTGGGCATCTCGGAAGCCGAGGCGGCCGAGCGGCATGCCGCCGATTATGCGCTGAAGCGCATCACCACCGATGCCGATGTGGCCAATGCCTGCCTGTTCCTCGCCTCCGACGTCTCGCGCCAGATCACCGGCGTGGACCTGCCGGTCGATGGCGGCTGGGCGGCGCTGTAGGGGGAAAGACCATGACCGCAGATCTGGTGCTGCGCGGCGGCACGGTGGTAACCAGCCGCAGTCGCTTCGCCGCGGATGTTGCCATCCGGGACGGGCTGATCCTGGCCGTCGGCGCCGCCGATGCCATGCCCGCCGCGCAGGAGGTCGTGGACGTGACCGGCCTGCACATCCTGCCCGGCGCGATCGACGCCCACGTCCATTTCCGCGAGCCCGGCTACACCCACAAGGAGGATTGGGAGACCGGCTCCGCCGCCGCCGCCATTGGCGGCACGACCACGGTCTTCGAGATGCCGAACACCCACCCGCCGACCCGCAGCGTGGCGGAACTGCGCGCCAAGCAGGCGGCGGCGGAGAAATCCTATGTCGATTTCGGCCTCTATGGCCTGCTGGCCGAGGACAATATCGCGGAGATCCCCGGCCTGATCGAAGGCGGCGTGAACGCCTTCAAATGCTTCATGGGCAATACCTTCGGCAACCTGCCCTCCCCCAGCACCGGCGCGATGCTGGAAGGCTTCGAGATCATCGCCCCCTCCGGCCTCCGCATTTCGCTCCATGCCGAGGACGCCTCCATCATGGCCTGGCGCCAGGCGCGGCTGGAGGCGGCGGGGCGCAACGACCCGCTGGCGCATATCGCCGCGCGGCCGGCCGTGGTGGCGGTGGAGGCGGTGGCGCGGGCGGCGATCCTGGCGGAATGGACCGGCGCGCGGATCCACGTCCTGCACATCTCCTCGGCCGAGGAGTTGGGGCCGCTGGCCGATGCCAAGGCGCGCGGCGTGGACGTGACCGGGGAGACCTGCCCCTGCTACCTGCTGCTCGACAGCCGCGACTATGCCCGGCTCGGCAGCATCATCCGGGTGAACCCGCCGGTGCGGGAGGCCAAGGACAGTGCGGCGATCTGGGCGGCGCTGCACAGCGGCCTGGTCGACATGATCGCCACCGACCATGCGCCGCATCTGCCCGAGGAAAAGGTCAAGGACGTCATCTGGCAGGCCGATTGCGGCTTCCCCGGCGTCGAGACGCAGATGCCGCTGATGCTGAACGAGGTCGCCGCCGGGCGACTGACCCTGGAGCACTACGTCCGCCTCTCGGCCGAGGCGCCGGCGCGCGCCTTCGGCCTCTGGCCCTGGAAGGGGCGGGTGGAGGCGGGGGCGCATGCCGATCTGGCGGTGGTCGACCTGGCGCGCACCGAGACCATCGCCGCCGCCGCGCTGCACAGCCGCGGCAAGGTGACGCCCTTCGAGGGCAAGCCCGTTACCGGCATCCCCATTCATACCCTGGTCCGCGGCCGCTTCGTGCAGCGGGACCGGGCGCTGGTGCGGGACGCGCGCGGCTGGGGCCGGCAGGTGACGGCGATCCAGGCGATGCCGCCGCCGGCGCTGCGGCACGCCGACCAGACGCTTGCGGCCGTGCTGCGCGGCTAGGCGGAGGGCGGAGCCGGGTACCAGTAATCAGGCTCCGGCCGCTCCCAGCCGGGAGCGGACCAGCGCACCTCGATGGTGGTGGTCAGGCTGCCTTCGGTCTCGAAATAGGCATACTGGCTGCCGAGATAGTTGCCCTCCATCAGCACCGGCCAGCCGCGTTCGGCGAAGTCGGCCTTCACCTCGTCCAGGCTCCGTTCGCCGTAATCCACCATGACATGGTGGATGCCCTCGCCATGGTCGCGCAGGAATTCCTGGTAGATCGAGGGACCGTCCAGCGGCTGGATCAGCTCCCACATCATCGTGTCGGTCCAGGCCAGCGCCAGCTTCATGCTGTAGGGCGTCTCGACGCCGCGGATGCGCATGCCGGTCAGCTTCGGCGGGGCGTAGGTATAGACCCGCCAGGGGCCGACGCCGAGCTTGTGGGCGTACTCCGCCAGCGCCTTGTCCATGTCGCGCACCACGATGCCCACCTGCGTGATGGTCCGTACCAATGGAATCGTCGCCATGCCGTTCCCCGATCCTGACTCCGCCCGGCTTGCGCGGGTGGTCGAATGACCTAGGATCGTAGCCAAGAACCGATCAGGGGGAAGGTCCGATGCGCCGGCTGCCAGCCGCGTCGCCATGCCGCGCGCCCTGCCTTTCCCCGTTCGGGCCCTGAGGCAGCAGAGGAACGACCATGGCAGCCCCCCCTTCAGCCCGGCGGGACCGGATCAAGCCGCATTTCCCCAAGCTCGTGGAAATGACCAACACCTACGTCTACGGCGATGTGTGGGAGCGCCCGGAGCTTTCCAAGCGCGACCGCAGCCTTGTCACCATCGCCGCGCTCGTGGCGCTCGGCTGGGAGGACCAGCTCAACAGCCATATCGGCCGCGGCCTCGGCAACGGGCTTTCGCGGGAGGAGATCGCCGAGATCATCACGCATCTCTCGATGTACGCCGGCTGGCCGGCGGCGATGACGGCCTCCCACGTCGCGGTCGACGTCTTCGACGAGCAGGACAAGGCGAAGGGCTGAGAGCATGAAGATCGGATTCATCGGCCTCGGCACCATGGGTGCCTTCATGGCCGCCAACCTGCAGAAGTCGCAGTACAAGCTGGTGGTGCTGGACATGCGCCGCGAAGCCGCGGCGAAGCACCTCGATGCCGGCGCCGAATGGGGCGCGACCCCGAAGGCGATCGCGGAGCAATGCGACGTGGTCTTCACGAGCCTGCCCGGGCCGCCGGAGGTGGAGGCGGTGGTCTTCGGCCCAGACGGCATCCTCGCCGGCGCGCATCCCGGGATGGCCTATTTCGATCTGTCCACCAACAGCCAGGCGCTGATGCGCCGCGTCAATGCTGCGCTGGCGGAGAAGGGCGCGCATGGCTTCGACGCGCCGGTCTCCGGCGGGCCGAAGGGCGCTGAGAGCGGGAAGCTGGCCATCTGGGTCGGCGGCGACGAGACTGTCTACCAGCAGCACAAGAAGGTTCTGGACGCGATCGGCGACCAGGCCGCCTATATCGGACCGATCGGCACCGCGACGGTCGCCAAGCTGGTGCACAACATGGCCGGCTATGCGGTGCAGACTGCGATGGCCGAGGTCTTCACCATGGGCGTCAAGGCGGGGATGGACCCGCTCGACCTCTGGAAAGCCGTCCGCCAGGGCGCGCTCGGCCGGCGTCGGACCTTCGACCGCATCGCCGACCAGTTCCTGATCGGCAAGTACGACCCGCCGGCCTTCGCGCTGAAGCTGGCGCATAAGGACGTCACCCTGGCGACCACCATGGGCCGCGAGCTCGGCGTGCCGATGCGCTTCTGCCAGCTGACACTGGAGGAGATGAACGAGGCCCTGGCGCGCGGCTGGGGCCACCGTGATTCGCGCGTGCCGATGCTGCTGCAGGTCGAGCGCGCCGGGGTGGAGATGAACGCCGATCCGGCCGCCGTGCAGGCGGTGCTCGACGCCGACAAGGCCTGAGCGCGTGGTGGGGCGCCTGATCGCGCAGCCGGGGACCATCGGCACGCTGCGGCTGAAGAACCGACTGATCATGGCACCGATGGGGACCAATTTCGGCTCCAGCGACGGGCTCTCCACCGAGCGCGACCGGCACTACTACGCGATGCGCGCCGAGGGCGGCGTCGCAGCGATCGTGACCGAAGCGATGGCCGTCTCCGAGGGTGGGCGGGCGCACAACAACAGCCTCTGGCTCTACCACGACCGCTTCATCCCCGGCCTGGCGCGGCTGGTGGCGGCTATCAAGGCGCATGACTGCCTGACGATCGGCCAGCTCAACCACCGCGGCGCACTGCTGCGGCGCATGGTGCTGAACATGGAGCCGGTGGGACCTTCGCCCTGGCGCAACCCCAATACGGGCGACGAGGTCCGCGCGCTGGACCGCGCCGAGATCGTCGCGATCCAGAAGGAATTCGTCACCGCGGCGCGGCGGCTGTGGCAGGCCGGCTACGACGCGGCGGAGCTGCACGCCGCCAATGGCTACCTGTTCCACCAGTTCCTGACGCCACGCATCAACCAACGCACCGATGACTATGGCGGCAGCATCGCCAACCGTGCGCGGCTGCTGCTGGAGACGGTGCACCGAGTGAAGGATTCGCTGCCGGACTTCCCGCTCTGGGTCCGGCTGTCCTGCACCGAGTATTGCGAGGACGGCTACCCGACCTCCGACATCGTCGAGGTGGCGCGGCTGCTGGAGGCGGCGGGCGTCTCTGCGCTCGACCTCTCCGGCGGCACGAATGAAAGCCCGGCGCTGTCCCGCTTCTGCATCCAGCCTCCGTCGATGCCGCGCCGGGCGCTGGAGCCCTTCGCGCGGCCGATCAAGGCGGCCGTCGGCATCCCGACCATCCTGGCTGGCCGCATCATCACGCCGGAGGATGCGGAGTCGGTGCTGGCGAATGGCAGCGCCGACTTCATCTCGCTCGGCCGGGCGCTGACCGCGGATGCCTTCTGGCCGCGCAAGGCGATGTCCGCGGCACCGATCCGCGCCTGCATCTCCTGCAACGTCTGCTTCGAACGGCTGACGCTGGAGAAGGACGTCGCCTGCGTCGTCAACCCGATGCTCGGCACGGAATTCGAGGAGCCCGCGCTGGCCGAGCCGCATCGGGTGGCGGCGCGCCCGCTGCGCGTCTTGGTGCTGGGCGCGGGCGTCGCCGGGGTGGAGGCGGCGCGGATGGCCGCCTCCTGCGGCCACCGGGTCGAGATCTGGGAGAAGGCGGCGCGCCCCGGCGGGCAGATCCACCTGGCGGTGGCGGCCCCCGACAAGGCGGAGGTCCGGCCGGTCTGGGACTGGCGCTGGGACCAAATGGCGCCGCTCGGCGTCTCGGTCCGCTGCGGCGTCGACGCGACCACGGCGATGATCCGCGACCATCGCCCCGACCATATCGTCGTCGCCACCGGCGCCCGGCCGCGGCCGCTGCTGCTGGAAGGTGCCGCGCCGCTGCAGGCCTGGTACGTCATCGCCGACCCGTCCCTGGTGCCGGAAGGCGCGCGCGTCGCCATCATCGGCGGCGGCATCGTCGGGCTGGAAGTGGCCGACATGCTGGCGCTGCGCGGCTGCCGCATCACGGTGCTGGAGACGCTGCCGGCGCTGGCGCCCAACATGGCCCGCAACAACCGCACCGACCTGCTGGTCCGCCTGCGGGCGGCGGGTGCGGAGTTCCATACCAAGGCCCGGGTGCAGCGGCTGGCGGCCACGCGCCTTGAATTCACCGTGGATGACGTGGCGCATGCCGTCGACGCCGATGTCGTCATCGCCGCCATCGGTGCCGTCGCCAACCGCGACGTGGTGCCGGCGGTCGAGGCCGCCGGCGTGCCCTTCACGTTGGTGGGCGACGCCAACCACCCTGGCGACTTCCTCTCCGTCCTGCGCGACGCCTCCATGACCGGCCTGGCCCTTGGCCTGCCCAGCGAAAGCCTGCCCGCATGACCTACGAGCTGTTTGCCCTGCGCTACGCCCGCCGCGACGCCAGGCGGCATGAGCACTTCATCGGCGGCGATCCGCACGATGCGCCGATGCCTATGGACTACTTCATCTGGGCCGCGGTCGGGGCTGGCCGCGCCTGGATCATCGACACCGGCTTCACCGCCGAGGTCGCGGCGCGGCGCAAGCGGGAATACCTGCGCTGCCCGATCGAGAGCCTCGGACTTCTCGGCATCGACCCCGATGCGGTCGAGGATGTCATCATCAGCCACATGCACTACGACCATGTCGGCAGCTTCCACAAATTCAAGCAGGCGCGCTTCCATCTGCAGGAGGAGGAGATGCGCTACGCCACTGGCCGCTACATGTGCCACCACAAGCTGCGGCATTCCTTCGAGGTCGAGGACGTCGCCGGCATCGTCCGCATGACCTTCGCCGATCGCGTGGTGTTCCACGACGGCGACCAGGAATTGGCCCCGGGCATCAGGCTGCATGCCTGCGGCGGCCATTCGATGGGGCTCCAATGCGTCACGGTCGAGACGGCGCGCGGCACGGTGGTGCTGGCTTCCGACGTCACCCATTTCTATGAGAACTTGGAGGCCAAGCGACCCTTCACCACCGCCTTCCACGTCGGTGACATGCTGGAAGGCTTCGACACGCTCAAGCGCCTGGCGCCGACACCGCAGCATATCGTCCCCGGCCACGACCCGCTGGTGATGCAGCGCTATCCGGCGGTCCCTGGGCTGGAAGGCATCGCCGTGCGGCTGGACGTGGAACCGACCGCATGAGGCGCCGCGGGCTGCTGCTGGGCGCCTTGGCCGCGCCCGCGATCGCGCAGGCCCAGGCGCGGGCGGTGAAGATCGTCGTGCCCTTCCCGCCGGGCGGGGCGGCCGACATCACCGCCCGGCTGCTGGCGGAACAGATGGCGCCGCTGCTCGGCCAGCCGGTGGTGATCGAGAACCGGCCTGGCGCCGGCGGGAACATCGCCGCCGAGGCAGTGGCGCGCAGCGCGCCGGATGGCGGCACGGTCTTCCTCGGCGGGGCGACGATCTTCTGCGCCAACCGCTACCTGTATCGGGGTAGCATGCCCTTCGATGCGCTGCGCGACTTCGCGCATATCTCCCGCGTTTCGATCGGTACCACTTTGCTGGTGACGCGCGCCGACCGGCCGTGGCGGGATTTCGGGCAGCTTGTCGCGGCAGCCAAGGACGCGCCGGGGCGGCTCTCCGCCGGTAATTCCGGCTGGGGTACCATCTCCAACCTCACCATCGCCAAGCTCTGCAAGTCGGCCGGCATCGAGATCGCCCAGGTGCCCTATCGCGGCCTGGCACCGGGCATCAACGACCTGCTCGCCGGCAACCTGGACCTGATCTTCGACGGCATGCCCGCCATCGTGCCGCATGTGCGGGAGGGAAGGCTGCGCGCGCTGGCGGTCGGCAGCGCGAAGCGGGTCACCTACGTGCCAGGAATCGAATCCGTGCCGGGCATGTCCGAGCTGATCCCCGGCACCGACATGGACATGGAATTCTGGTACTGCCTTTCCGCCCCCGCCGGGACGCCGGCGGAGGTCGTCGCGCGGCTGCACCAGGCGACGACCGTCGCGGTGCGCACCGCCGCCTATGCGGAGAAGCTGCTGCCGCTCGGCTTCACCGCGATCATGGATGACAGCCCGGCGGCGCTGACCGAGCTGATCCGCCGCGAGGATGCGGTCTGGAAGGACCTGGTTGAATTGTCCGGCGTCAAGCTGGACTGAGCTGAGGAATAATTCATGGCCGAGGCCCCGCGCACGCTGTTCGAGAAGATCTGGTCGCGCCATCGGGTGATGGAGCGCGAAGATGGCCAGACGCTGCTCTATGTCGGGCGGCACCTGCTGCATGATGGCGGCGCCACCGCCTTCGACGTGCTGCGCAAGCGTGGCCTGAAGCCGCGCGCGCCGGACCGCATCTTCGCCACGCCGGACCACTATGTCTCGACCTCCTCCCGCACGGTCGCCGAGATCGAGGACCCCCGCCACCGCGAGATGGTGGAGAAGCTGGCGCGCAACACCGCCGAGCACGGCATCCGCGAATTCGGCCTGGGTGACCCGAACCAGGGCATCGTGCATGTCATGGGGCCGGAGACCGGGCTTTCGCAGCCCGGCCTGCTGCTGGTCTGCGGCGACAGCCATACCTCGACCCATGGCGCGCTCGGCGCGCTGGCCTTCGGCATCGGCAGCACCGAGGTCGCGCATGTGCTGGCCAACCAGACGCTCTGGCAGCGCAAGCCGAAGACCATGCGCATCACGGTGGACGGCACGCTCGGGCCGCAGGTGACGGGCAAGGACGTGATCCTGGCGATCATCGCGCAGATCGGCGCCGCGGGCGCCACCGGTCATGTCATCGAGTTCGCCGGCAGCGCCATCCGCGGGCTTTCCATGGAAGGGCGCCTGACGCTCTGCAACATGTCGATCGAGGCCGGTGGCCGCGCCGGCATGGTGGCGCCGGACGAGACCACCTTCGACTATCTGCGCGGCCGGCTCTACGCACCGAAGGGCGCGGAGTGGGACCAGGCGGTGTCGCGCT
>JBMOJU010000526.1:0-2833 GCA_049315625.1 Paracraurococcus sp.
GCCGCGGCCACAGGTGCCGCCCGTGGGCCGCTTGCGCAAGGCCTGCCATCCGGCTGTCCCCCGATCCGAAGGTTGCGGCGGCGGCCCGTCCGCCGCATCCTCCCGGCCCGAAACCAGGGGCCGCGCATGGACGAGGATTTCCGCAAGGCAGCGCTCGATTACCACAGGCTGCCGCGCCCGGGGAAACTCAGCGTCGAGCCGACCAAGCGCATGGCCACCCAGCGCGACCTCGGCCTGGCCTATTCCCCCGGCGTCGCCGCCGCCTGCGAGGAAATCGCCAGGAACCCCGACGCCGCCTGGGACTATACCTCCCGCGGCAACATGGTCGCGGTCATCACCAACGGCACCGCCGTGCTGGGGCTGGGCGCCATCGGCGCGCTGGCGTCGAAGCCGGTCATGGAAGGCAAGGCTGTCCTCTTCAAGAAATTCGCCGGCATCGATTCCATCGACATCGAGGTCGAGGAGCGCGACCCGCAGAAGCTGATCGAGGTCATCGCCGCCCTCGAACCCTCCTTCGGCGCCATCAACCTGGAAGACATCAAGGCGCCCGAATGCTTCGAGGTGGAGCGCCAGCTCCGCGCCCGGATGCAGATCCCCGTCTTCCACGACGACCAGCACGGCACCGCCATCATCGTCGCCGCCGCCGTGCGCAACGGCCTGGTGCTGCAGGGCAAGCGGATCGAGGAGATCAAGCTGGTCAACACCGGCGGCGGCGCCGCTGCCCTGGCGTGTCTCGACCTGCTGGTGGCGATGGGGCTGCGGCGGGAGAACGTGACCGTCTGCGACATCCATGGCGTGGTCTACGAAGGCCGGCCGGAAGGGATGGACCCCTACAAGGCGAAGTACGCCCGCCGCACCGATGCGCGGATGCTGGAGGAAGTGCTGGACGGCGCCGACGTCTTCCTCGGCCTCTCGGCACCGCGCGTGCTGAAGGCCGAATGGCTGAACCGGCTGGGCCCGAAGCCGCTGATCATGGCGCTGGCCAACCCCGAGCCCGAGATCCTGCCGGAGGCGGTACGCGCCGTCCGCCCGGATGCCATCGTCGCCACCGGCCGGTCGGACTATCCGAACCAGGTCAACAATGTGCTCTGCTTCCCCTTCATCTTCCGCGGCGCGCTGGATGCCGGGGCGACGACGATCAACGAGGCGATGAAGGTCGCCGCGGCCGACGCCATCGCCGCACTCGCCCGCGTCGAGGCCTCCGAGGTGGTGGCAGCGGCCTATGGCGGCCAGGCGCCGATCTTCGGCGCCGACTACATCATCCCGAAGCCCTTCGACCCGCGGCTGATCCTGGAGATCGCGCCGGCCGTGGCGCGGGCGGCGATGGAGAGCGGCGTCGCCCGCCGGCCCATCGCCGATTTCGATGCCTGCCGGCGCGAGCTGGAACGCTTCGTCTTCCGCAGCGGCTACCTGATGCGGCCGCTGTTCGAGGCCGACCGGCAGCGGCCGCGCCGCGTGGTCTATTCCGAGGGCGAGGACGAGCGGACGCTGCGTGCGGTGCAGACGGTGCTGGACGAGGGCATCGCCGAGCCGGTGCTGATCGGCCGCCGCGCGGTGATCGAGGCGCGGGCCAAGGCGATGGGCCTGCGGATGGATTTTTCCGAATCGGTCGAGATCCTCGACCCCAATGCCGACACCGCCAAATTCGCCCCGCTGACCGAGCTCTACCAGCTCCGCGTCGGCCGCCGCGGCGTGCCGCCGGAAGCCGCGGCGCGGCGCGTCACCACCCGCGCCACGGTCGCCGCCGCGCTGCTGCTGGAAGCCGGGCTGGTCGATGCCGCCCTGGTCGGTGGCAGCGGCAATTGGATGCGGCAATGGCACTATGCGTTCGACGTCATCGGCAAGTCGGAGACATCGTCGCGGGTCTATGCGCTCTCGGCCGTCATCATCCCGACCGGCACGCTGTTCTTCGTCGACACCCACCTGCTGGTGGAGCCGACCGCCGAGCAGATCGCCGAGATGACCTTGCTGGCCGCCGAGCAGGTCGAAGCCTTCGGCCTGGTGCCGAAGGTGGCGCTGCTGTCGCATTCCTCCTTCGGTCAGTCCAATGCGCCGACCGCGAGCACCATGCGGCGGGCGCTCAAGCTGCTGCGCGCCATGGCGCCGGAGCTGGAGGTGGATGGCGAGATGCACGCCGATGCCGCGCTGGTCCCCGCCATCCGCGCCCGCGCCGTGCCGGACAGCACGCTGACCGAGACCGCCAACCTGCTGGTCTTCCCCAACCTGGACAGCGCCAATATCAGCTTCAACCTGCTGAAGGCGGCGGCGGATGGCTTGCAGGTGGGCCCGATGCTGCTCGGCATGAAGAAACCGATCCACGTGCTGGTGCCGAGCGTGACGGCGCGCGGGATCGTCAACCTGACGGCCGTGGCGGTGCAGCAGGCCAATGCGCTGAAGGCCGGCTGACCACGCGCCGGCTGGCGCTGCGCGCCGGCCCGTCGCCTCCCGCCAGGCGAGCGCCGGGGTCGTGCATCGCCGCGGGGCGGCAGATCCGCGGCCAAGGCTGCGTGGCCTGGGTGGGACGACATCGGGGTCGGCACGCCTCTCGGCGCCCGGCGCCCATGCCGGCGCAGGCGGCTATTTCGCCACCGCCCCCAGCCCGAGCATCCTCTGCAGCGCCGCCGTCCCGCCCATGAGGGCGAGCGGCAATTGGCCGAGCGGCAGCGGCTGCGGCGGCGCCGCGGTGATCTCCACCTCCCGCGCCTCGCCGCGCAGGAAGCGCGGCAGCGCCGCGGCCAGCGGCGGCTCGGCCGGCGCCGCCCGCGGCGCGCCCGGCGCCGGCCGCGCCGGCCGGGCCGGCCCGGCGCCGAGCGCCGCCGCCGCCTGGGCCGCC
>JBMOJU010000527.1:0-2828 GCA_049315625.1 Paracraurococcus sp.
CACCGTCTACGGCCAGGAAGACCAGGTCGGCTACCAATCGCTGACGCTGCACCACACCTCGCCTGCCGCGTTCGCCTGACCGGGGCCGGCGCCTTGTCTCCGTCCCGCATCCTGCTCGGCTGGGAGCATGGCGACGGCCTCGGCCATGTCATGCGGCTGCTGCCCCTGGCGCGCCGTCTGCTCGCCCGGGGCCATGATGTCAGCTTCGCGGCCTGCGACCTGGACGCCGTCCGCGACGCTCTGGCGCTGGAACCGGCGCCGGGGCTGCGGCTGCTGCCGGCGCCGCCGCTGGGCCTGGCCGCCGCCAAGGTCACCAGCCTTGCGGACAGCCTGCGGGCGCTGCTCGGCGGCACGCCGAACAAGGCCGTGCTCGGCGCCGCCTGGGCCGGGCTGCTGGAATTCGGCCGGCCCGACCTGGTGGTGGCCGACCATGCGCCGATGCTGGCGATGCTCTGCCTGGGCCGGATCCCGGTGCAGGTGATCGGCGACCCGCCGATGGTCCCGCCGGATGCCGCGCCGCTGCCCATCTTCCGGCCGGGCACACCATCGCCGCCGGCCAACCAGGCGGCGGAGGCGGTGCTGCTGGCCGAGTTGAACCGGCTGCGGCAGCGCGCCGGCCTGTCGCCGCTGCCGCGGCTGGCCGCCGTGCTGCGCGGCGATGGCACGCCCTGGATCGCGGCGCATCCGGCCTTCGACCCCTATGCGGCCATGCGTGGGGAGCCGCTGGACCCGGCGCCGGAGGCGGCCGGGCCGATGCCGCCGCCGGTGGCGGACCGGCCGCCGATCGCGCTGCTCTATGCCACCTCGCCGCATCCGGCGGTGGCCGATATCGCCCGTGCCGTCGCCGCCGCCGGGCTGCGGCCGCGGGTGGTGATGCGCACCGCGCCGGCCCCGCTGCGGCAGGCGCTGCTGGCCGCTGGCGCCGAGCTGCTGGACCAGCCGCGGCCGCGCGCCGCGCTGCTGGCCGAGGCACGGCTGGTGATGCATGGCGGCGGGATGGGCACGGCCATGGGCTGCCTCGGCAGCGCGACGCCGCAGATCATCCTGGCGACGGAGTATGCCGGCCAGCTGATCCTGGCCGGGCTTGCCGCGCTCGGCCTCGGGCTCGGCGGGCCGATGGGACAGACGGCGCCAAGCGCCGCGGGGCTCGCCTCGGCGCTCGCCGGGGCGCAGGCCCCGGCTATGCTGCAGCGGGCGACGGAGGTGGCGGCGGCCATCCGGGCGGCGGGCGGGCCCGACCCGCTGGGCCGGTTGGTGGCGCGGATCGAGGGGCTGCTGGCGGGCCGGGCCGTGGCGAACCGGCTCCGCTACAAAGTTTCGTGATCTCTTCGCAATTCCGATAGTCCTGCGCAATTCCGGGCGCGGCCGATGGGGCCTCGGCGGCAGGGTCCGGCGCGGCGTCACCCGACGCCGCGCGCCGGCTTCGATGGTCCCCGGGGGGCCAACCGGGACGCGGCGCCGTGACCCGGAGCCAGGGGCAGCGCGCGAACCGCAATGAAAGCGATTTTGGCAGTATTTGCCTGCGTGATGATGGGCGGCTCGGCGCAAGCGGCCTACAACGATCCGCCGAACCGGGGTGTGGACTGGCATGGATGCGATAAGCGGCAGGCGGACCTGCGCAACGCGGACCTGTACGAAGCGAATCTTGCAGACGCGGACCTGATGGACGCAAACCTGGAAAGTGCGAACCTGGAAGGCGCGAACCTGGAAGGGGCAAAACTGTACGGCACGAAAATGGACAGGGCGAAGCTGCGCGGCGCGAACCTGAGCCGCACGAACATGCGCCATGTGAGCCTCCTGGAGGCGAGGCTGGCAGGCGCGAACCTGCAAGGCGCCAGCCTGCTCCGCGCTGACCTGAGGCAGGCGAACCTGGAAGACGCGGACCTGAGCGGCGCAGACCTGAGCGATTCCCGGTTGAACGGCGCGAACCTGGCCCGCGCGAATCTCAGCGGCGCGAATTTGAGCCGCGCGAATACCAGGGGCGGCCTAACCGTCATGTTCTTCGGCCAGAGGTGCTACGCGGCCGTCGCCACCGACTGCCGTTAACCTGGCTCCATCCCGGCGAAGCCGGGTTCTGCGTGACCTGCGAAGCCGTGCCGTGCGAGGGGGTATCGTCATCGGCAATGGCTCATGGAGGCATGCGAGCGGGAGCGGGCCCCGACGATGCCAGGCGCGTTGGCGCCGACGCATCCGGCCGCCGGACCGATGGCTGGGTGCTCCACCGCACGTCAACGCTGAGGGGGGGGGGCCGCGCCGCCCGGCTTCCCTGACGCCGCGCCGACGGATGGCAGGCCCGCCCCACCCGGCCTAGGCTCCCGGCCACCAGCCCCGCCGGAGTCCGCCATGCCTGCCCCGCCCTTCGACCGCGTCATCCTCGGCGACCTCGTCCTGCCCGACGGCGTGCTGCCGGGCGGCTGGGTGGCGATCCGCGGCGAGGCGATCGCCGGCATCGGCCAGGGCGCGCCGCCGCCGGCCGCCGCCATCGTCGACCACACGGGGATGCTGGTGCTGCCCGGCCTGGTCGATGGCCACATGCACACGTCGTCTTCCACCGGCTGGGCGGGGATCGAGGGTGCCTCGATGTCGGCGGCCGCCGGCGGCGTCACCACCTGCGTCGACATGCCCTACGACGTGCCGCGGCCGGTGACCGACGCGGCAATCCTCGCCGAGAAGATCGCCGTGGTGAACGCGACCAGCCATGTCGACATGGCGCTCTATGGCACCATCCGGAAGGATGGCGGGGTGGCGGCGATCGCCGGCCTGGCGGAGGCGGGCGTGTGCAGCTTCAAGCTCTCCACCTATGAATACGACGCGGTGCGCTTCCCGCG
>JBMOJU010000133.1:0-12548 GCA_049315625.1 Paracraurococcus sp.
ATCTCCTCCTCCGGCTACGGCGCCGGCTTCTACACCAAGCTGGCAAGCCTGCCGGAGGAGCAGCGAAGCGCGCCCACGGCGATGCTCTGGCTGCACAATGAGGCAGATGCCAAGCGCATCATCGGCCTGACCGCGGAACAGTGGGCGTCCGGCGTCCGCTACGATGCCCAGAACGTGGCGACCGCGCTTGGCCAGGATGCCAGCCAAATCCCCTATCTGTTCGTCGATGCCATCCCCTTCACGACCGCACCACCCGAAGGGTTGCAGGCGATCCGGGAGGGCATGCAGCGCCTCGCCGACGCGAGCGATTTCAACGCCATGATTGCGGCGCGGGACATCGACGTGAACATGGATGGCGACAATCTCGACGGCAACGCGCTCACCCGGGAGTATGGCACCTCCCACCTGTACGGGGCCGACCTGGCGCAGCTGGCCTATCGCGCCGCACGTTCGGCCGCGGAATCCTTCGCCGTCTACGCCCTGCCTGGCTCCCCGGTCGCGCTGGCCAGCGGCGACATCGCCAATAGCGGGCCGCAGGTCCTCGACGCCACCATGACCGATTCCCGGCACCTGGTGCTCGACATCGCGCTCGACCATGGCGCTGAGCTGACCGCGCTGGGTGGCGTCGCCGCCTCGGGCGTCGGCTGGACGGTGGTGCAGGGAAGCAGCCTGATCAAAGCGACCGCGGCCGTCCTGTCGGGCGGCAAGCTCCATCTGACCTTCGGCGCCGATGTCGTCGCGGGCGCGAAGCTCTATTTCGGCTACGGCGCCGGCCGGCTGGCCGGACCGGACGGATCGGGCGTCGGGAACGCCGTGTACGACACCAACGGCCTGCCGATCTGGGCATCCGCCTTCGGTGTCCCGATCGGGAACGGTGGGACCACGCCGGTCGCAACCGGCTACGCAGCGCCGGTTGGCATCGGCGACGCCTACACGACCAAGCAGGGCCACACCCTGGATGTCGCCCCGGCCAGCGGCCTGCTGGCCAACGATACGTATGCCGGCCCAGCGACGCTATCGGCCATGCTGGTGTCCGGTCCGGCCCGTGGTGCGCTCTCCCTGAGTGCCAATGGCGCCTTCACCTACGTGCCGGCCCAGGGCTTTGCCGGAACGGACAGCTTCACCTACCTGGGCTCCGATGGGCTGCTTACCTCCGCGCCGGTCCAGGTGACGCTGACCGTCACCCCGTCGAATCGTGCGCCGGTGGCCACCGCCGACCTGCTCAGCGGGATCGCCGGGACCCCGATCAACCTGCTCGCCTCGATCCTGTTGGCGAATGACAGCGATGCTGACGGCAATGCCCTGACCCTGACGGCGGTTGGCGCGGCGACCAATGGCACGGTCGCCCTGGCCACCGTCAACGGTGCCCCGGGCGTGACCTTCACCCCGGCGGCGGCTGGCGCCGCGAGCTTCACCTACACGCTCAGCGATGGGCAGGGCGGCACCGCCACCGGCCAAGTCAGCGTGACCGTGTCCGCGCCGAGCACGGCCAGCGTCTACACCGCAGGCACGGCCGGCGCGGACCTTTTCGACTTCGCGCTCCGCGTCAACCCGCAGCTGGTGAGTGCGAACGCCGGCAACGACACCGTCATCGGTGGCCTGGCCAATGACACGATCAATGGCGGCGACGGCAACGATGTCCTGAATGGCGGAGCCGGCGCCGATTACCTGACCGGCGGCGCGGGAGCCGACCGGATGATCCTGCGCAAGGGGGAAATTGCCACCGACCGCCTGGCCGATTTCCAGGGGGCGGGCAACGGCGCGGTCGCCGGCGACGACGTCATCGAGTTGCAAGGGTTCGGCGCAGGTGCGACCTTTTCCTTCGTCTCGAACGCCAATGCCACGACCAAGCTCTACCGGGTCACCGACGGCGCCTATACGGCCGATGTCATGATCATCTACAGCGGCACGGCAGGCCTGATCCTGGGCGATTACGTGTTCACCTGACGCAGGCCATGGGCGGGCGGTGCCGCAGCCGCCCCGCCCACGCGGCGCTAGGTGCGATCGCTGCGGGGGTCCAACGCATCCCGCAGCCCGTCGCCCACCAGGTTGAAGGCCAGCACCACCAGGAAGATCGCCAGACCCGGGAAGATCGCCAGCCAAGGCGCCTGGGTCAGGAAGCGCTGCGCCGCGTTCAGCATGCTGCCCCAGCTCGGCGCCGGCGGCTGCTGGCCCAGCCCCAGGAAGCTCAGCGAGGCCTCGGCGATGATCGCCTCCGCAATGGCCAGGGTCGCCTGCACCAGCAGCGGCGGGACGATGTTGGGCAGCACATGCACCAGGCCCAGCCGCCAGGGCGGGTTGCCCAGCGCGCGGGCGGCTTCGACCCAGTCCGTCGCCCGCGCCTCCATCGCCATGCTGCGCGCCAGCCGGACGAAGACCGGCGCGGCGGTGATGGCGATCGCCAGCATGGCGTTCTCCAGCGCCGGGCCGAGGAAGGCGGCGAGTGCGATCGCCAGGATCAGGAAGGGCACCGAGAGCATCGCATCGGCGACGCGGGAGATGATCGTGTCGGTCCAGCCGCCGGCCAGCCCGGCGATCAGCCCGACCGGCACGCCGATCACCAGCGCCACCAGCACCGACACCACGCCCGCCAGCATCGAGGCCCTTGCCCCGAACAGCACGCGCGACAGCACGTCGCGGCCGTTCTCGTCCGTGCCGAACCAATGCGCCGCCGAGGGCGCCTTGCGGATCAGCGTCCAGGAGGTGGCGAGCGGGTCGTAGGGCGCCAGCAGCGGTGCGGCGATGGCGGCGGCGACGAACAGCACGATCACCACCAGCCCGAACACCGCCAGCCGGTGCCGCAGGAAGCGCGACACCGCCCGCCGCGTCGGCGACTCCCTCCCCCGCAAGGCGGGGGAGGGCCGGGGTGGGGGCGCCGCCACCACCGCGCTCATGCCACCCTCAGCCGCGGATTGATCGCCATATACAGCAGGTCCGCCACCAGCGAGAGGCCAACGAAGATCAGCGCCGTCGCCAGCACCACGCCCTGCACCACGGGGTAGTCGCGGTTGAATACCGCATCGACGATCAGCTTGCCGAAGCCGGGGATGGTGAAGACCTGCTCGGTCAGCACCGCGCCGGCCAGCAGCCGGCCGAACTCGATGGTGCCGAGCGTCACCACCGGGATCAACGCGTTGCGCAGCGCGTGCTTCGCCACCACCACGCGCTCCGCCAGCCCCTTGGCGCGGGCGGTGCGGACGTAGTCCTGGCTCAGCGCCGTCAGCATCGCCGCCCGCGTGTGCCGCATCAGCACGCCGGCGATGGCGTTGCCCAGCACGAAGGCCGGCATGATGGTGGTGGCGAGCGACTGCCACGGATCCTCGCTCAGTGGCACGTAGCCCGAGGGCGGCAGCCAGCCGAGCTGCACGCTGAACAGCAGGATCAGCATGATGCCGAGCCAGAAATTCGGCGTCGATATCCCGGCCAGCGCGATGCCGTTCGCCGCCCAGTCCACCGCGGTGTCGCGCTTCACGGCGGAGACGATGCCGGCCGGCACGCCGATCAGCACGGCAATGACGAAGGCCATGGTCGCCAGCTGGAAGGTGACCGGCAGCTTGGTCAGGATCAGCGCGCCGACCGGTTCGCGGATGCGCCAGGAATAGCCGAAATCGCCGACCAGCACGCGGCCGAGCCAGGCCAGGTATTGCTCCGGCAAAGGCCGGTCGAGCCGCAATTCGGCGCGGATCTGCGCCAGCACCTGCGGGTCGCCGCGCTCCTCCCCGGCCAGGATCAGCGCCGGGTCGCCCGGCATCAATTGCTGCAGCCCGAAGATCAGGATGGAAAGGATCAGCAGCGTCGGCAGTACCTGGCCGAGCCGCTTGAGGAGCCAGAGGCCCATGCTACTGCAGCCGCAGCCCCTGCGGCCGTATCAGCCCGTCCGGTACCGGGACGAAGCCGGTCAGCCGCGTGGTGTGGGCGACGATCTGCTTGGCGTGCCACAGGTAGATCCGGCTGCGGTCCTGCCGCAGCGCGATCTGCCAGACCTGGGCGTAAAGCTCGCGCCGCTTCGCCGGCTCCTGCTCCACCCGCGCCGCGTCGAGCAGCCTGTCGACCTCCGGATTGGCATACTTGCCGTCGTTCTGCGCGCCGCCCGAATGGATGAAGGTCCAGGTGTTGCCGTCGGGGTCGGCGCGGCCGGACCAGCCGATCAGGTAGGTCTCGAACTCGCCCCGGTTGGCGGCCTGGAGGGAGGAGGCGAATTCCATCGCGCTCAGCTTCAACTCGAAGCCGGCCTCCTTCACCATCGCCTGGATCACCTCGCCCACCTGGCGCAGGTCGGGGCTGTTGGGGATGGTCATCTCGACCTGCACCGGCAGCGTGACGCCGGCCTGCCGCAGCAGCGCCTTCGCGGTCGCCAGGTCGCGCGGCTGCGGCTGGAAGCCCCTGATGTGGTAGGGGGAGGAGGGCGGGACCGGCTGCGCCGTCACCGTCCAGGCACCCTCATAGACCACCTGGTTGACCGCGTCGCGGTCGATCGCCAGCTCGAAGGCGGCGCGGACGCGGGCATCCTTGGCGAAGGGCGTATTGGCGCGCGGGCCGTTCGCCAGGTTGAGCGTGATGCTCTGGTAGCCGAGGCCGTCATAGGTGACGACCTTCAGCCGGGCGTTCTTCTGCACCGTCTTGATGTCGTCCGGCTCGATGGTCTGCACCATCTCCAGCGCGCCGGATTGCAGGTTGGCGAGCCGCACGGTGTTGTCCGGGATCGGCTGGTAGGTGATGCGCGGGATGGTCACCGCCGACGCGTTCCAGTAGCCGGGGAAGCGCTCCACCACGATGCGGTCCTGCGCGACGCGCTCGACGAAGCGGTAGGGGCCGGCGCAGACCGGCTTCGTGCCGAAATTGCGCCCCGCGGCTTCCGCCGCCTTGGGCGAGACGATCATGCCGGCGCGGTCGGTCAACTGCGACAGGAAGGGGGAGGACGGCTCCTTCAGCCGGATGCGGACCGTCTTCGGGTCCACCACCTCGACCGCCTCCATGGTGTTGATCTCGCCGCGGCGGAAGCTGCCCTGCAGGGTCAGGTGCCGGTTCAGCGAATAGCGCACGGCCTCGGCGTCCATTGCCTCACCGTCGTGGAATTTCACGTCGTCGCGCAGGGTCACCAGCAGCGTCTTCGGGTCCTCCCAGCGGTAGCCGGTGGCGAGCTGCGGGACGATCTCCAGCTTCTCGTTGATGTCGAACAGCTTGTCGCAGAGCGCGGCGAAGACGATGCGGCCGACGAAGGTGCGGGCCAGGGTCGGGTCGAGGATGTCGGGGTCCTCGCGCAGGCCGATGCGCAAGGTCTGGGCCTCGGCGGCGGCGGAGAGCGAGAGCGCGGCAAGCGCCGCGAGGACGGTCTGGCGGATCATGCGGTCACCCCGGTCGTGTCTGGTTGCGGCGCCGGCGCGCCGAAGAAGGCCTGCAGGCGCCGCAGGCGCTCGCCGCCGGTGTTGCGCTCGTGCAGCGCCGCGGCGGGGGGGAGGCGGTGCTGGAGGTGGCAGGCTGCAAGGTGGTCGGGTGTGGATCCGAACGCCGTCTCCACCCCCCCGAGCGTCCCCACCCCCAGCCCTGGCACCTCCGTCCGGCACACCGCCTCGGCAAACGGGCATCGCGTGTGGAACCGGCACCCGGCGGGCGGGGCGATCGGGCTCGGCGGGTCGCCCTCGATCGGCGCCGACCGCGCGCCATGGCCGGGCACCGCGGCCAGCAGCGCCCGCGTATAGGGATGCCGCGGCGCGCCGAACACCTGCTCGGCCGGCCCGACCTCGACGATGGTGCCGAGATACATCACCGCCACCCGGTCGGCGATGTGCCGCACCACGCCGAGGTCATGGCTGATCAGCACGAAGGTCAGGCCGAGGTCGCGGATCAGGTCCTGCAGCAGGTTCACCACCTGCGCCTGGACGGAGACATCGAGCGCGCTCACCGGCTCGTCGCCGATGATCAGCTTCGGGCCACTGGCCAGCGCGCGGGCGATGGCAATGCGCTGCCGCTGGCCGCCGCTGAACTCGTGCGGCCAGCGCCGCGCCGCCTCCGGCCGCAGCCCGACCCGTTCCAGCAGCGACGCCACCCGCGCCCGTTCCGCCCCGCGCGGCACCACGTAGTGCAGCTTCAGCGGCTCGGCGATCGCGTCCTCCACCGTCATGCGCGGGTCGAGGCTGGCGAAGGGGTCCTGGAAGATCAGCTGCATGTCGCGCCGCCGCGCGCGCAGCGCGCGGGCCGAGAGCGCGCGCAGATCCTCCCCCATGAAGCGCACCGCACCGCGGTCGGGCTCGATCAGCCGCAGCGCCAGCCGGCCGAGGGTGGACTTGCCGCAGCCGCTCTCGCCAACGATCGCCAGCACGCTGCCCTGCGCGACCGCGAGCGAGACGCCATCCACCGCCCGCACCGCGCCGCGCGCCCGCCCCAGCGCATCCCGCACCGGAAAATGCCGCGCCACGTCGTCCAGCTCGAGCAACGCCGTCACGCCTGCGCCCCCAGGTCGGTCCAGGCCGGACCCCGGCCTGGCGGGTGGGGACGGGGGAGGGCAGTGCCCTCGCCGGGCACGCCATCCAGCGGCGCCCGCCAGCAGGCGGAGAGATGACGATCCCCCACCTCCGCCAGCACGGGCTGCACGTCGCAATCCTCCCCCGCGAAGGGGCACCGCGGCGCGAAGCGGCAGCCCGGCGGCGGGTCGCGCAGGTCGGGCACCGTGCCCTCGATGCTGGCCAGCCGGCCGGCGCCGCCCTCGATCGACGGCACCGCGCCGAGCAGCCCGACCGTGTAGGGATGCTCCGGCCAGGCAAAGAGCGTCGCCGCCGGCGCGGCTTCGGCGATGCGGCCGGCATACATCACCGCCACCTCGTCGGCATGGTCGGCGACCACGCCGAGGTCGTGGGTGATCAGCACCACCGCCGTCCCGGTCTCCCGCTTCAGCTCATCCAGCAGCGAGAGGATCTGCGCCTGCACCGTCACGTCCAGCGCCGTCGTCGGCTCGTCGCAGATCAGCAGTCGCGGCCGGCAGGCCAGCGCCATGGCGATCATCACCCGCTGCCGCATGCCGCCCGAGAGCTGGTGCGGGAATTGCGCCGCGCGCCGCGCCGCGTCGGGGATGCGGACGCGGGCCAGCATCTCCACCGCCCGGTCCATCGCGGCGCGCGGCGACAGGCGTTCGTGCAGCCGCAGCGCCTCGGCCACCTGCTCCCCGGCGGTGAAGGCGGGGTTGAGGCTGGTCATCGGCTCCTGGAACACCATCGCCAGGTCGCGGCCCCGGCGGCCCTGCCAGGGGTTGCCGGCATGGCCGATCAGCTCCTGGCCCAGCAGCCGGATGGCGCCGCCGAGCCGCACGCCGCGCGGCAGCAGCCCCATGATGGCGAGCGCCGTCACCGACTTGCCGCAGCCGCTCTCGCCGACGATCGCCAGCGTCTGCCCCGCCTCGACGCGGAAGGAGACGCCGTCCACCGCGCGCAGCGGGCCGCGATCGGTGGCGAATTCCACGCTGAGGCCAAGCACCTCCAGGACCGGCGCGCTCATGCGCGCGTCGCCGCCGCGATCGCCGCATCGATGACGGCGCGATCGAAGACGCCGGGATGGTCGCGCCCGGGCAGGAAGCGGCGCAGGTGCACGTAGCGCTCCTGCGCCACCGCATGCAGCCGGCGCAGCTCGGCCAGGGGGTCGGGGTGGTCGTCGATGCGGATGTCGAGGTCGGGCCAGGGGTCGCGGCTGGCCACCTGCAAGGCCGCCGATTGCTTGCCGCGCTTATCGCCGCCGGCGGCCTCGCCGGCCTCGAGTGCGGCGATCAGCCGCAGCGCCATGGGCCGCCCGGCATGGGCCAGGTAGGCGTCGAGGGTCGCCGCCACCACGTCCGGCCCGGCCAGCATGTTGCCGGCGACGGAGACGTCCACCGCGGCCACGCCGCCGCACCACGGGACGCAGGCTGCACCGGTATGCCGCGCCATGGCGCCATCGGCCGCCAGCATGTGCAGTTGCCGGTGGTCCCGCCCGGCATCGGCGGCGATCAGTGCCGCGACGGCTGCCGCGGGCGGCTCCCCACCGCGCAGCCGGGCCAGCCCGTCCGGCGCGTAGAGCGGGTTGACCAGCGCCTGGGTGGCGACGGCGCCGACGCCGCCCTCGACGCGCGGGCAGACCGCGCCGACGGCGAAGAAGCGCGTGGCGACGGCGACGCCCGATTCACCCGTCTGCGGGTCGCGGGCCAGGATGGACCAGGTCATGGCCGGAGCCTGCCATGCCCGGCCCGCCACGCAAGGGGCGGGGCCAGGGCGAAATCGCCGCGCGGGACGGGCGGCTGCCCTCAGCGGTGGCGGTGTGGCGCGGCCTTGCGCACCGGCGCCAGGCGCAGCGGTTCGACGCCTTGGGGCTGGAAGGATACCGGCTGGGCGGCGAAGCCGGTGCCGAGCGGCATCTCGGCCAGCTGCTCGAAGCGCAGGCTGCGCTGCATCGGCTTGGCGGCGGCGTAGACCGGGCCGCTGTCGCCATCCGGGCGGTTGTAGATGAAGCCGTAGGTCGGGTAGGTCCGGCCGAAGGCGCCGCCGTCATGGCCGACCTGCACCCGCACCGCGGTCCAGTCGTTGTTGTCGGAGACGTCGACCACGCTGACATTGTGCATGACCGCGCCCTTGCGGATGCCCGGACCACCCCAGTTGGCGTGGTCGATCAGCACCTGGCGGTCGCTCAGCACCCGGCTGACCACCGCGACATGGCCGCGCGACATGCCGCCGCTGCGGCGGAACGCCATGACCGAGCCTGGCTCCGGCTGGGTGCCGCGGCCATAGCTGCCGGCGGCGTTGTGCCACCAATCGCCGCCATTGCCGGAGATCGCCATGCCGGTGACGCTGCGGGCATAGGGGACGCAGGAAATGCCGCCGCCCCAGCTCATCGCGTAGGTCGCCTTGCCGCGGCGCGGGCCGCCGGCATGCCGGGCAACGGCCCGGCCATGCCCGGCCTTCACGGGTGCGGCATCCTGCATCGTCTTGGCGGTGCGCCCAGGGTCCTGCCGAGAGCGGGCGGCTTCGGCGTCGGTCGCCGTTGCAGCCGTCCCCAATACGACACAGACAGCCAGAGTCGTCCCCATGACGCGCATGAAATACTTGCCCCCTGCAGCCCCCGACATGCCCCGTGACCGGCCCGGCGCGTTCCCCCGCGACAGGCCTCACATCATCCGGAGGCACGTTCTGAAATCTTGGGTAACAAGGGGTTGGTGAATCGGACAACCCGCTGCGATGCAACAAGGCGAAATGAGGTGTGATTCGCCAGATCGCGAGCCGCTTCCGCTGCCTTGAACGGAACCCTGTCCTAGGTTCCGGCGCGATCGCGCGTCATGCAACAGTGTGGTGGCAGAAATGCAACGCTTGCGTGGCTAGGGTCGGCGGCAGGAGTCGGCTCGGGCCGGCATGTCCCGCTTCGGGGAAACGCCGGCCCGCGGCCGTCAGCGGCAGGCGGTGATCATGATCTCGACCAGGTGGCGCGGGTCGGCCATCTCGGCCTGCACGCAGGTGCGCGCCGGGCGGCCGTCCTCGCCCAGCCACTTCACCCACACCTTGTTCATCGTGTCGCGGTCGGTGATGTGCTTCAGCCAGATCTGCGCGGTCAGCAGCCGGGTCTTGTCGGTGCCGTTGTTCTCCAGCGCGGCGTCGATCTTGGCGATCACCTCCTCGGTCTGGCCGGTGATGTCCTTCGACAGGTCGTCGGCGGTGATGCCGGCGAGGTAGACGAAGTTATGGTACTCGACCGAGGTCGAGAGGATGGCGTTGCTGCCCTGGCGGGTGATCTTGGACATCGGTCTTGCCTCTCCGTTGCGAGGCGGGCGTTTTAGACCGGAAAGGCCCAGGCGTCATCGGGGGCCGAAGCGCAGCCCGATCCGCGTGCCGCCCGCCGGCGGCGTCTCCAGCACCAGCGCCGCGCCATGCGCCGCCGCGGTGCGGGCGACGATCGCCAGGCCGAGGCCGGCGCCGCCCTCGCGGTCCCGCCGGCCCTGCCAGTGGCGCTCGAAGATCCGGGCGCGCTCGGCCGGCCCGATGCCGGGGCCGCGATCCTCGACCAGGATGGTGGGGCCGGGGGCCACCCGGATCTCCACCTCGGTCCCGGCCGGGGCGTGGTGCAGGGCGTTCTCCGCCAGGTTGCGCACCGCGCGGAACAGCGCGTCGGGGCAGCCCCGGACCCAGGCCGGTGCCGCCGCGTGCTCCAACGCCAGCGACCGGCCGCGGGCGATCGCCAGCGGCCCCAGGTGCCGCACCACCTCGGCGCCTATTCCGCTCAGCTCGACCGCCTCCTCCTGCATCGCCTCCAGCCCGTCCAGCCGCGCCAGGTCGAGCAGTTGCGCCACCATCCGCTCCATCGCCGCGAGGTCGCGGCGCAGCGCCGCGGCCGCCGGCAGGTCCCCCAGCAGGTCCAGCTGCAGCCGCAGCACCGCCACCGGCGTCCGCAGTTCATGCGCCACGTCGGAGACGAATTGCCGCTGCCGGTCGGCCGCCGCCTCCAGCCGGTCCAGCGCCCCGTTCACCGCATGCACCAGCGGCAGGATCTCGCGCGGCACCGCGCCTTCCGGCAGCCGCAGCCCCGGCGTGCCCGGCCCGATCGCCGCGGCGCCGGCCGAGGCCTCCCGCAGCGGCAGCAGGTCGCGGTGGATCAGCAGGGTGTTGGTCGCCAGCACCAGCAGGCCGAAAGGCAGCAGCAGCCAGCCGAAATCGACGACGAACTCCTCCAGCAGGCTGTCGAAGATCATGTCGCTGCCGACGGACGCGGCGATCTGCACCCAGACCTGGCCGCCCGGGAGGTCGAAGCGTTCCGAGATGCCGTATTGCGCCACCCCTGTTGCCGGGTCGTGCCGGCGGAAATAGCTGCGTGGCTCGGCGCCGGGCGGCCAGAGCCATTCCGCCTGGCCGCCGAGGCTGGCGACGACCCGGCCGGCATGGTCCAGCACGACGCACCAGACCGGCTCCTGCACATCGGTGTGCACCAGCGCGGCGGGCAGGGTCACGGGCGTCGCCGCCGGGGCCTCCCGCAGGAAGGCGGCGACCCGGCGCGCCTCGCCCTGCAGGGTCGCCTCGCGCACCCGGGAATCCGCCCCGACATAGAGCGCGTAGAGGATGGCCGAGGCGCAGGCGAGGCCGGCCAGCGTCACCAGCGCGGTGCCGAGCAGGATGCTGCGGGTCAGCGACCGGCCGCGGCCGAGCGGCGGCCAATTCATGCCCGGACCTGCAGCAGCGTCCCGGCCCCGCGCAGCGTGTGCAGATCGATGTCTGCCGCGGCGTCCCGCAGGTGGCGGCGTAGCCGGTGCAGCAGCACCTCGATGGCGGCGGAGCCTGGCCCGGCGCGGCCGGCGCCGAGCGCCGTCTCGATCGCCTCGCGCGCCACCACGTGGTTGGCGCGGCGCATCAGCAGTTCCAGCAGCAGCGCCTCCCGCCGGCCGAGCCGCAGCGGCGTGCCGGCGACCCAGGCCTCCAGCGTCGCGGTGTCGAGCGTGACGTTGCCGGCGGCCAGCGGCAGCAGCGGGCCGCGCCCCGGGCGGCGCCGCAGGGCGCGCAGACGGGCCAGCAATTCCTCGACCGCGAAGGGCTTCACGAGGTAGTCGTCGGCGCCGCCATCGAGGCCGCGCACCCGGTCGGCCAGCGCGTCCCGCGCCGTCAGCACCAGCACCGGCAGGGCGCAGCCCACGGCGCGCAGGTCGGCCAGAAGGTCCAGCCCGTCGCGGTCGGGCAGGCCGAGATCGAGCACCAGCACGTCCGGCCGGAACTCGGCCAGCGCCGCCTCGACCGACGCGGCGAGCGCCTCGGTGCGGACCTCGCAGCCCGCCCGTCCGAGCGCCTCGGCCACCAGCGCGGCCAGCCGGGCATTGTCCTCGACCAGCAGGACCCGCATCGCCTAGGCCCTGCGGGTGCGCCGTTGCGGCAGGATGGCGGCGGCGACACCGTCGCGCCGGATCAGCCCGTGATAGAGCCCGGCCGCCGCGTGCAGGCCGATGCAGCAGAGGAACAGCACGCCGACCGTGGCATGCGCATCGCCCAGCATCTCCACCTCGCCGCGGCCGAGCCAGGGCAGGGCCGGGACCGGCAGCGCGCCGAGCAGCAGGATCGGCTGGCCGCGCGCGCTGCTGTAGGCCCAGCCGAGCATCGGCTGCGCCGCCAGCAAGGCGTAGAGCGCGATATGCATCAGCCGCGCCGCCAGCGCCTGCAGCCGTGGCAGCGGATGCTCCGGCCCGCTGACCCGGGACCGTACCACCATCCGCACCAGGGTCAGCCCGAGGGCCAGCAGGCCGGCGCTGCGGTGGATCGCCAGCAGGGTGGCGCGGAGCGCGCGGTCATCGACCTCGCCGCGGGTCCAGACCGCGCCGAAGGCCAGGATGACGCTGGCCGCGGTCGACCAGTGCAGCAGGATGACCCGCCCGTCCCAACGTTCCAACCCGTTCTGCATCCTGGCCCGCCGCGCTTGTTCGACGGGTGCATTGACGGAATTGCGATGGCCCGTCGATGACGTTTTCCCGAAAATATCTCCATGTAATAATCGCGTAAGCTATCCGGAGACAACCTGTATTCCATTTAATTATTTGATATTTCCCTGTCGCGATCCGTTGCACG
>JBMOJU010000528.1:0-2795 GCA_049315625.1 Paracraurococcus sp.
GCGAGAAGGCCTTCGAGCCCGGCCTGCTGGCGCGGGCCAATCGCGGCTTCCTCTACATCGATGAGGCGAACCTGCTGGAGGACCACCTGGTCGACCTCCTGCTCGACGTCGCCGCCTCGGGCGAGAACGTGGTGGAGCGCGAGGGGCTCTCGATCCGCCACCCCGCCCGCTTCGTCCTGGTCGGCTCTGGCAACCCCGAGGAGGGGGAACTCCGCCCCCAATTGCTCGACCGCTTCGGCCTTTCGGTCGAGGTCCGCACCCCTGGCGACCTGCCGAGCCGGATCGAGGTGATCCGCCGCCGCGATGCCTATGACCGCGACCCGGCCGGCTTCGCCGCGCACTGGGCCGGCGCCGAGGCCGAATTGCGCGGCCGCATCCTGGCGGCACGCGAGGCGTTGCCCACCGTCGCGGTGCCCGACGCGGCCTATGAACGCGCCGCGACGCTGTGCATGGCGCTCGGCACCGATGGCCTGCGCGGCGAGCTGACCCTGATCCGCGCCGCCCGGGCACTCGCGGCGCTGGAGGGCGGCACTGCGGTCGGCGATGCCGAGCTGCGGCGCGTCGCCCCGCCCGCGCTGCGCCACCGGCTCCGCCGCAACCCGCTGGATGAGGCCGTGGCCGGCACAAGGGTGGACCGCGCCGTCGCCGAATTGTTCGGCCCGTGAACCCGCCGGGGCCCGATCAGCCGGCCCCCTGGGCGGAGGCGACGCAGGCGGCCGCGCTGCTCGCCATCGATCCCGTCGGCCTCGGCGGCGCCGTGCTGCGCGCCATGCCGGGGCCGGTGCGCGACGCCTGGCTGGCGCTGCTGCGCGGAATGCTGCCGGCGGCCACGCCCTGGCGCCGCGTGCCGCTCGCGGTCGGCGACAGCCGGCTGCTGGGCGGGCTGGACCTGACCGCGACGCTGGCGGCCGGCCGGCCGGTCGCCGAGCGCGGCCTGCTGGCGGAGGCCGATGGCGGCGTGCTGCTGCTGGCCATGGCCGAGCGCGTCACCGCCAACACTGCCGCCCACCTCGCCGCGGCGCTCGACACCGGGGAGGCGGTGGCGGAACGCGATGGCCTGGCGCTGCGCGCCCCGGCCCGCGTGGCGGTGGTCGCGCTGGACGAAGGGCTGGCGCCGGACGAGGTGCCGCCGGCGGCGCTGCTGGAACGCCTGGCCTTCCGGCTCAACCTGCACCCGATCGGGCCGCGCGAGATGCTGGGCGAGCCGCCCGACGCCGCCGCCATCGCCGCGGCGCGGGCGCGGCTGCCCGGCATCCGCACCGACGAGTCCATCCTGGAGGCGCTGTGCGGCACGGCGCTGGCGTTCGGGATCGGCACGCTGCGGGCGCCGGTGCTGGCGTTGCGCGTCGCCCAGGCTGCCGCGGCGCTGGCCGGCCGCGATGCGGTGACCGAGGCCGATGCGGCGCTGGCCGCCCGGCTGGTGCTCGGCCCGCGCGTGCTGACCCTGCCCGCCGAGGCGCCGCCGCCGCCTGAGCCGGGCGAGGCCGACGCCGGGGACGAGCCACAGGACCAGGGGCCGGAGCAGGACCAGACGCAGGACCAGCAGGCCGAACCGCCGCCCGAACAGCCGCCCGACTCGGGCGAGGACGAGCTGCCCGACCCGCAGACCCTGCAGGACATGATCCTCGCCGCCGCCGCCGCCGCGGTGCCGGCCAACCTGCTGGCTGGGCTGAAGCTCGGCGCGGTCAGCGGGTCCCGCACCCCCGGCAAGGCCGGCGCGCAGAAGGCCTCGCCGCGGCGCGGCCGGCCGATCGGCGTGCGCGTCGGCGAGCCGCGCGGTGGGGCGCGCCTGGCGCTGGTGGAGACGCTGCGGGCGGCGGCGCCCTGGCAGCGGCTGCGGGGACGCGACGGTGCGCGGATCGAGGTGCGGCGGGATGACCTGCGGATCCGCCGCTTCCGCCAGCGCTCGGAGACCGCGACGATCTTCGCGGTCGATGCCTCCGGCTCCGCCGCGTTGAACCGGCTGGCCGAGGCCAAGGGCGCGGTCGAGCTGCTGCTGGCGGATTGCTACGTCCGCCGCGACAAGGTTGCGCTGCTGGCCTTCCGCGGGAAGGGCGCCGAGCTGCTGCTGCCGCCGACCTCCTCACTTGTGCGGGCCAAGCGCAGCCTGGCCGGCCTGCCGGGCGGTGGCGGGACGCCGGTGGCCGCGGCGCTGGATGCGGCGCTGGTGCTGGCGGACGCGGTGCGGCGCAAGGGGCAGACCCCGCTGCTGGTGATGCTGACCGATGGCCGCGCCAATGTCGGCCGCGACGGGCTGGGCGGCCGTGCCCGGGCCGAGGCCGAGGCGCTGGAGGCCGCCCGCGCGCTGCGCGCCGCCCGCGTCGCCTGCATCCTGGTCGATGTCTCGCCGCGCCCCGCCGAGGCGGGCCGCAAGCTGGCGGCGGAAATGGGCGCCAAGTACCTCGCCCTCCCCTACGCCGACGCCGCCACCCTCTCCCGCGCCGTGCAGGCGGAGGCGGCATGACCGGCCAACCCAGGTCGGGGCCCGGGGGGCGACCCGCCCCCCGGCAGGGATCCAGGGGGCAGCGCCCCCTGGGATGCGCGTGATCCCCGCCGACTGGCCGAACCGCCCCACCAGCCGCCTGGTCGCCGCCGGCGGCCTGCGCTGGCATGTCCAGGTCGCCGGGACCGGCCCCGTCCTGCTGCTGGTCCATGGCACCGGCGCCGCCACCCATTCCTGGCGCGACCTGCTGCCCTTGCTGGCGCGGCATTTCACCGTCGTCGCCCCCGACCTGCCCGGGCATGGCTTCACCGAACGGCCGCGGGCGGAGGGGCTTTCGCTGCCCGGCATGGCG
>JBMOJU010000529.1:0-2794 GCA_049315625.1 Paracraurococcus sp.
CTCGAAGCGCGACATCATGTCGCTGCTCGGCCTGCCGGAGGAGCGGGTGACCAACACCTACCAGGCGGTCGACATCCCGCGCCGGCTGCGCGAGGTGCCGATGGACCAGGTGCGCGCCGAGATCGACGGCAGCTTCGGGCTGGAGGCCGGCAAGTACTGGATGTTCTTCGGCGCCATCGAACCCAAGAAGAATGTCGGGCGGCTGATCCAGGCCTACCTTGCCAGCGGCGTCCCCGGCCCGCTGGTCATCGTCGGCAAGAAGGCCTGGAAGTCGGAGGAAGAGCTGCGGCTGCTCTACGACGACCACGTCAAGTACCTGGCGCAGGAAGGCTCCATCCTGCGCACCCGGCACCGCATCATGATGCTGGACTACGTCCCGTTCCGGCTGCTGGTGAACCTGATCCGCGGCGCCCGGGCGGTGCTGTTCCCCTCGCTCTACGAAGGCTTCGGGCTGCCGGCGCTGGAGGCGATGCTGCTGGGCACGCCGGTCATCACCTCCAACACCGCCTCTATGCCCGAGGTGGTGGGGGATGCCGCGCTCAAGGTCGACCCCTACGACATCTCCGCCCTGGTGCAGGCGATCCAGGCGGTCGATCGCGACCCGGCGCTGCGCGCCCGGCTGGCCGAGGCCGGGCCGCGCCAGGCGGCGCTGTTCAGCCCGGACCGCTACGCCGCGCGGCTGGAGGCGCTGTATGCCCGGCTCGGCGTCCCGCCGGTCGAACGGGCCGCCAGCCTGCCCGGGCCGCGCCTCGCCGCCGAGTAGGACTGGCGCGGCCGGCGCGCGCGCGCCAGTGTCCAGGCCGACAAGGGGTTGCAATGGACAACGACAGCCAGGCCGCCCGCGGCTACGACGCCGCCGACCTGATCGGCGGCGAGGACCATGATTTCGTCGTCAACCTCTACCTCGCCACGCTCGGCCGCTGGCCGGACGCCACCGGGTACCGGCGCTACCGCGAACACGTCGCCGGCCGGCCGGAGCGGCGGCTGGACGCGCTGCGGGAAGTGGCGGCGTCCGAGGAGGCCACCCGCCATAATGCCCGGATCACCTTCCCCGCCGGCCCGGCCGTGCCGCCGGGACCGAGCCGCGTGCTGGCCGTCTCGCTCGCCCTGCGGACCGACTGGTTGCGGGCGGAGGTGGTGCGGCTGCAGGAGGCGGTCGGCCTGCTGGGCGGCGCCGGCTTCACGGGCGACCTGATCGAATCGCGCGACGCCGCGCTGCATTTCGAGCTCAATGCGCTGCGGCGCGAGGTGACGGAACGGCTGGACGGCATGCTCGGCCCGGTCGGCGGCGACGCCGGCGCGGCGCGCGACGCCGCGGTGCAGGCGGTGTCGCGGCTGGTCGCCGGCTATGCCGGGGATCTGGTCGCCGCGGCCGAGGCGAAGATGGAGCAGCGGCTGCGGGCGATGGAGGCGCGCCTCCTCGCGCTCGAGGCCCGGCGCGCGGGGTGAGCCGCCTCCCGCCCGGCCTCGTCGTCTTCACCCCGCTGCCGCCGACGCGCTCGGGTATCGCCAGCTACGCCGCCGAGCTGCTGCCCGAGCTGGCGCGCGCCCTGCCGGTGGTCGCGGTGGTCGCCCGGCGGCAGGACGTGGTGGCGCTGCCGGGGGTGGAGGTGCTCTCGGTGCTCGACCACCGCAGCCGGCCGGCGCTGCGCGGCTGGATGCATCTGTATCAGGTCGGCAACGGCCTGGACCAGGCGCATGCCTATGTCGCGGCGCTGCGCCGGCCGGGAATCGTCACGCTGCACGACCCGGCGCTGCACCATCTGGTGGAGGCGCTGACCCTCGGCCGCGGCAACCCGGCGGGCTACGAGGCGGCGCTGGTGGCCGAGCTTGGCGAGGCCGGGCGGCGGGTGGCGCGGCTGCGGGCGCGCGGGCTGTTCGACCCGGGGCTGCGCTTCCTGCTGCCGCTGCACCGCCAGGTGCTGGACCGGGCCCAGGGCGTGATCCTGCACAGCCGCTTCGCCGCGGGCCGTATCCGCCGCCCCGGCGGGCCACCGCTGCGCGTGGTGCCGCATCACCTCTCGCCCGCAGTCGCCGCGGCGGATGGGCTGAGCCGGGCGGCGGCGCGCCGGCAGCTCGGCCTGCCGGAGGCCGGGCCGATCCTGCTCTCGCTCGGCCATGCGACGGCGGCCAAGCGGATCGACCTGGTGCTGGACGCGGCGGCGCGGCTGCGGGCGGAATTCCCCGGCCTGCTCTACGTCGTCGCCGGCGCGCCGGATCCGGCGCTCGACCTGCCCGGGCGCATCGCCCGGCTTGGCCTGGAGGGCCGGGTGCGGGTCACCGGCTGGCTGCCGGAAGCCGAGTTCCTGCCCTATGCCCGCGCCGCCGACCTGCTGGTGAACCTCCGGCATCCGCTCGCCGGGGAGAGTTCCGGGGCGCTGGTCCGGGCGCTGGGCATGGGGCTGCCCGCGGTGGTGGACGCAGCCGGACCGGCCGCCGAATACCCGGCCGATGCGGTGGCAACGCTGCCGCCGGGGCCGGAGCCGGCGGCACGGCTGGCCAGGCTGATCGGCGACCTGCTGGGTGATCCGGCGCGGCGAGCGGCGCTGGGGGACGCGGCGCGGGCGCATGTCCGGCGATCCTGCCGGCTGGAGGACTCGGCCACGGCCACCCTCGCCGCGATCGCCGATTGGGCGCCGGCTGGCTGAGACCCCGCGGCGCGCCGCCTACGATTCGGCCCGTGACCGGCCGTACCAAATCAACCAGGCGCGGGCCGCGACGTCCGCCACATCGCCGGATCATCCCGAACCGCAGCAAATGCGACACGACCTATCCGAATTCGCGCAATTTCACC
>JBMOJU010000134.1:0-12480 GCA_049315625.1 Paracraurococcus sp.
CGCCGAATGGTCGGAGCGGCGGGATTTGAACCCACGACCCCTTGTCCCCCAGACAAGTGCGCTACCAGGCTGCGCTACGCTCCGACGCTGGTCGGGATAGCATCGCGGGCGCCGCGCCGCCAGCCCCCGGGCCCGGATTACGCCACGGCGCTCAGCCGCCCCGCACCTGGCTCCGCAGCATGTGCTTCTGGATCTTGCCCGTGCTGGTCCGCGGCAATTCGGCGAAGACGATCGCCTTCGGCGCCTTGAAGGGCGCCATGTGCTGCCGGCAGTGCGCGATCAACTCGGCTTCCGTGGCGGTCGCGTCGGGCTTCAGCTCGACGAAGGCGCAGGGCACTTCGCCCCATTTCTCGTCGGGCTTGGCCACCACCGCGGCCAGCATCACCGCCGGGTGCTTGTAGAGCGCGTCCTCGACCTCGATCGAGGAGATGTTCTCGCCGCCCGAGATGATGATGTCCTTGGAACGATCCTTGAGCTGGATGTAGCCGTCCGGATACTTCACCGCGAGGTCGCCGGTATGGAACCAGCCGCCGGCGAAAGCGGCCTCGGTCGCCTTGGCGTCCTTCAGGTAGCCCTTCATGACGACGTTGCCGCGCATCATGACCTCGCCCATCGTCGTGCCATCGGCCGGGACCGGCCGCATGCCTTCGGGGTCCATGACGTCCAGCGCCTCCAGCGCCTGGTAGCGGACGCCCTGGCGGGCCATCAGCTTCGCCTGATCCGGCGCCGACAGCGCATTCCAGGCGTCGTTCCATTCATTGACGACGGAGGGGCCGTAGCATTCGGTCAGGCCGTAGACATGCAGCACGGCGAAGCCGGCGGCGCGCATCGCGGCCAGCACGGCTTCCGGCGGCGGCGCGCCGGCGACGACGAACTGCACCTGGTGCGCCAGGTCCCGCTTCTCCGCCGCCGGCGTATCCAGCAGCGCCGACATGACGATCGGCGCGCCGCACATATGCGTCACCCCATGCTGCGCCATCAGCCCCCACATCGTGGCGCCGCGCACCGCACGCAGGCAGACATGCGTGCCGGCGACGGCGGTCACGGTCCAGGGGAAACACCAGCCGTTGCAGTGGAACATCGGCAGGGTCCATAGATAGACCGGGTGCCGCGCCATGCTGGCCGAGAGCACGTTGCCGGTGGCCAGCAGCTGCGCACCGCGATGATGGTAGACCACGCCCTTCGGCTTGCCGGTGGTGCCGGAGGTGTAATTGAGCGCGATGGCATCCCATTCGTCATTCGGCATCAGCCAGACGAAGCCGGGATCGCCGCTACCAAGCAGCACCTCGTAATCCGTGCCGCCGAGGGTGATGCCGCGGGCCGCTTCCGTCGCCTCCGGATCATCGACCTCAACCAGGATCGGCTTGCTGGCACATTGCGTCAGGGCGAGGCGCAGGACGGGGAGGAATTCGCGGTCGGCGATGATCACCTTCGCCTCCCCGTGGTCGAGGATATAGGCGATGGTCGCGGCATCGAGCCGCGTGTTGATGGTGTTCAGCACCGCGCCGGCCATCGGCACGCCGTAATGGCATTCCAGCATGGCCGGAATGTTCGGCAGCAGGGCCGCCACCGTGTCGCCGCGGCCGACGCCGAGCGCGGCCAGGGCGGAGGCGAGGCGGACGCAGCGGTCGCGCAGCACCTTGTACGGACGGCGCAGGGCGCCATGCACCACCGCCAGGTGGTCCGGGAAGACCGTCGCCGCGCGTTCCAGGAACAGCAGCGGCGTCAGCGGCTGGTGGTTGGCGGCATTCCGGGCCAGCCCGGTCTCGTAATCCTGCGCGGCCATGCGGTGTGTCCTAGCGATGCCGCCATTCCGGCGTGCGCTTGCCGAGGAAGGCGCCGATCCCCTCGGCGGCATCCTCGGCCAACAGATTGTCTACCATGACCGCGCCCGCCGCCGCATAGGCTTCCGCCAGCGGCAGCGCCGCCTGCTGGTTGAAGCCGCGCTTGCCTATGCGGAGGGCAACCGCGGACCGTGCGGCGATGCGGTGGGCGAGCGCCATCGCCTCCGACAGCGCCGCGCCGCGCGGCACCACGCGGTTGACCAGCCCCATGCGGTGCGCCTCGGCGGCCGGGATCATCTCGCCCAGCAGCAGCATCTCCATCGCCGCCTTGCGCGGCAGGGCGCGGGCGAGGGCGACACCGGGCGTGGTGCAGAACAGGCCGATATCCACACCGGGGGTGCAGAACTTTGCCGTTTCGCTGGCGACGACCAGGTCGCAGGTGGCGGCAAGCTGGGCGCCGGCGGCGGTGGCGATGCCCTCGACGGCGGCGATGACCGGCTGCGGCAGCGTGGCGATCGCCTGCATCACGGCGCCGCAGGCCGCCATGGTCTCGGCGAAGAAGGCGCGGCCGCCATCCGCGTCGGCGCGGTGCGCGGTGATTTCCTTGAGGTCGTGGCCCGCCGAGAAGGCCGGCCCCTCGGCCGTCAGCACGACGCAGCGGACGTGGTCCAGGCCGCTGAGCGTGTCGAGCGTGTCCTGCAGCGCGGCGAGCATGGCGCGGGAAAGGCTGTTGCGCGCCGCGGCGCGGTTCAGGGTGACGACCGCGACGGGGCCCTCATCGCAGCCGAGATGGACCATCGGCATCCGTTTCCTCCAGCGTAGGATCGCAGCGCAGATGGTATCCCCTGGGCCGCCGTGCGCCTTGCGCCGGCGCAACTCCGGCGGGCGGGGGTGTTGGTCCCCCGCCCGACCGGGTCAGGCCGGGGTGAACATGGTCGCCGGCGGGCTGTCACCCTGGGTCGGCTTGAAGACCACCTTCACCTTCTGGCCGATCGTCAGGCTGTCCAGGTCGCAATCGACGATGTTGGTGAAGACGCGGACGCCCTCATCCAGCTCGACATAGGCCACCGAATACGGCTCCTTCGTCCGCATCACGGTGTAGGTGTAGATCGTGCCGGTGCCCTTGGCCTCCACCAGCTCGACATTGTTCGAGAGCGTGAAAGGGGAGCAGCCGCGCGGGTACCAGAAGTACTTCCCGGTATCCTTGCAGAGGCCGATCAGCAGCCGGCCTTCGCGCGCCGCATCGAAATACGGCTTGTTGGTCGGGTCGACCTGGATGGCCGGGAGGGCGCGGTTCGAAGCAGGTGTGGCCATGGTGCTTATTCCCTCTCCAGGACGACGGTCGCGCTGCCGTGCCGGGTGCCGAGCAGCCCGCCCGTGCCATGCGCCAGCGCCAGGGCGCAGCCGGGCACCTGGACCTTCGGATGGGCTTCGCCGCGCAGCTGCCGCACCGCCTCGATCACCTTGGTCATGCCGCCGCGGTTGGCCGGGTGGTTGTTGCAGAGCCCGCCGCCATCGGTGTTGAAGGGCAGCTTGCCGACGCCGGAGATGAGGTTGCCGTCGGCGACGAACTTCCCGCCCTGGCCCTTCTCGCAGAAGCCGAGGTCTTCCAGCTGCATCAGCACCGTGATGGTGAAGCTGTCGTAGATCGACGCGTACTGGATATCGGCCGGCGTGACGCCGGCTTCCTCGAAGGCGCGCGGGCCGGAGAAGCGGGCACCGGAGAAGGTCAGGTCGGTGTAGCCGGCATTCTGGTTCTTGGTCGCCTCGCCATGGCCCTTCACCTTGACCAGTGGGCGCTTCAGCGACTTGGCGATCTCGGGCCGGGTGATGATGAGCGCCCCGCCGCCATCCGAGATGACGCAGCAATCGAGGCGGTGCAGTGGGTCGGACACCATCGGGCTGTTCACCACATCCTCGACGGTGACGACCTTGCGCAGCATCGCATGCTCGTTCCACTGCGCGTGGTGGCTGGCCGCGACCTTGATCCACGCGAGCTGTTCGCTGGTGGTGCCGAACTCATGCATGTGCCGCATCGCGCACATCGCATAGGCGTTGGCGACGGTGCGGCCGTAGGGGATCTCGAAGGGGTCGTCGGGGACGTTGACGCCCCAGGACCGCGGCGCGGTACCGGTCGCCATCGCCTCGGCCCGCGGCCGCCCGGCCAGCGTCACCAGCGCGATGTCGCAGAGGCCGAGCGCGATCGCTTCCGCCGCGTGGCCGACATGCAGGACATAGCTGCTGCCGCCGACATCGGTGCTGTCGAGGTGCCGCAGCTTGGTCAGGCCGAGGTAGTCGGCCATGTTCAGCGGGCCGAGGCCGGGCGCCGCGCCGGTGCAGAAGAAGCCGTCGACGTCGTCCTTGGTCAGGCCGGCATCCTGCAGCGCGCCGTAGGCGACCTCCGCATGCAATTGCGCCACGGATTTGTCGTCGGCCTTGCGCGTCGGGTGCTCGAAGGCGCCCGCGATATAGGCCTTGCCGTTGATGCTCATGGGCGTTGTGGCCCTCCCTTTGGTTCGCTGGCTATCTATACCGGCGCAACTTTCCCCGCAGACGCCACGGCGTCAAGCCGGCGTGGCGGGCTACTTCAACCCGCCGCCGAGGAACTGCTTTAACTCGGCCGTCTCCGGCGCGCCGAAGATCTTCGCAGAGGGCCCCATCTCCCACACCTTGCCCTGGTGCATGAAGACGGTGGTGGTGGCGACCCGCTGGGCGAAGGCCATCTCATGCGTCACCAGCAGCATGGTCATGCCATGCGCCGCCAGCCGTTCCATGGTTGCCAGCACCTCCCCGGTCAGCTCGGGGTCGAGCGCGCTGGTCACCTCGTCGAATAGCATCACCTTCGGGCGCATCGCCAGGGAGCGGGCGATCGCCACGCGCTGCTGCTGGCCGCCCGAGAGGTTGTCGGGCCAGGCGTCGAAGCGCTCGGCCAGGCCGACCTCGGCCAGCACCTCCTGCGCCCGGGACTTCGCCTCGGCCCTGGAGACGCCGAGCACGACGCGCGGCGCCAGCATGATGTTCTCGCCGACCCGCAGGTGCGGGAAGAGATTGTAGCTCTGGAAGACGATGCCGACATCCTTGCGCAGGTCGCGCAGGCCGCGGGCGCTGGCATCCAGCCCGTGCCCGGCCACTTCGATCCGGCCGGACTGGATCTGTTCGAGGCCGTTGATGCAGCGCAGCAGGGTGGACTTGCCGGAGCCGCTGCGGCCGATAATGGCGACGACCTCGCCTGGCTCGACGCTGAGGTCGATGCCCTTCAGCACCTCCACAGCGCCGAAGCGCTTGTGGACGCCTTCAACCTGCACGACTGGCATTGAGCTTCCCTTCCAGGCGCCGGGCCAGCAGCGAGATCGGCCAGCAGATGGCGAAGTAGATCAGCGCCACCGTGCCGAAGACCTTGAAGGGCGAGAAGGTGGCGTTGTTGACCAGGTTGCCGGCCCGCGCCAGCTCCACCACCCCGATGATCGAGACGATGGAGGTGTTCTTCACCAGTTGGACGATGAAGCCGACGGTCGGCGGCACGGCGATGCGCACCGCCTGCGGCAGGATGATGTAGCGATATTGCTGCGGGCGGGAGAAGGCGAGCGCCGCCGAGGCCTCCCATTGCTGCCAGGGAACGGCCTGGATGGCGCCGCGCCAGATCTCGCCGAGATAGGCGCTGGCATAGAGCGACATCGACACCGAGGCGGCGACCAGCGGCGGCAGGTCAAGGCCCGCCAGCGCCAGGCCGTAATAAGACAGGAACAGCAGGATAAGCACCGGGATGCCCTGCACCACGGCGATCCAGCCGGAGGCCAACAGGCGCAGCGGGGCGAAGCGCGCGGTCCTTGCGATCGCCACCACGAAGCCGAACACCCCGCCGAGCGCCAGCGAGAGCAGCGTCAGCAGCAGCGTCCAGCGTGCCGAGGTCAGGATGAAGATGAACTCGGACTGGGTGAATTCCCGGATCATCGGCTGGTCACGCCCCCCCTTGGCGTAGCCGGCCGAGACCGGACCCGGCGGGGAACATCAGCGCGCCAAGCCCGGAGAGCAGGACGCGCAACGCCAGCGCCAGCACCAGGTAGATCCCCGCCACGGTGATGTAGGTCTCGAAGCTGCGGAAGGTGTCGCTTTCGATGTTCGACGCCTGGGCCGACAGCTCCTGCACCGAGATGAAGGAGCAGACCGAGGTGGCGAGCATGACCAGCGTGAACTGGCTGGCCAGTGCCGGCCAGACCCGTGCCACGGCGGGTGCCAGGACCACGTGGCGGAAGACCTGCCAGCGGCTCATCGCCAGGGACAGGCCGGCCTCGATCTGGCTGCGGTGCACGCTCTCGATGCCGGCGCGCATGATCTCGGTGACGTAGGCGCCGAGATAGATGATGAGGCCGATCAGCGCGGCCTGCTCCGCCGAAAGCTTCACGCCGAGGGAGGGCAGGCCGAAATAGATGATCAGCAGCTGAACCAGAAAGGGCGTGTTGCGGATCAGCTCGACATAGCAGTCGATCAGTACACCCACCGCCCGCGGCGCCAGGCTGCGCAGCATCGCCAGCAGCGTGCCGAGCATGGCACCGCCGAGGATGCCGACCGCGGCGAGCTGCAGCGTCAGCCACAGCCCCTCGATCAGCAGGTCACTGCGGGCGAAGACCGCGCCGAACTGGAACTGGAAGCCCACTCAGAAGACCGGCAGGTCGGCCGGCAGCGGGCTGCCGGTCCACTTGGTGGCGAGCTCGTCCAACTCGCCATTGCCCTTCATGAAGTAGATGGTGTTCTGCAGCCATTGCCGCATTTCGAACTGGTCCTTGCGGACCGTCATGCAGTTCGGCTGATTGAACAGCAGGAACTTGTTCTCGAGGCCGGCCTCGGGCCGGGTCTTGGCGATCTCGCCGCCGATGGTGTCGGGGATGCCGCAGGCGTCGATCTGGCCGACGATCAGCGCCTGGGCGCTGGTCGCGTCATCTTCGAAGCGGACGATCTGGGTGCCTTTCGGCGCCCTGCGCATCAGCGCCTGCTCCTGCGGCGTACCGCGGGGAACGCCGACCTTCTTGCCGACCAGATCCTCGAGCTTGGCGATCGGGCTGTCCTTCTTCGCCATGACCATCATGCGGAAGGCGCTATAGGGCATGGTGAACATCACCGTGCGCGCACGCTCCGGCGTGGCACCCAGGGTCGCGCAGAGGAAATCGACCTTGCCGGTCTCCAGCGCCGGGATGCGGGAGGGCGGGGTGAGCGAGCTGATCTCCGCCTCGACGCCCAGGTACTTCGCCAGCAGGCGGGAGACGTCGATGTCGTAGCCGATCGGGGTGCCCGTCGGGTCGACCATGCCGAAGGGCGGCGCGCCGGTGACCACGCCGATGCGGGCCTTGCCGCGCTTGATGATGTCGGCAGTGGTGATCGGGCCGGCCTGCTGGGCCTGGGCGGCGCTGCTGAACAGTGCCGGAGTGGCCAGGGCAGCGCCGGCGAAGAGGCGTTTGCGCGAAATCATCGATTGTTCCTCCCAGGGATCTTGGCGTTGCTCAAACCACGCTGGTGAGGCCGCCGTCAACATACAGCAGGTGCCCGTTGACGTAGGAGGAGGCGTCGGAGGCGAGAAAGATCGCCGCGCCGACCAGTTCGGGCAGTTCGCCCCAGCGGCCGGCCGGGGTCCGCTTGCACAGCCAGTCGTTGAACTCGGTATTGGCGCGCAGCGGCGCGGTCAGCTCCGTGCTGAAATAGCCGGGGGCGATGCCGTTGCATTGCAGCCCGTGCTGCGCCCAGTCGGCGCACATCGCCTTGGTCAACATGCCGATGGCGCCCTTGGATGCCGTATAGGGACCGGTGGTCGGACGACCGAGCATGCTCATCACGCTGCAGGTGTTGATGATCTTGCCGCGACGCCGGGCGATCATCCCCTTGGAAACCGCCCGCGCAGCATAGAAGGCGCTGTGCAGGTTGGTGGCGATCACCTCATGCCAGGTCGCGTCGGGCATGGCGTCCAGCGCGCCGCGCAGGTTCACCCCGGCATTGTTGAACAGGATGTCGACCGGGCCGAGTTCGGCCTCGATCCGGGCGACGCCGGCATTCACCGCATCGCTGTCGGTCACGTCGAAGGCGGCGATGTCCACGCTGGCGATGCCATCCGAGCGCAGCCCGGCGGCGGCCTTTTCCAGCTTGGCCACGTCGCGCCCGTTCAGCACCACGCTGGCGCCAGCCTGGCCGACGCCACGGGCCAACGCCAGGCCGATCCCCTGGCTGGAGCCGGTGACCAGGGCGCGGCGCCCGGTCAGGTCGAACAGCTTGAGCGACATGCATCCATCCCCTACACGCCGGCGAGACAAGCAGGGGAGGCGTCCTTGGACAAGCCGGAGCTTCTGGTCATGGGCGTCCTTCCCGATTGGGATCTGGCGCCGATGGCCGAGCACTACACGCTGCGGCTGCTGTACGAGGCATCGGATGAGGAAGCCTTCCTGGCCGAGCACGCGCCGAACATCAGCGCGATCGTCACCAAGGGCGAGATCGGCGCCTCGGCCGCGCTGATGGGGCGGCTGCCGAAGCTCGGCCTGGTCGCCTGCTACGGCGTCGGGATCGACGCCATCGACAAGGGCTGGTGCGCGGCGCACGGCATTCCGGTGACCAACACGCCCGATGTCCTGACCGAGGACGTGGCCGACATGGCCTTCGCGTTGCTGCTGGGCGTGGCGCGGGAGGTGCCGAAGGCCGATCGCTGGGTGCGCGACGGGTCCTGGACCAAGGACGGCTCCATGCCGCTGACCACGCGCGTCTGGGGCAAGCGGATCGGCATCGTCGGGCTGGGCCGCATCGGCCGCGCGGTGGCGCACCGGGCGGAGGGCTTCGGGATGACGATCAGCTACAGCGGCCGTACCCGAAAGGCCGACGTCTCCTTTGCCTGGCACCCGACGCCGGCGTCGCTCGCCCCGACCGTCGACATCCTGGTCTGCTGCGCCATGGGCGGGCCGACCACCCAGGGGCTGATCGACCGCGCTGCCTTCGAGGCGCTGCGGCCCGGCAGCATCTTCGTCAACGTCTCCCGCGGGTCCTGCTGCGACGAGGCGGCGCTGCTGGAGGCGATCGGCGCGGGCCGCATCCGGCTCGCCGGGCTGGACGTGTTCTGGAATGAGCCGGCGATCGACCCGGCCTTTGCGGAGTTGCCCAATGTCCTGCTGGCGCCGCATGCGGCGAGCGGGACGGTCGAGACCCGCAAGGCCATGGGCCAGTTGATGCGCGACAACGTGGCGGCGCATTTTACTGGCCGCCCACTTTTGACCGAGGTGAAGTGATGCGCGCCGTCGTCATCCACGCGCCGAAGGACCTGCGGGTCGAGGAGCACGCGCCGCGCGACCCCGGCCCCGGGCAGGTGCGCATCCGCATCCGCAACGGCGGCATCTGCGGCTCCGACCTGCACTACTACCAGCATGGTGGCTTCGGCGCGGTCCGGCTGCGGGAGCCCATGGTGCTGGGCCATGAGGTTGCCGGGACCATCGAGGCGCTGGGGGAGGGCGTCTCGCACCTCGCGCTCGGCGCCGGCGTCGCGGTGAACCCGAGCCTGCCCTGCGGCGCCTGCCGCTTCTGCCTGGCCGGGCAGCCCAACCATTGCCTCGACATGCGCTTCTACGGCAGCGCCATGCGGCTGCCGCATGTGCAGGGCGGGTTCTCCGAGACCCTGGTCTGCGAGGCGGCGCGTGCCGTCATGCTGCCGGCGGGCATGGACACGACCCTGGCCGCCTTCGCCGAGCCGCTCTCGGTCTGCCTGCATGCGGCGCGGCAGGCCGGGCCGCTGATGGGCGCGCGGGTGCTGGTGACCGGTGCCGGGCCGATCGGCGCACTGGCCATCGCCGTTGCCCGCCACGCTGGCGCGCGGGAGATCGCCGCCACCGACCTGCTTGCCGCCCCGTTGCTGACCGCGCGTCGCATGGGCGCCGACCGCACCGTGGCGGTGTCCGAGGACCCGGACGCGCTGCGCGGCTATGCGGCGGACAAGGGGTATTTCGACGTGGTGTTCGAGGCCAGCGGCAGCGCTGCGGCGCTGAAGACCGCGATCGAGGTGGCGCGGCCGGGGGCCACCATCGTGCAGCTCGGCCTGGGCGGTGACGTGGCCCTGCCGCTCTCGGCCCTGGTGGCGAAGGAGATCGCGCTGCGCGGCACCTTCCGCTTCCAGGAGGAATTCCCGCTGGCGGTGGAATTGCTCGGCCGCGGCGCCATCGACCCGATGCCGCTGCTGACGGCGACGATGCCAATCGGCGAGGCGGTCGCAGCCTTCGAGCTGGCCGGCGACCGGAGCCGGGCGATGAAGGTGCAGATCGCGTTCTGACTACTCGGCGCGAATGCCGGCCTCGCGGATCACCGGCTCAAGCCGCGCCGTCTCCTGCGCGATGAAAGCGGCGAATTGCGCCGGCGTGCCGCCGCCGACGATGGCGCCCTGATCGGCGAAGCGGCCGCCGATCTCGGGCTCGCGTAGCGCCATGTCAACCGCCTCCGCCATGCGCGCCAGCACCGGCGCCGGCGTGCCGGCGGGCGCGGCGAGGCCGAACCAGGTGCCGAACAGGAAGCCGGGCAGCCCGGCCTCGGTCGTGGTCGGCACCGTGGGCAGTTGCGGCAGGCGGGCGGGTGTCGCCACCGCCAGCGGTCGCGCCCCGCCATCGCGCAGTTGCGCCAGGATGTTCGGCACGTTGTCGATGATCAGGTCGATGCGGCCGGCCACCAGGTCGGTCACCGCCGGCGCGGCGCCGCGATAGGGGACATGCACGATATCGACGCCTGCCTGCCGCTTGAACAGCTCCAGCGCGATATGCAGGCTGGTGCCGTTGCCGGCCGAGCCGGCGCTGAGCGTGCCTGGCGCCGCCTTCGCCGCGGCGATCAGCTCGGCCAGCGTCTGCCACGGCTTGCCGGCGCCGACCGCGATCACCTTCGGCGTGTTGATCAACAGGGATGTCGGCGCGAAGGCGCTGCGCGTCTCGTAGGGCATCCGGGCATAGAGGAACTGGTTGACCGCCAGCGTGCCGATCGAACCGAGCATCCAGGTGTAGCCGTCGGGCGCCGCCTTTGCGACCAGGTCGGCGCCGATGGTGCCGCCGGCGCCGGGCCGGTTCTCGACGATCACCGGCTGGCCCAGCAACTGCGGCAGCCGCGCCGCCAGCGGTCGCGCCAGCAGGTCGGCCAGGCCGCCGGGCGGGAAGGGGACGACGAAGCGGATCGGCTGGGCCGGCCAGGGCGCCTGCGCCCCGGCGCGCGCGGCGGGCAGGAGTGCGGCGACGCCGAGCAGGGCGCGGCGCCGCGTTGGGAAGATCGGCGGCATGTCCGTCGTGTCCTTCAAGCCTTGTGATAGAGCGTCGGGATGGCGGCATCGACCGCCACCTCGACCAGCATCGGGCCAGCTTGGCGCAATGCCGCGGCCAGCGCATCGGCCAGCAACTTCGGGTCGTCGATGCGCATCCCCGGGCAGCCCATGCCCTGCGCCAGCGCCACGAAATCCAGCCCGGGCAGGTCGATGCCTGGCACACCTTCCGTCCCCATCACCCGACTGAAGCTGCGCATGGCGCCGTAGCCGCTGTTGTTCACCACCACCACGGTCAGTGGCAGCGCCTGCTGCACCGCGGTCCACAGCGCCTGGATCGAATACATCATTGAGCCATCGCCGATGATCGCGGCGATGCGCCGCCCGGGATGCGCCAGCGAGATGCCGACCGAGGCCGGCAGCGAATAGCCCAGCCCGCCGCTGGTCATGGTGTAGAAGCCGCCCCAGTCGCGGATCGGCAGATGCGCCTGCAGCGCCGGGCGGTGGGAGGGCGCCTCCTCCACCACGATCGCCTCCCGCGGCAGCAGGCGGGACAGGGTGTGGAACAGGTACTCGGCGGTGATCGGGCTGGTCGCGGGTGGCGGCGCCGGCCGGGTGCGGGGCGGTGGCGGGGCGCGTTCGGCCTGCGGCAGCAGCGCCCCCAGCGCCGGCAGGCCGAGCCGCAGGCTGCCCTGGATCCCCGTGCCGGTGCCCGCGGCGGCCAGCGCCTCGCCGTCCGTGGTCAGGTGGAACAGCGGCGTGCCGCTGGTGAACAGCGCGCAGTCGCCGGCGACGTGGAAGGTGAAGACCGGCGCGCCGAGCACCAGCACCAGGTCGTGCGGGGAGAGGGCGTTCGACACCGCCGGCGGTGCCGCGGGCAGGAAGCCGGCGAAGAGCGGATGCTCCTCGGGGAAGGAGACGCGGGCGCTGAAGGGGCTGGCCCAGACCGGGGCGCGCAGCGTCTCCGCCAATGCCACCGCGGCCTCGCCGGCGCCCTCGGCATCCACCTCCGGCCCGATCACCAGTACCGGGTTGCGCGCGGCGGCCAGCGCCGCGGCGCATTCCGCCAGCAGTGCCGGGTCGGGCGCCATGTCGCGGCTGACGCGGCGCAGCGGCTGGGCGGATGCCGGCGCCGCCCAGTCGTCGCTGGGGATGGAGACGAAGGTCGGGCCGAAGGGCCGCTGCATCGCCACGTGGAAGGCATGCTCGATCGCGGCCGGCACGTCCTCCGCCCGGGCCGGCTCGCAGGACCATTTCACGTAGGGCTTGGGGAAGCTGGCCGCGTCGGTCGCGCCGAGGAAGGGGTTGCCTGGTAGCAGGCTGCGCGCCTGCTGCCCGGCGGTGATGACCAGCGGCGCCTGGTTGCGGTAGGCGGTGAAGACATTGCCCAGCGCGTGGCCGACACCGGCGGTGGAATGCAGGTTGCAGAAGGCGGCGCGGCCGGTG
>JBMOJU010000530.1:0-2780 GCA_049315625.1 Paracraurococcus sp.
ACGGCGGCGCCTGGAGCGCCGACACGTGCCAGAAGGTGATCCGCTTCGTCGACCTGGCCGAGACCTTCCACCTGCCGGTGGTCTACCTGATGGACTGCCCCGGCTTCATGATCGGGCTGGAGGCGGAGCAGCGCGCCACCATCCGCTGGGGCGTGCGGGCGATGGCGGCGGTGAACCAGTCCACCGTGCCGTGGTGCACCATCATCGTCCGCAATGCCTTCGGCGTCGCCGGCGTGGTGCACCAGCCGGCCAGCCGCTTCTCGGTGCGGCATGCCTGGCCTAGTGCGCGGTGGGGGAGCCTGCCGCTGGAGGGCGGGATCGAGGCGGCGTACCGCGCCGACCTCGACGCGGCGGAGGACCGCGGCGCGGCGCTGGCGGAGATCGAGGCAAGGCTGCAGCTGCTGCGGTCCCCGCTGCGGACGGCGGAGGCCTTCTGGGTGGAGGAGATCATCGACCCGCGGCAGACGCGGCGGCTGCTGTGCGACTTCGCCGGGCTGGCGGAGCGGGTGCTGGAGCCGGGGATGCGGGCGCATGGGGTGCGGCCGTAAGGGCGGCGCCACCAGCCCCGCGCGACAGGTCGTACCGCCGCGGCGAAAGCGACCGGCTTACGCCATTGTTGGCTGGGGACGCGCGCGTACCTCAGCAGAACGGACTTGCGCTATTACATCAATCCCATCACATTGAAGTGAGATACAACGAGTGCAAAAACACCGGCTGTTCGGAGATCCAAAATGTCCACGCTAAATCGGGCAAAAAGGGAAATAAATTGCAAGATCGTTTATTGGGGTCCTGGCCTCTCCGGCAAGGCCACAAGCATGAACTACATTTACCAGACGGCCGGCGAGGCCATCAAAGGAGAATTCATCAAACCGACCAGCGGAGATGATCAAATTCATCACTTCGATTATGTGCCGTTGAGCTTGGGCAACACCAGAGGCTTATCGACCCGCCTGCACCTTTACGTATTGCCTGGCCAGACCCCCTCTACGGCAAGCAAGATCAGCCTGCTGAAGGACGTTGACGGGATCGTCTTCGTGGCGGACTCGCTGGTGACCCGCGTCGACGCGAACCTGCAGGAGCTTGACCTGTTGCGCCAAGGCCTGGCGCAGAACGGCCTCGACCTGGCGAGCACGCCCTGGGTCATCCAATACAACAAGCGCGATCTGCCGGAGATTGCCGCAGTCGCCGACATGCAGGGCGCGCTCAATCCGGGCAACGTGCCGGCGTTCGAAACGATAGCCACCAAGGGCATCAGCGTCCGTGAGGCACTCCGAAACCTGTCTCAGCGGCTTCAGGTGGACCTCCGCATGAAGTACTAGCAGCGCCCGGGCGCGGCGGGCCTATCTCCGGGTGTCCGCCGCCACGGGTCATGCGGCGTTCTTCGACCCGTCGTGCCACGCCGTCGCCCGGGTCGACGACCGGGACCCGATGCAGGCCTGGACCAAGCGGCGGTCATGCCGCGGCCACATGCACGCCCGGCCGCCGCCCGCCGTTCCATGCCCCGCCCAGCGCCCGCTCCACCTGCGCCGCCAGCTGCAACAGCAACCCATCATGCGCCTGCCGCGCCTGCGCCTGGATGCCCAGCGGCAGCCCGTTCTCCTGCATCCCCATCGGCAGCGAGATCGCCGGGATGCCGCACAGATTGGCCAGCGGCGTATAGGCGAATTGCCGCCAGAGATTGCCAAACCAGTCCAGCACCGAGGGGTTGTCGCTGATCGTCAGGTATTCCGTCGCGCCGATCCGCGGCGTCGGCAGCGCGGTCACCGGCGTCAGGATGATGTCCCACTCCTCGAAGAAGCTGCCGAAGGTGCGGGAGGTCGCGTTAAACACCGCCTGCATCCGCGCCCGGTCGGTGAAGCTGAAGTGCCGGCCCGCCTCCCAGATGCGGATGTTGATCGGCTCGACCAGCCCCTCAGGCGGCCGGTCCAGCCCGCGCGCGGCGATCAGGTTGCCCACCGTCTGCGCGAAATTGCCGATGTAGCACTCGGTCTGCGCGGCGAAGGCGGCGCGGAAATCGAGGGCGGGCAGCGCCCACTCCACCACATGCCCCAGCCCTTCCAGCAGCCGCCCGGCCTTCTCCAGCTCCGCCACCAGGTGCGGCGTCGCGCGGTAGTCGCCCCATTCGTGCGACAGCGCGATCCGCAGCCGCGGCGGGTCGCGGCGGATCAGGTCGGTATAGGGCTCGGCCGGCGACCAGAATGGCATGAACTCGCCCGGCGCGCCGCCGCGACAGGCATCGACGAACAGCGCGGTGTCGCGCACGGTCCGCGTATGGCAGCCCTGGATCGAGACCAGCCCGGTCAGGTCGGACGCCGCCGGCGCGATCGAGAAGACCCCGCGGGAGACCTTCAGCCCGATATTGCCGCAGGCCCCGGCCGGGATGCGGATGGACCCGCCTCCATCGGTCGCGTGGCTGATCGGCAGCGCGCCGGCGGCGACCATCGCGCCGCTGCCGGCCGATGACCCGTTGGTGGTGTAGCCGGTGTCCCAGGGGTTGCGGGTGACATAGACCGCCGGGTTGCCGGCGGCGCTGCAGCAGCCGAATTCCGGCGTGGTGCTGCGGCCGATCACGTTCAGCCCGGCCTGCCGGATGCGGCCCGCCAGGTGGCTGTCCGCCGCGGCGCGGTGCCCGCGCATGAGCAGCGAGCCCATCTCCTGCAACCGCCCCTTCAGCGTGGGGCCGAGATCCTTCATCAGGTAGGGCTCGCCGGCGAAGGGGCCATCGGCGTTCATGCCGTCGGCCAGCGGGTCGGCGACCACGTCGGCGAAGACCTCGACCA
>JBMOJU010000531.1:0-2765 GCA_049315625.1 Paracraurococcus sp.
CACCGCGCACCGCGCAGAGGCGGGTAAGATCCGGCCCCTCGGCCGGCTCAGAGAGCCGCCACCAGGCGTGCAGCTTGGCGGCGCCGTCGGCGGTGCGGCCGCCGCTCTCGACCAGCAGGGTCGGCGCACCGAGATGCTGGACCAGATGCGCCAGTTTGGCGGCGATGTCGCCGGCGTCGAGATCGACCAACACCGTCTGCATCTGCAACACATGCTCGGCGCGGGCCTGACCCTGCTCGGCGACGGTGCCGGGGATGACATAGACGGCGCTGCCTTCGCGCGCGGCCCAGCTGGCATAGGTGGCGAGGACCGCCAGTGCCGATCGATCCGCGGGCGTCCAGATATTGTGCGGCCGGGTGTTGAGCCCCTGGCCTTGGTCGACGAAGCCACGGACCGGGATCAGCCCGTCGCAATAACCGAAGACCACGTCCAGGAAGGTGGCGATCTGCTCAACGTCTGGCGCGACATGACGGCCAGCAGGCGGCACCGACTGCCCAGCGCTGGGAAGCCGATCGATCTCGATGTTCCCACCGGCGGGAATGTCGCCCACGCCGTCATCGGCCGGCGGCGCGGCATCGTTGAAGTCACCCCAGGCATTCATGCTGGCTGCGCCCAGCAGCGCTTTGCCCAGGGGCAGAAGCGGCACTCGAAATAATCGGCCTGGGCGGCGATGCGGGGCAGCAATTCGCCGGCGTCGGTGGCGGCAAGGATGCGCACGCCGCGGTCCGACATGCGCTGCGCCAGCTCAGCGTTGAACGGCACCAGCTCGTGGTGAAGCTCGGCGGTGTCCTTGTTGATGGCGGTGAACAGCGCCGGATTGTCCGCCACGCCCGGGACGCTGGCGTCCATATAGGCCTGGTAGACGGCGATCTGCGCCGCGTAGATTGGCTTGCTGGCCGCTACCCCTTTGCTGGACGTCTCACGCCAGGACTTGGCGTTCATGGTCTTGCATTCCCACAGCGCGGGGAAGGCCATGCCGGGGATCGCGGGCCCGCCGGCGAAGACGCCATCGACATGGCCACGGATGCGACCACCCGCGACCGAGAAGCCGAATTGCTCACCATGCTCGCCACCGCCACGGCGGGTGTAGAGATCGAAGCCGGCGGCGCGCAGCCAGGCGACGGCGACATCCTCCAGCGCGTGCCCGATCCCGAAAATGCGCAGCAGCCGGCCGTCGAAGTCGGCACCCTCATCCTTCGGCGCCTTCACGAACTCGAATTGCAGCGCCCGCTCGCAGGCATGGCCGAGGCGCGACCCGCCCAGATAGGTCCGCGGCGGGGCGGCGGCGTTGCCGGCGACCAGCGCCGCATCGATGGCGGCGTTGACATGGCCCGCGGTCTGGCTGCGGCTATTGAAGTCCAGCATCAGAAGGGCGCCTCCGCCGCGGTGAGCGGGCGGTGTGGGGCGCTCGCCTGCTGGGCCGTGGCATGCATCGCCTCCTGGAAGCCGCCGACGGCGACCTCGATGAGGGTCAGCACCTGCGGCTCGGTCAGATCGATCAGCCGGGTCTGCCAGCCGATCTCGCCCAGGCATTCGCCGAGCGGGCGCATGGTGGCGCGGATGGCAGCCTGTTCCTGTTCGGTGAGGTCAACCACGGCGGGTGCGCTCCTCGCGGCAAGGGTGGTCCACAGCGCCTGGCAGGCCATGCTGCAGAAGGAAGTGGCAGGCCGTGGCGGTCGGCTCCGGGTCGGCTCGAACCAGCCAAACCCGCGCGTGGAGCGGCGGCAGATGGCGCAGGGCGGGACGGGGTTGCGCATGGCCCGTCATGCGGCCTGACCCAGCGCGGCGGGCTGAGCCTTGCGCACCAGGCTGCGGATCGTCTGCTTGTTGAACTGGAAGGTCAGCAGCGCTGATGCCCGGTACCGGGTCATGCCGAGATCGGCGCGGGCCTCCGGCGGCAGGTGGATCAGCTGGCGTTCCGTCGCCGGCTCGCGATGCCAACGCTTGCTTTTGTGGGCACTCTCGTCGGTCTCATGCGCGTTCAGCCAGTCGTCTGCCGCGGCCAGTGCCACCAGCCGCTCGCCGATGGACAGCAGGCGGGGCCGCTCCTCTTTGGCGCCGCCGACTGCGTGCCAAGCCCCGTTCAGGAAGAAGATGCCCGCCCAGCCGTTGAACCCATTGGCCAGCAGCGCGGCGTCATCGTTGAACAGGTCGCACCACTGGAAGGCGGAGCGCTTGAGAAGATCGATCTCCGTCATGATGAATTGGGAGAGCGAGCCGTCCGGGTGTTCACTGACCGTCCCTGGCACCACCGGCACGATCAGATCGGCGCCGCAGAGCGGACAGGCTGTGCAGGCCAGCGGGATCTCCCCCTTGCAATGCGGGCAGGTCTTGGTCGGCGCCTCGCCCTCGGGCTCGTAGCCCTCCAGGTCGACATCCTGTTCGAGAGACCCGTGCAGCAGCGACGAGGTGCCGAAATCCAGCACGATGCAGTCGCGTTTGACGATGCAGGGATGCTCGGCCGGATCGACGGTGCGCAGCCCGCGGCCGACCATCTGGATCATCGTGCTTTTGAAGGAGCTGGGCCGCAGCAGCACGACGCAGGAGGTCGGTGGGTGGTCCCAGCCCTCGGTCAGCACTGCGACATTGACCACGACCTGGAGCTTGCCGGCGGCATATGCGGCCAGGACACGCCGGCGATCTTGCTCCGGCATCTCGCCTGTCACAGTGGCGGCTGATACACCAGCCTGACGATAGCCACTGGCCACACCCTCGGCGTGAGGCACGGTCGAGCAGAACACCACCGTCTGGCGATCGCCGGCATG
>JBMOJU010000135.1:0-12378 GCA_049315625.1 Paracraurococcus sp.
TGACGGTGGCGACGAAGGGCGCGCCCATGTTCACCGCGCCGGCCGGCAGCGCCTCCCCCGCCGCGACATGCCGCGGCAGGCTCTCGCCAGTGGTGGCGCTGGCATCGGGCAGCGCCTCGCCCTCCGCCAGCACGGCATCCAGCCGCAGCCGTTCCCCGGCGGCGACCAGGATGCGGTCGCCGGCGCGGAGCTGCCCGGCCGGCAGCGCCTGCGCCGTGCCGTCCGGCGCCAGGCGCGTGACCGTGCCGTCCTGCAGCGTCAGCAATTCCGCCACCGCCTGGCGCGCCCGGCGCCGCGCCGCGCGGTCCAGCACCCGGCCGGCCAGCAGCAGGGCCAGCAGCGCGGTGGCGCCGTCGAACCAGGTATAGGGGCCGTTCCGCGCCGCCTCGCTGACCGACATCGCGGTGGTCGCCAGCACGCCGAGCGAAACCGCGAGATCCATGGTCAGCCGGCCGGCGCGCAGCCCGGCCAGCGCATTGCGGTAGAGCGGCCGGCCGGCGATCAGCACCACCGGCAGGGCGATCAGCGCCGCCACCCAATGCAGCGCGCCGCGCGTCGCCTCCCCCATGTCCCAGCCGACCCAGACGGCGACCGAGAGCATCATCACGTTCATCGCGCCGAAGGCGGCGATGCCAAGGCAGCGGACCAGCTCGCGCCCCTCGGCATCCTCGGTCGCCCGCAGGCAGGCCGGCGACCACGGCGCGACGCGGAAGCCGAGCCGCGCCAGCAGCCCGGCGAAATGGTTGGCCCGCGCCGCTTCGCCCCGCCAGGCCAAGGTGAGCCGGCGGGAGGAGAGCGCGACGCGGGCGCGTGTGACGTCCGGCTCGGCGGCCAGCGCCTGTTCCACCAGCCAGACGCAGGCACCGCAGGTCAGGCCGGCGACCATCAGGTCGATCGCCTGGCCGTCCTTCTCCGCCCGGGCATGCGGGGCGAAATCCACCGCCGGCGCGTCGAGGGCCGGGCGCAGCGCGCCATCGGCCGCCTCCCGCCGGCGGTAGAAGGCGTCGAGCCCGAGGCCGGCGACCAGCGCATGCGCGCCCTCGCAGCCGGTGCAGCAGAAGCGCCCGGCGCCCCGCACCGGTGCGCCGCAATGCGCGCAACCGGTGGCGACCTCGGCGGCGGCGAGCGTCACGGCGCGATCACCCTTTGGCGGATGTCGAGGTGCCGGCCATCCGCCCCGGTCAGCCGCAGCCGCGCCTCCCACTGCCCGGCGCGGAGTTCGACCGTCTCGGCCCAATGCCCGGGCGCGGTGGCGGCGGGCGCGAGCGTGATCTCGGTGCCCTCGACCGGCCGGCGCAGCACGCCGTCGAGCCGGCCTTCCACCGGCAATCCATCGGCGTCGCGCACCGCGATGCGCAGCGTGCTGCCGGCCAGCGCGACCTCCGGCGTCCAGCGCAACGCATCCTGCCGGGCGGCTTCCGCCAGCACGTGGTTGTAGGCGCGGCCGCGGTCGTAGGCGTGGCCGGTGGTGACGCCGGTGAAGGTCTCGACCGCGGCGAAGACCAGCACGCCGTTCACCGCGACGACCAGCAGCATGCCGCCGACGAAGACCCAGGGGATCCAGGCGCTGCGGCGGGGTTCGACGACGGCGGTCATGGCTTTGGTCCCATGAAGGGGCTGGCGGTCTTCACCTCGGCGCGGCCGGTATCGTCCAGCAGCTTGAAGGTGATGGGCACGTTCTCCGGCAGCTTGAGGCCGGGCGGCGCGGTGACCAGCGCGCGCCACTGGCTGATGCCATCCGGCCGCGTGGTCAGCACCGGCCGGCCGGCGGCATCGGTCCCCGCATCCTGCACCACGAGGTGCAGGCCCGCCGGGCCGTCCAGCACCAGCGCGTAGCGTTCCACGCCGCGGGTCTTGTCGCCGAGCTTGAGGGTATAGGCGTTGCGCACGCCGCCATCCGAAAGCCGCACGAAATTCGGCGCCCGGTCGCGCAGCACCGAGAGCGAGGTGGTTTCCCGCAGCAGCCAGGACCCGGCCATGACGGCGACCACCAGCCCGAGCACGCCGGCATAGACCAGCGTGCGGGCGCGCAGGACGCGCGGCGGCTTGCGCACCTGCATGCCGCAGGCGTGGCGCGCCGGGCCGGGCGGCAGCGGCTTCGCCGCCACCTCGCTGGCGGCCAGGTTGGCGAAGGTCTCGAAGGCGATCAGCCCCTTCGGCCGGCCGAGCCGACCCATGACATCGTCGCAGGCATCGATGCAGAGCCCGCAGCCGATGCATTCGAGCTGCTGGCCGTCGCGGATGTCGATGCCCGTCGGGCAGACATGCACGCAGGCGCCGCAATCGACGCAGTCGCCGTGACCTTCCTCCTTCAGCTTGCCGCGCGGCTCGCCGCGCCAGCCGCGATAGCTGACGACCAGCGAGTTCTCGTCCAGCATCGCGCCCTGGAAGCGCGGCCATGGGCACATGTAGGTGCAGACCTGCTCGCGCGCGAAGCCGGCCAGCAGGTAGGTGGTGCCGGTGAACAGGCCGAAGAAGAAGTAGGTCTCGAGGCCCGCCCCGCCGGTGAAGAAGCGCGGCGTCATCTCCAGCGCATCGTGGAAGTACATGATCCAGGCGCCGCCGGTGGCCGCGGCGATGCCGAGCCAGGCGGCGTGGGTCAGCGCCTTCTTGCGCAGCCACTCGCCCGACCAGGGTTGCAGGTCGAGCTTCATGCGCGCGTTGCGGTCGCCCTGGATGCGGCGCTCCACCCACATGAACAGGTCGGTCCAGACCGTCTGCGGGCAGGTGAAGCCGCACCAGACGCGGCCGAACAGGCTGGTCGCAGCGAAGAGGCCGACCGCCGCCAATACCAGCAGGCCAGTCAGGTAATAGATCTCCTGCGGCCAGATCTCGATGAAGAAGAAGAACAGGCGGGCATTGCCGATATCGACCAGCACCGCCTGGTTCGGCAGCTCCGGGCCGCGATCCCAGCGGAGCAGCGGCACCAGGTAATAGAGGCCGAGGCAAAGGCCGAGGATCAGCCACTTCGCCCGCCGCACCGGGCCGCCGACCGCCTTCGGGTAGACCTTCGGGCGATCGGCATAGAGCGGCGGCGGCGCGGGCGGCGCCGGCGCGATCCGGTCGGCGGATTTGACCTCGGCCATGCTGCGCTCCGGCTACTCGCCGCCGCCCAGGGCGTGGACGTAGACGGTCAGCATGTTGATGATCGCGGGGTCCAGCCGCGTGCCCCAGTTCGGCATCACGCCGGCGCGGGAATAGCCGATGCTGTGCAGGATGCTGGCCTTGTCGCCGCCATAGAGCCAGACCTGATCGTTCAGCCGCGGCGCGCCCATGTCGCGGTTTCCCTCGCCCTTCTCGCCATGGCAGGCGACGCAGTTCTCGGCGAAGAGCTTGGCGCCGCGCGCCGCGGCGGCCTCGTTCGTCGCCCGGCCGGTCAGCGACAGCACGTGCTCCGCCACGTCGTTCACCTCGGCCGGCTTCAGCAGGCCGTCAGCGAGGAAGCGCGGCATGGCGATCCCGCGCGCGTTGCTGTCCACGCCGTTGCGCACGCCATGGGTGATGGTGGCGTGGATCGCGTCGAAGCCGCCGCCGTACAGCCAGTCGTCATCGGCGAGGCTCGGGAAGCCGCCCAGGGCCCCCTGGCCGCCCGCGCCGTGACAGCCGGCGCAGTTGTTGGCGAAGGCGATCCGCCCGCCGGCCTGCGCGAAGGCGCGCAGCGTCGGATCGGCGGCGATCTGTGCCGGCGTCGCGGCGCGCAGCTGCGCCAGCATCGGCTCGCGCGCCGCGCGTTCGGCCTCCAGCGCCGGCCCGATGGCGCCGCGCGCCGTCCAGCCGGACAGGCCGCGCGCACCGGTCATCGGGATGGACGGGTAGATGATCGCCCAGACCACGGCGAAGGCGATGCAGGCGTAGAAGACATACAGCCACCACTTCGGCAGCGGCGTGTTCAGCTCCCGCAGCCCGTCCCATTCATGGCCGGTGGTCTCGGTGCCGGTGACGCTGTCCTTTTCGACCTTGGTCGGCATCGTCAGATGCTCCTGTCGGAGGTGCCGGCCTCATCCCGCAGCGGGATGTCGGCCAGGCTTGCATAGTGCTGCCGCTTCGACGGGCGCAGGACGTACCAGAGCATCCCGAGGAAGAGCACGAAGAACCAGACCACCCAGATGGTGGAGAGGAGCGATTGCAGGCGTGCGATGTCCATCGATCCCTCCCCGCCTATTGCTGCCGGACCTGCTCGGGCGTCACGTCGCGGAACTGCACGAGCGTGCCCAGCATCTGCAGATAGGCGACCAGCGCATCCATCTCCGTCACCACCGCGGCGTTGCCGTCGAAATTCCCCTGCCGGGCCTTGGCGTAGCGGCCGGCCAGCCCGGCGCCCTCCGCATCGGCCCGCGCCTGCGCCACCAGGTCGGCGCGGGCATTGGCGATCATCTCCGGCGTATAGGGCGTGCCCAGCGCCTTCTGCGCCGCCAGCTTGGCGCCGATGCTCTCGGTGTCGAGCGGCCGGTCGAGGAAGGCGTAGGGCGGCATGATGCTTTCCGGCACCAGCGCGCGCGGGCTGCGCAGATGCGCGGCGTGCCAGTCGTCGGAGTACTTGCCGCCGAGCCGGGCCAGGTCCGGCCCGGTGCGCTTCGAGCCCCACTGGAAGGGGTGGTCGTACATGCTCTCGGCCGCCAGGCTGTAGGGGCCGTAGCGTTCGGCCTCGTCGCGGAAGGGGCGGACCATCTGGCTATGGCAGACATAGCAGCCCTCACGGACATAGATGTCGCGCCCGGCGAGTTCGAGCGGCGTGTAGGGCCGCACGCCCTCCACCCGTTCGATCGTCGTCTCGATGGTGAAGAGCGGCACGATCTGCACGAGGCCGCCGATCGAGACCGTGATGAGCGTGAGCACGCCCATCAGGATCACGTTGCGCTCGATGATGCCGTGGTCGCGGAGGAAGCGGAACATGGATCGGCGCTCCTTCACTCGGCCGCCGCAGGAACCAGGCCGGGCTGCGCGGCGGATGCCGCCTCGGCCAGGCTCTCGGACCGCACGGTCATGTACAGGTTGTAGACCATGATCAGCGCGCCACTCAGGTAGAGCAGGCCGCCGAGCACGCGGATGACGTAGTAGGGGTGCATCGCCGCGACGGTTTCGATGAAGCTGTATTGCAGGAAGCCGAGCTCGTCATAGGCGCGCCACATCAGGCCCTGCATGATGCCGCTGACCCACATCGCGGTGATGTAGAAGACGATGCCGAGCGTCGCGAGCCAGAAGTGCCAGGAGACCAGCTTGTCGCTGTACAGCGCGGTCTTCTTCCACAGCTTGGGGAACAGGTAGTACATCGCGCCGAAGGTGATGAAGCCGACCCAGCCCATGGCGCCGCTGTGCACATGGCCGATGGTCCAGTCGGTGTAGTGCGACAGGCTGTTGACGGCCTTGATCGACATCACCGGGCCTTCGAAGGTCGACATGCCGTAGAAGCCGACGGCGGTGACGGAGAAGCGCAGCGACGGGTTGGTGCGCAGCTTGTCCCAGGCACCCGACAGCGTCATCAGCCCGTTGATCATGCCGCCCCAGGACGGCATCCACAGCATGACCGAGAACACCATGCCCAGCGTCTGCGCCCAGTCGGGCAGCGCGGTGTAGTGCAGGTGGTGCGGCCCGGCCCAGATGTACAGAAAGATCAGCGTCCAGAAGTGCACGATGGACAGCCGGTAGCTGTACACCGGGCGCTCGGCCTGCTTCGGGATGAAGTAGTACATCATCCCGAGGAAGCCGGCGGTCAGGAAGAAGCCCACCGCGTTGTGGCCGTACCACCACTGGATCATCGCATCCTGCACGCCGGACCAGAGCACGTAGGACTTGCCCGATCCGCCGCCGATCGGCAGCGCCGCGTTGTTCACCAGGTGCAACATGGCCACCGTGATGATGAAGGCCAGGTAGAACCAGTTGGCGACGTAGATATGCGGTTCCTGGCGCTTGATCAGCGTGCCGCCGAAGGCGATCAGGTAGGTCACCCAGACCACCGTCAGCCACAGGTCGACGTACCATTCTGGCTCGGCGTATTCCTTGCCCTGCGTCACGCCCAGCACGTAGCCGAGCGCGGCGGTGACGATGAAGAACTGGTAGCCCCAGAACAGGAACCAGCCCATGTCCTCGCCGCCGAACAGCCGGGCGCGGCAGGTCCGCTGCACCACGTACATCGAGGTGCAGAGCAGCGCGTTCCCGCCGAAGGCGAAGATCACCGCCGAGGTATGCACCGGACGGAGCCGCCCGAAGGTGGTCCATTCCAGGTCGAGGTTGAGCAGCGGCCAGGCCAGCTCGGAGGCGATGAGCACCCCCATGAGGAAGCCGACCACGCCCCAGAACACGGTGGCGATGGCGAAGGCCTTGATCGGCTCCTCCACCATGATGAATTCCCGTTCCGGCGCGTGTCCGGCGGCAGAATCTGCATAGCCCGCAACGGCCATGAAGCGGATCTCCTGTTCCTTGCGCGGCCGGGAGGCAGGCGGAGTCCATCCGCCCTGCCGCGCGCGATCGTCACATCGCGCGGGAAAGCCACCCTGGTCCTTGATCCTGATCAAGCGCTCGTGGGCGGGCAACCTTTACCGTGTTACGTCTCAGCCGCACCCTGGGGAGGATGCCGATGACAACCGACGCCCTGCCTGCCGCCGACGGTCCGGTCAGCCGCGTGCGGCGGATCGCCACCGACCGCCCCTGGGTCTGGCTGACCGCCGGATGGCAGGACATGATGGCCACCAGGCCGATCGCCCTGGCCTATGGCGGCGCCGTCTGCCTCGCCGGCTGGGTGGTGTCGCTCCTGCTGTTCGAGCTCGGCTCCCTCTGGGCCATCCTGCCGGCGACCTCCGGCTTCTTCCTGGTCGGCCCGCTGGTCGCCGCCGGGTTGTACGAGGCCAGCCGGCTGCGCGAGGCCGGCCAGACGCCGACGCTGGCCGACGTCTTCGCCCCGTTCCGCCGCAACGGCGGGCAGATCGCCTTCCTCGGCATGGCGCTGCTGGTGATCCACCTGTTCTGGGTGCGGATCGCCGGGCTGATCTTCATGCTGTTCTTCGGTCTCGCCGGCGTGCCGAGCCTGGAGCAGCTGCCCTACGCGATGCTGAAATCCGACCAGTTCCTGCCCTTCCTGGTGATCGGCACGGGCTTCGGCTGCGTGCTCGCCGCCGCCAGCTTCGCGGTCTCGGCGGTGTCCATCCCGATGCTGGTGGACCGCGAAATCGGCGCGCTGGAGGCGATCACGGTCAGCATCCAGGCGGTGATCGAGAATTGGCGGCCGATGCTGCTCTGGGCCGGGCTGATCGTGCTGTTCACCGGCCTGGCGCTGGTGCCCTTCTACCTCGGGCTCGTGCTGGTCTTCCCGCTGATCGGGCATGCCACCTGGCATGCCTACCGCGATATCGTGGTCCGGTAGCTACAGCAGCCAGGGCTGGTCGGGCGCCGCCGGCAGCGGCGCCGCGGGGCCGGGCAGCCCGCCGGTGCCGGCCCGCCAGGCGCCATCGGTGCCGAGCGCATCCGCCACCCAGACCCCGCCTTCCGGCTGGCGGTCGAGCGACTCGGCGCTCAGCGCCAGATCGACCGCAAGCTGCGCCCGCGTCACGCCGGCGCCCAGCCGGGCAAGCTGCATCGTCAGCTCCGCCCCGCCCGGGTCACGGCCGAGCGCGTTCTGGTACAGCGCCGCCACCACCTCCGCATCGCTGCCGCCCGGCAGGCCGAGGCCGCCGGCGATCTCCGCCCAGGCCGCGCCGGAATCGGCCCGCGCCACCAGCCCGGCCAGCGCCCTGGCATCCGCCGCATGGCCGGTCAGCGCCTGGACCAGCGCCGCCGCCTGCACGCCGGTGCTGCCGGCACCGGTATCCTGGAACCCATCGACGAAGCGCAGCCGTTCCACCGCCGGCAGCAAGACCTGCGTGCCCTCCGCCAGCGTGACCAGCCGCTCCCCGCCCGCCAGCGCATCCACCCGCGCGACGTCGCGGCTCTCACGCAGCGCCAGCACGGTGTCCGCATCCACCAGGCCGAAGCCGCCGCGCGTCTCCCCCGGCGGCAGGTCGGCCAGCCGGGTGTTCGGGTCGGCCACGCCGATCCACAGCAGGAAGGCGGCGGATTGGCGGCCATCCGAGACCTCGATGATCAGCGGCCGCTGCGGCATGTCGTCGAGCCCGAGGCTGATGCCGGGGCGCAGCCTGAGCACGCCGTCCACCACCTCGAAGCGCCAGGCGTCCTCCACCCCGAAGGCGAAGCCGAAGCCGCCGGCGGTGTCCGGGTCGGTCACCGCCAGCCGGCCGATCGCCGCGCCGATGGCGCCCGCCACCACCGTGCCGCCGCTGGCGAAGCCGAGGCCGGTGGGGGCGGTGTCGTCGGTGTTCAGCACCGTGACGCTGCGCGCCACCGGGTCGTCCACCACGCCGCCATCGGCGAAGCCCAAGCGCAGCGAGACGCCGAGCACCGGGCTCGACAGCGTCTCGAAATCCGTTGCCGCGCCCGGCGTGATCCGCACCGCATCCAGGCCGGGCAGCAGGCTGGCAGTGAAGTACAGCGCGTCTCGGCCGATCAGTTCCACGGTGGTGAGGCCGCCGAGATCGCCCGCCAGCGACAGCGTCGCCGCCCAATCGCCCGCCCCGCTGTTCTCCACCAGCGTGGCCGGCAGCACCCCGGACACCAGCACCGAACGCATCCTGCGACCTCACCCCCCCAGGCAGGATCGCAGCATGCGGGATGCGCGGTTAAGCGCCGGCAAACCGCGCGACGCCGTGGCGCCTGCCGCGTCGCGGCCGCGGATCAGGCGACCAGCCGCGCCGCCATGGCCAGCAGCACCACGCCGTTCAGGGCGAAAAGCAGGCCGCCGGCCGCCCGGGCCCAGCCCCCCTGCCAGCGCGCGAAGAACCGCCCGAGCAGCGCCACGCCGGTCAGCGCCGGCACCGTCCCCAGCACGAAGGCCAGCATCCCGAGGCCGCCGGCCAGAGCGCTGCCGCTTGCCGCCGCCGCCGCCAGCGCCGCATAGAGCAAGCCGCAGGGCAGCGCCGAGAGCAGCAGCCCCAGCAGCACCCCGCGCCAGCCGGTCGGGTCGGCCAGCAGCGCGCCGATCCGCCGCTCCACCACCCGCGGCAGGCGCGGCGTCGCCCAGCCGGTCCGCGGCAGCCAGGCGCCGATCCGCTTCGAGGCCTGCGCCAGCATCAGCAGCGCCGCCAGCACCAGCAGCCCCGCCAGGATCCAGCGCAGGCCGCTGGCCAGCGTCAGCAGCCCCGCCGCGCCGCCGGCCATGGCGCCGAGCGCGCCATAGCCCAGCATCCGCCCGGCCTGGTATGGCGCGAGCGCGGCGCCGGCCAGGCGGTGCATCATGCCGCCGCCCGCCCCCACCCCGGTCGCCGCCTGGGCCAGGACGAAGGGCGCGCACATGGTCGCGCAATGCGTCAGGCCGCCGGCCAGCCCGGCCAGGAACAAAGCGCCCAACAGCGCCGGCAATCCGCCGGGGCCGAGGGCGGCCAGGTCGTGCAGGCAATCGGCGAGCATGCACTCTCCTACCGCATTCCCCGCGCGCCCGGGATTGCGGCGGCGCAAACCGCTCGCGACAGGGTCACAGTGTAACGACCCGCAGGCCGATGCTAGGCTGCCGCTTCCCCAAGGGAGGACACCCATGAACCGCATCACCCTCGCGGCGCTCGCCGCGCTGACGCTCGCGCCCGGTCTTGCGGCGGCGCAGCCGGCCCAGATGACCTTCTTCGTCACCAGCGCCAACCCGGGCAAGGGCGGCGACCTCGGCGGCCTGGCCGGCGCAGATGCGCACTGCAAGGCGCTGGCCACCGCCGCCGGCGCCGGCAACCGCACCTGGCGCGCCTATCTCAGCACCCAGGGCGCCGGGGCGGTGAATGCCCGCGACCGGATCGGCACGGGCCCCTGGCGCAACGCCCGCGGCGAGGTCGTGGCGAAGGACGTGGCCGACCTGCATGAGGGCGCCGCCGGCCTGACCAAGCAGACCGCGCTGACCGAGGCCGGCGCCATCGTCAACGGCCGCGGCGACACGCCGAACATGCACGACGTGCTCACCGGCTCGCAGACCGATGGCACCGCCTTCGCCGCCGGCGACGACCGCACCTGCGCCAACTGGACCAGCAGCGATGCCGGCGCCGCCATGGTCGGGCATGCGGACCGGATCGGGCTGAACGACTCGGCGCCGATGAAGTCCTGGAACACCTCCCACCCATCGCGCGCCTGCAACATGGATGCGTTGAAGGCGACCGGCGGGGCGGGGCTGTTCTACTGCTTCGCGGCGGACTGAAGAAAGGCTGGGGGGAGGTATCCCCCCAGACCCCCTTCTATTTCTCTGGGTTTGCTGGCGGCGCGGGCGGGCCTACATCCCCAGCATGAGCCAGGCACCACTTGCGGTCACCATGGGCGAGCCGGCGGGCGTCGGCGGCGAGATCGCGGTCAAGGCGTGGCATGCGCTGCGTGGAACGGGTCCCGTCTTCTTCCTCATCGACGATGCCGATCGGCTGTCCGGCGCGCCGATCCGGCGGATCGAGGCGCCGGAACAGGCCAACGCCGCCTTCGCCGAGGCGCTGCCGGTGCTGCACCGGCCCCTGCCGAAACCCGCCATCCCGGGCCGGCTCGACCCGGCCAATGCGCCGGCCGTCATCGCCGCGATCGACGAGGCGGTGGCGCTGGCCAAGGCCGGCCGCGCCAGCGGGGTGGTGACGAACCCCATCCAGAAATCCGCGCTCTATGCCGCCGGCTTCGCGCATCCCGGCCATACCGAATACCTCGCCGAGATCGCCGGCACCGGCGTGGCGCCGGTGATGCTGCTGGCCTGCCCCGAACTCCGCGTGGTGCCGGTGACGATCCACGAGCCGCTGAAGGTGGCCATCGCCCGCCTCACCCCCGACCTCATCATCGCATGCGCCCGGCTCACCGCCGCCGGGCTGAAGCGCGACTTCGGCATCGCCGCGCCGCGGATCGCCATCGCCGGGCTGAACCCGCATGCGGGGGAGGACGGCACCCTCGGCACCGAGGACCGCGACATCGTCGCCCCCGCCGTCGCGGCGTTGCGGGCCGAGGGGATCGATGCGCGCGGACCCATCCCGCCCGATACGATGTTCACCGCCAAGGCCAGGCCGGGCTACGACGTGGCGCTCGGCCTCTATCACGACCAGGCGCTGATCCCGATCAAGACGCTCGACATGACCGGCGGCGTCAACGTCACCCTCGGCCTGTCGATCGTCCGCACCAGCCCGGACCACGGCACCGCGCTCGACATCGCCGGCAAAGGCCTCGCCGACCCCGGCAGCCTGATCGCCGCCCTCCGCCTCGCCGCCGAGATCGCCACGCACCGCCAGAAAGCACGCCCATGACCCCGATGCGCCTGTCCGTGAACATCGACCATGTGGCGACGCTGCGGAATGCCCGCGGCGGCAGCTTCCCCTGCCCGGTCGAGGCCGCCCGCATCGCCATGGAGGCCGGCGCCGACGGCATCACCATGCACCTGCGGGAGGATCGCCGGCATGTGCGCGATGCGGACCTGCACCGCGTCGCCGCCGAGGTCGCCTGCCGCCTGAACTTCGAGATGGCGGCGACCGAGGAGATGGTCGGGATCGCCACCCGCCTGCGCCCGCCGGCCTGTTGCCTGGTGCCGGAGAAGCGGCAGGAGCTGACCACCGAGGGCGGGCTCGACGTGCTCGGCGCCGGGCCGCATCTGGCGGAGGCGGTGAAGCGCCTCGCTGGCGCGGGCATCGAGGTCTCGATCTTCATCGAGCCCGATCCGCGGCAGATCGAGGCGGCGGCGCGGTTGGGCGCGCAGGCGATCGAACTGCACACCGGCACCTATGCCGATGCGGCGGCGGCCGATCGCCCGCCGATCCTGGCGCGGCTGCGCGCCGGGGCCGAGGCGGCGGCTGCGGCCGGGCTGCTCTGCCATGCCGGGCACGGGCTGACCTATGAGACGGTGGGCGCCATCGCCGCGATGCCGCAGGTCTCGGAGGTGAGCATCGGGCATTTCCTGATCAGCCAGAGCGTGTTCGAGGGCCTGCCCGCGGTGGTGCGGCGCTTCCAGGCGCTGATCGCGGCGGAGCGGCTTTAGGGTTTAGCCGCTTAAACCCTGAAATCCGGCTCAATCCGGCTCAATCCGGCTCAATCCGGCTCAAGCAGATTGAGGCCGCTGCGGCCCGAATTCGGCGAAAGCGGCCGCCGCTATGGGGTTCGGCCCGTTTCGTTTGAGGATTTTCGGGACAAAAGCGCCTCAACCGGCGGGCCGCGCTGCACGGCGCGCGTTGGACGCAGCGATGTTTTTGATTATTTTCCTATAATCCAAGACGCCGCGAAACGCAATTCCTTTCCGCCCCGCCCCGCGTCGCCGCCGCTCCACGGCTGGCTGAGGCTGCCAACCCACGCACCGGTCCAGGCCAGGTCCTGGCCTGGCGGGTGGGGCCTGGGGAGGGCAGCGCC
>JBMOJU010000532.1:0-2761 GCA_049315625.1 Paracraurococcus sp.
CGACAGCACCGACCCGGCCACCATCGCCCGGCTGATGCACGGCGAGCGAGCAGCGCTGCTGTTCACCTCCCCGCCCTACGGCAACCAGCGCGACTACACCACCGGTGGCGGCACGAATTGGGACGCCCTGATGCAGGGTGTGTTCCAGCACCTCGACGCAGCCATGCGGCCGGACGGCCAGGTGCTGGTGAACCTCGGCCTAATCCACCGCGACAGCGAATGGCTCCCGTACTGGACCGGATGGCTCGACTGGATGCGCGCCCGCGGCTGGCGCCGGTTCGGGCTGTACACCTGGGACCAGGGGCCCGGCCTGCCCGGGGACTGGAACGGACGCCTCGCTCCCGCCTTCGAGTTTGTTTTCCACTTTAACCGCCAAGCCCGGCAGGCCAACAAGATCGTCCCCTGCAAATGGGCAGGGACGCCAAACAAGGGCAGCGGCCTGCGCGCCGCGGATGGGACCATCTCGGAGTACCAGCATGCCGGGCTGCCGGTGCAGGATTTTCGGATCCCGGACAACGTGCTGCGCCTCACGCGCCACAAGGGCCGTGGCATCGAGACCGAGCACCCCGCCGTGTTCCCGGTGGTGCTGCCGGAATTCCTGATGCGGACCTACACCGACGAAGGCGAGATGGTGTTCGAACCATTCGGCGGGTCGGGCACCACCATCCTGGCGGGTCACCGCACCGGACGCCGCGTGCGCGCCATCGAACTGGCGCCCGCCTATGTCGATCTGGCCGTGGCGCGTTGGCGGATGCTGCATCCCGACCTGCCAGTGACGCTGGCGGATGATGGCCGCGATTACGATGCCGTCGCTGCAGCCCGGATGGAGGCCACCGCCGATGCGGCCTGACCTTCAGATGGAGATGATGCCGGTGGCATCGCTCGCGGCCTATGCCGCCAATGCGCGGATGCACCCCAGCGAGCAGGTGGCGCAACTGGCTGCGTCGATCGCCGAGTTCGGCTTCAACGTGCCGGTGCTGGTGGATGATGCCGGGGTGCTGATCGCCGGGCACGGCCGCGTGCTCGCCGCCAAGGCCCTCGGGCTCGACGCGGTGCCCGCAATCCGGCTCGGCCATTTGACCGAGGCGCAGGCGCGGGCCTTCCGGCTGGCGGACAACCAGCTGGCGCTGAACTCGACCTGGGACGAGAGCCTGCTCGCCGCGGAACTGCGTGAGCTACGCGCCGACGAATTCGACCTTTGTGTGATCGGCTTCGATCAGGCGATGCTCGACCGGCTGTTGGCCGCCGGCGCGGGCGACGAGGGGAGCGCAGGCGCCGGTGATCCCGATGCGCCGGCGCCCGAGCCACCGGTCGTGCCAGTCACGCGTCCCGGCGATCTGTGGCAGCTCGGGCCGCACCGCCTGCTCTGCGGCGATGCCACCTCCGCCGCCGATGTCGCCCGCCTGCTGGCCGGTGCGTCGCCGCATCTGATGATCACTGACCCGCCCTATGGCGTGAACTACGATCCCGAATGGCGGAACGAGGCCGGCGTCTCGGCCACAATGCGCACCGGCAAGGTGGCGAACGACGACCGCGCCGACTGGCGCCAGGCCTGGGCGCTGTTCCCAGGCGACGTGGCCTATGTCTGGCACGCTGGCGTGCACAGCCGCACGGTGATCGACAGCCTTGAGGCGACGGGCTTCGTCATCCGCAGCCAGATCGTGTGGGCGAAATCGCGCTTCGTGTTGGGGCGCGGCGACTACCATTGGCAGCACGAACCCTGCCTCTACGCGGTGCGCAAAGGTGCGACCGGCCATTGGCAGGGCGCGCGGGACCAGGCGACGCTCTGGGCCATCTCGAACGGCGGTGACGAGGATGCGGCGACGGTGCACGGCACCCAGAAGCCGGTCGAGTGCATGCGCCGGTCGATCATCAATAACAGCGCGGCAGGCGAGACGATCTACGATCCGTTCCTCGGCAGCGGCACCACGCTGATTGCTGCGGAGACAACAGGTCGCACCTGCTACGCGGTGGATATCGATCCGCGCTATGTCGATGTCGCGATCCAGCGTTGGCAGAACCTCACCGGCAAGGCTGCGGTGCTGGCCGGCGAGGAGCGGGTCTTCAACGACATCGCCGCCGCCCGCGGGGTGCAGGCGGCGGCACGATGATGGGTGCAGGGTCCCTTTGAGCGTCGCCCACAAACCCCGTTCTTGCCCTGTTCTTTGGTGCAACAAGTTGCCCCTACAAGAGGGAAAATTCGCCTAAAAAGGGCAACTTGTTGCACCTTTCGCAGAACAAGGCCGGAACCTGCTGACCCCGGCAGGTTCCTCTCAGACCGCGACCCGGTAGACGGTGAAGGAGCCCCGTGCGCCCTCCTTGTTCGGGCCGACCTGGCGGACGCGCTCCAGCACCTCGACCGCGTGACCCTTCTTCTTCAGCCCGGCGAAGAACCCGCGCACCGTGTGCTGTGCCCAGCCGGTGGCCTCGGCGATCTGCGCGACTGTGGCGCCCTCGGGGCGGCGCAGCATGGCCAGCACCTGCTCCTGCTTCGTGCCCTCGCGCGGCTTGCGGGGCGCGCTGGCGTCCCGCGGGGCGCGCGTGGTCTTGCCGGCGAGCAGGATGCGAAGGGCCGCCATCGGGGCGTCCAGGGCGCCGATCAGGTCGCCATCGTGCGTCCCGAAGCGAGCAATTTGGTCGTCCCAGGCGGCGAGGATGGCCGCGGCGGTATCGCGCAGGCTGGCGCGCGGCATCGCGGTGCGTGCGGCGAGGGCCTGGTCGAGCATGGCAATCTCCTCCGTCAGGGGCGCGGCCTGGGCGG
>JBMOJU010000136.1:0-12368 GCA_049315625.1 Paracraurococcus sp.
CTCGAAGGGCGCGCCGCCGCTGCCATCGACGATGGTTCCGCCACGGATCACCAAGTCCAGATCGGCCATGGAACGTCTCCCCAGGGTTTACCGGGCACAATGGGCCGGGGGAAGGGCCTGTCAACCATCATCGGCACCATGCATCATGCCGGCAAAGACGGAGGAAACGAGATGGCCAATATCCTGCTGATCCATGGCGCCTACCAGGGCGGCTGGATCTGGACCCGGGTCGCCGCAAAGCTACGCGCCGCCGGCCACCTGGTGCTCGCCCCCAGCCTCGATGGCTGCGCCGAACGGGCGCACGCCATCCGCCCGGGGATCACCACCGAAACCCATGCGGCGGAACTGGCCGGGCTGCTGTTCCACGAGGATTGGCGGGACACCGTGGTGGTCGGCACCTCGACCGGCGGCATGGTGCAGTGCCGGCTGGCGGAGCTGGCGGCGGAGCGCATCGGCCGGCTTGTCTTCGCCGATGCGCTGGCGCTGCAGGATGGCGAGGCGCTGCCCGACATCGTCGCCCGCCCCACCGCGGTGAACACCGCGCTGACCAGCGGCCCCAGCCAGGCGGATGCCGAAGGGCGCCTGTTTGCCGAGCTCGATATGGCGACCCGCGCCTGGACCCTGGCGCGCATCGTCCATCACCCGATCGCGCCGATGGTGGCGCCGGTGGTGCTGCCGCGCTTCTGGTCGATGCCCTGGAAGGCCAGCGTGGTCTGGTGCCGCCGCAGCCAGAACCCGCCGGTCGCGCATCAGCGGCGGTTGCAGGACGCGCTGGGTGCCAGCTGGCACGAACTCGATACCGGACACTACCCGATGCTCAGCGAGCCGGAGGCGCTGGCGGATCTGATCGGGGGGTGATCGTTGCGGCGCATCGCATCGCGACTATCTTGCACCGCAGCAGGAGGGATCGATGCCCGCGCCGCAGAGCCTCGCCGAACTCGAAGCCGATGTCGCCCGCGACCTGGAGCTGACGGCGCATCCGCGCGCGCGCTGGCTGCTGCCGAAGACGAGCGGCGGTGCGCCGGTGCTGGATTGCCTGGTGATCGGCGCCGGGCAATGCGGCCTGGCGGTGGCGCATGCGCTGCGGCGGGACCGGGTGGACAATCTTCTGGTGGTGGACCGCGCGCCGGAGGGCCGCGAAGGCCCCTGGGTCACCTATGCGCGGATGCGCAACCTGCGCTCGCCGAAGAACCAGATCGGCCCGGACCTGAAGCTGCCCGCCCTCACCTACCAGGCCTGGCATGAGGCACTGTGGGGTGCGGCCGATTTTGCGGCGATGCCGTGGATCCCGAAGGAACGCTGGCAGGACTACCTGGGCTGGTTCCGCCGTGTCACCGGCATCCCGGTGCGCAACGGCGTTGCGGCCGGCGCCATCGCACCGGCCCGCACCGATGACGACCTGCCCTGTCTCCGCATCGAGACCAGCGACAGGCCGCTGCTGGCGCGGAAGGTGGTGATGGCGACCGGGCAGATCGGCATCGGCACCTGGTGGATGCCGGAAATCGTGGCCGCCCTGCCCGGTTCCCTGCGCGCCCATGCGGCGGACGAGATCGACTTCGCCGCGCTGCGCGGCAAGGTGGTGGCGGTGCTCGGCGCCGGCGCCTCGGCCTTCGACAATGCCGCCGCGGCGCTGGAGGCCGGCGCGGCGGAGGTGCACCTGTTCTGCCGCCGGGCGCAGCCGATGGACGTGCAGCCCTATCGCTGGCTGACCTTCGCCGGCTTCCTGAAGCACCTGCACGAGATGCCGGATGAGTGGCGCTGGCGCTTCATGGCGAGGATCCTCGGGATGCGGGAAGGCTTCGCGCAGGAGACCTTCGACCGGGTCAGCCGCTTCCTGAACTTCACAATGCATCTCGACCGCCCCTGGACCGATGCGCGGGTCGAAGGCGGCCGCGCCATGCTGGCGACCCCGCGCGGCGCGTTCGTCGCCGATTTCCTGATCTGCGGCACCGGCGTACGGATGGACCCCGCCGCGGTGCCCGAACTGGCGCATTGCGCCGGCAATATCGCGCAATGGCATGACCGCTACGCGCCGCCGCCCGCGGAGGCGGATGAGCGGCTTGGCTGCTTCCCCTACCTCAACCCCGACAGCTCCTTTGCCGAAAAGCGCCCGGGCGAAACGCCCTGGATCCGCGACATCCACCTGTTCGGCATCGGCACCAGCCTGTCCTTCGGGCCGGCCGGCAGCTCGATCAACGCGATGAGCATCTCCGCCCCGCGGGTCGCCGCCGGCGTCACGCGCGGGCTGTTCGCGGCGGACATGCCACGGCTGTTCGACGAGCTGCTGGCCTATGACGTGAAGCAGGTGGTGCTGGATCCCGCGCGGATCGCCGCGGAGTAGCAGGACGCCACGGCCCGTGCTGGGATGCGGATCGAGCAGCGCGGAGACCCCCATGAACCTCGCCGATGGCCGCATCCCCGTCCTCGACATCGCGCCGACGCTGGCCGGCGTGCCCGGCGCGGCAGCGGCGCTGGCCGAGCGCATCGCCCGCAGCTGCGAGGATACCGGGTTCCTCGTGCTGTCGGGCCACGGCATCGACCCCGCCCTGCCGGCCGGCTGCTTCGAGGCGACGGCGCGCTTCTTCGCCCTGCCCGAGGAGGAGAAGCTGGCGCTGAAGGTCGGCGCGCTGAACATCGGCTTCCTGCCGACCGGCGCGCAGGTGATCCGCACCTCCAAGGTGGCGGAGGTCAGGAAGCCCAACCTGAACGAAAGCTTCTACATCATCCGCGACCGCGGCCCGGACCATCCGGACATCGTCGCCAACAAGCCCTTTGTCGGGCTGAACCGCTGGCCGCCCAGCCTGCCCGGCTTCCGGGAGGCGACGCTGGCCTATTTCACTGCCATGGAGGCGTTGGCGCAGCGCCTGCTGCCGGTGGTCTCCCTGGCGCTCGGCATGCCGCCGGACCACCTCGCCGGCGACTTCCGCGACCCGGCCTGCACCCTGCGGCTGATCCGTTACCAGCCGCAGCCGGACCCGGAGGAAGGCCGCTTCGGCTTCGCCCCGCATATCGACACCAACCTGATCACCTTCCTGGCGCAATCCGCCCTGCCGGGGCTGGAAGTGCGGACGCGGGAGGGCGAATGGCTCCGCCCGCCGGCCATCCCCGGCACCTTCGTGGTCAACACGGCGGAGATGCTGGGCCGATATTCCAACGGCCGCTTCGCGCCGACGCCGCACCGCGTGGTCAACCAGAACAACCAGATGCGCTACGCCATCCCCTTCTTCTTCGGCCCCGACAACGACGCGGTGATCCGGCCGGTGCCGAGTTGCATCACCGCCGACAATCCGGCGCGGTACGAGCCGCTGCTCTACGAGGACCATCGGCGGAAGCTGAACGTGACGAATTTCGTGCATCGGCAGGCGGCGGGCTGAGGCGCGGCGGCCGCGGCGACAGCCCCACCCCGGGGGCTTATCGGCCCCCTCCCCTGGGTCTATCCTTGCCGGCAAATCGCACTTGCAGGGGGAAACGGGCCATGGACGGCTTCGATATGGGCAGCATTCCGGCACTGGCCGAGGAGCACCGGATGGTGCGCGACCTCGTGGTCAAGTTCGTCGAGCGCGACCTCATGCCGCTGGAAGCCGCGGTGCTGAAGCGGGAATCGGAGGGCCAGCGCTACGGCCTGACGCCGGAAGAGGAAGGCCCGCTGCTGGCCCGGTGCAAGGAGCTCGGCCTCTGGGGCCTCGACGTGCCGGAGGAATTCGGCGGCGCCGACCTGCCGCTCGCCGCCCTGATGGCGGTCGAGGAGGAGATGGGCCGCACCGTCACCCCCTTCATGTTCCCGCCCGACAGCCCCAACCTGCACATGCTGAAGGCGGTGGCGAACGAGGATCAGCGCCGCCGCTACCTCGACCCCTATGCCCGCGGCGAGATGCGGTCCTCGATCGGCATCTCCGAGCCCGGCGCCGGTGGCGACCCGGCCGGGATGACCACCCGCGCGGTGAAGGATGGCGACGATTGGGTCATCAACGGCCGGAAGATATGGGTCAGCGGCGTGCCGCGCGCCGACTTCATCATCCTCATGGCCCGCACTGGCGAAGGCAAGCGCCAGGAAGGCGTCACCGCCTTCATCATCGACCGCGGCACCCCCGGCTTCATCATCGAGCGCGAGATCCCGATGATCGGCGGCCGGCGGACCTATGAGCTGGTCTTCGAGGATTGCCGCGTGCATGAGCGCCAGGTGCTCGGCAAGCTCGGCGAGGGCTATGCGCCGATGCAGCTGCGGCTGAATGTCCGCCGCCTGCAGATGGGCGCGCGCTGCACCGGCATGGCGCGCCGTGCGCTGGCGATGATGTGCGAGCAGGCGAAGAATCGCGTCACCTTCGGCGTCAAGCTCGCCGACCGCCAGGCGATCCAGTGGTGGATCGCCGATGCCGCGACGCGCATCCACATCTGCCGCCTGATGGTGCGCGACGCCGCGGCGAAGATGGGCGCCGGGGAGGATGTGCGGACCGAGGCCTCGATGCTGAAGGTCTACGCGACCGAGATGGCGCAGGATGTCATCGACCACGCCATGCAGACCTTCGGCGCCATGGGGATGACCAAGGAGCTGCCGTTGCAGCTGATGGCCAGCCAGGTGCGCGTGCAGCGGATCTACGAAGGGCCGAGCGAGGTGCACCGCATGGCGATCGCACGGCGGGTGCTGAAGAACGGCATCTGAAGCCGGCCCCGGGGGAGGCAACGAACATGGCGCACAACGCCTACAATGTCGGCGACCTGGTGGCGGAATTCCTCGCCCGCATCGGCGTCACCACCTGCTTCGGCATCGTCTCCGTCCACAACATCCCGATGCTGGACGGCATCGGCCGGCGCAACGCCATCCGCTACGTCATGGCGCGCGGCGAGATGGGCGGCGCGCATATGGCGGATGCCTATGCGCGGGTCGCCGGCCATCTCGGGGTGATGTTCTCCTCGACCGGCCCGGGGGCGGCGAACACCGTGCCGGGCCTGGTGGAGGCGAACTTCGCCGCGTCCCCTGTGCTGCACATCACCGGCCAGACTCCCACCAAATACATCGACCGCGACATGGGCACGGTGCACGACGTGCCCGGCCAGACGGCGATGCTGGCGGCCGTCGGCAAGGCCGCCTTCCGCATCCGCTCGGCGCAGGAGGCGCTCGGCGTCCTGACCCGCGCTGCGGCGCTGGCCCTGACCCCGCCGATGGGCCCGGTCTCCGTCGAGGTGCCGATCGACATCCAGCGCACGCCCATCCCGCGCCCGGCGCAGCTCGACACGCTGGTGCTGCCCATCCCGCCGCCGCTGCCGCCGACCGAGGCCGCGCTGGACGAGGCGGCGGAGATCCTGCTGCGGGCGAAGCGTCCGATGCTCTGGCTCGGCAACGGCGCCAAGGCCGCGGGGGCCGAGGCGATGGCGCTGATGGATCTCGGCTTCGGCGCGGTGTCATCGTGGAACGGGCGCGGGATCGTGCCGGAGGACCACCCGATGACTCTGGGCGGCCTGCACGGCAACGGTTCACCGCGCGTGCAGGAATTCTACCGCACGGTGGATGCGATGCTGGTCGTCGGCTCCCGCCTGCGGGGACATGAGACGGGCGACTTCTCGCTCGCCCTACCCGACACCCGCATCCATGTCGATGTCGACCCGCGCGCCAATGGCCGCACCTACGGCAACACCGCCTTCGTCTGCGGCGATGCCGGGCTGGTCATGGCCGGGCTGGCGCAAAGGCTGCGCGGACGCATCGCCATCGACCCGGACTTCGCCGCCGATTTCGCGGAGAACAGGCGGCGCGCCCTGGCCGAGTACCGCGAGACGCTCGGCCCCTATGCCGATTTCCCGGCAGAGCTGCGTCGGGCCCTGCCGCGCGATGCACTCTGGGTGCGCGACATCACCATCAGCAATTCCTCCTGGGGCAACCGGATCTTCCCGGTCTATGGTCCGCGCGACGCGGTGCACCCGATCAGCGCCGCCATCGGTCCCGGCCTGCCGATGGGCATCGGCGCGGCGATGGCGGGCAACGGCCGCAAGGCCATCGCCATGGTCGGCGACGGCGGCTTCGCGATGAACCAGACGGAGCTCTGGACCGCGGTGCAGGAACGCGCCGAACTGGTCATCATGGTAATGAACGACCGCGGCTATGGCGTCATCAAGCATATCCAGGGCGCACTGCAGGATGGCCGGATGTTCTTCGGCGACCTGCTCGGGCCGGACCTGCAGAAGCTGGCCGCCGTTGCCGGACTGCCGAGCTTCAAGGTCCGCCGGGCGGAGGATCTGGCGGATACGGTCGCCCAGGCGGTCGCCACCCCCGGCCCAAGCCTGGTCGAGGTGGACATGACTTCCATCGGTGCCTTCCCGCCCTATGCGCCCTACAACGCCATGGGCATCTACGCCAAACGCGCCGCGGAATAGCGCCGCAACGAATTCACGTGCGGCGCTGGTCGGTGCCCGGCATGCTTCGTTTCTCTGAGAGAGGAGCGTGCCATGGCCAACCCCTTCGTCCACATCGAACTGTCCAGCACCGATATCGACGCCTCGAAGAGCTTCTACACCGGGCTGTTCGACTGGACGCTGCAGGACGTGCCGATGGCGAACGGCCCGACCTACACCATGATCCAGGTCGGCGAGGGCACCGGCGGCGGCATGGTGGCGCAGATGCAGCCCGGCGCGCCCTCGGCCTGGCTGCCCTATGTCGGGGTGGAGGACATCAAGGCCAGCACCGCCAAGGCCGCCTCGCTCGGCGCCACCGTCATGCTGGACAGCATGGAAGTCATGGGGATGGGCTGGCTGAGCATTTTCAAGGACCCGACCGGGGCGATGCTGGGCCTTTGGCAGCCGAAGCTGCCGGGCTGAACGCGTCGGCGGCCGGTCATTCGGCGACGGATTTCCGCTCCCGCTCGCTTTCCGTCTTCAACTGGCCGCAGGCCGCCAGGATGTCCCGCCCGCGCGGCCGGCGGATCGGGCTGGAATAGCCGGCATCGTTGAGGATGCCGGCGAATTTCGCCGTCTGCTCATGCGTGCTGGTCTGGTAGGGCGACCCGGGCCAGGGGTTGAACGGGATGAGGTTGATCTTCGCCGGCAGCCCGGCCAGCAGCCGCACCAGCTCGCGCGCCTCGGCTTCCGAATCATTGATCCCGCGCAGCATCACGTATTCGAAGGTGATCCGCCGCGCGTTGCTGGCGCCGGGATAGCGGCGGCAGGCATCGAGCAGTTCCTTGATCGGGTATTTCCGGTTCAGCGGCACGATCTCGTTGCGCAGCTCATCGGTCACCGCATGCAGCGAGACCGCCAGGTTCACCCCCAGCTCCTCGCCGCAGCGGTCCATCATCGGCACGACGCCGCTGGTCGAAAGGGTGATGCGCCGGCGCGACAGGCCGATGCCCTCCCCGTCCATGATGATGCGCAGCGCTTTGGCGGTATTCTCGTAATTGTACAGCGGCTCGCCCATGCCCATCACCACGATGGTCGACAGCAGCCGCGGCTGGTCGTCCTTCGGGCTCGGCCATTCGCCGTAGCTGTCACGGGCGGCCATGAACTGCCCGACGATCTCGGCCGCGCCCAGGTTGCGCACGAGCTTCTGCGTGCCGGTATGGCAGAACTTGCAGGACAGCGTGCAGCCCACCTGCGTCGAGATGCACACGGCGCCGCGGTCGGCGTGGCGGTCGGGGATATAGACCGTCTCCACCTCCTGCCCGTCGCGCCAGCGGAACAGCCATTTGCGGGTCTCGTCGGTGCTGGTCTGCACCGTCGTCGCCTCCGGCCGGCCGACCACGAAGCGCTCGGCCAGCGCCGCCCGCATCGGCCCGGCGATCGAGGTCATCTTGGCGAAGTCACCGACGCCCTGGTGGTAGATCCAGTGCCAGAGCTGCTTGGCGCGGAACGGCTTCTCGCCCATCGCCGCCATCTCAGCGATCAGATCCTCGCGCGACAGGCCGACCAGCTCCCGCCGCCCATCCGGCAGGGTCGGCGGCGGCGGGTTGAAGATCGCGGTCTTGGCGAGGATCCGGTCGCGCTCGGCGGCGGTGAGCTCGGCGACAGCCGGGGTGAGGGCGTTCATCGCTTGCCGCCGGCCGCCGGGCATTCCTTCGAGATCGCGTCATAGGCGGCGCCGAACCCGGCCAGCGGGAAGGTGTCGCTGACCGAGCCGCGGCCATTGGCCCCGGGCGCCTTCATCACCGCATCCTTGCCGTTGCGGAAGGCGCGCACCGCCGCCGCCCCGTCGCGTGCCGCGGCGGTGGTGCCGGAGGTGTAGAACAGCAGCTCGGTGCCCCCCGCCGCGACCGCGGCATCGGCGTTGCGGGGGAAGTTGAAGCCGGCCGAGATGGTCACGGTGTCGCGCGCGGCCTGACGATGGGTCACGGTCAGCATCACCCCTTGCCGCGCCGGGTCCGACTTGCTCGGCCGGGCGAAGGCGTAGCAGGTCTTCTGGCCGCCCTCGACGAAGCTGGCCGCGGTCCAGGATTGGAACTCTCCCAGCTTCTGCGGGCGCGGCTGGGCCATGGCAAGGCCCGGGACGAGCAGGAGGGCGGCGAGCAGGGCGAGGCGGCTGTGCATGCGCATGGCCGCTAGATACGGGCCCGGGGGGCCGCCAGCAACCAGTCTGGCCGGCGCGCCTGCCCCGCTTTATGCACCCCAGCCATGAACGATGCCGCCGATCACCAGCTCGCCGCCCAGTACGAGGCCTTTCCCTACCCCGCGCGCGACCCGCGGGAGGAGGCGAAGCGGCTGATCGTCGGCAGCCCGAGCCATCTGCGCGAAATCGACCATTGGATCTTCGGCGCCCGGCGCCCGGCCACCACGCCACTCCGCGCCCTGGTCGCCGGCGGCGGAACAGGCGACGGCACGATCATGCTGGCGCAACAGCTGGCCTGGGCCGGGCGGCCCGGCGACGTCACCTGGCTCGATCGCAGCAGCGCCGCCCGCCGCATCGCCGAGGCGCGGGCGACGGCGCGCAAGCTCGACAATGTGAGGTTCGAGGAAGGCTCGCTGCTCGATCTGCCGGGCTCGGGGCTCGGCCCCTTCGACTACATCGATTGCTGCGGCGTGCTGCATCACCTGCCGGACCCGCTGGAGGGGCTGCGGGCACTGGTCTCGGTGCTCGCGCCGGGCGGCGGGCTCGGGCTGATGGTCTACGCGCCGCATGGCCGCACCGGGGTGTACATGCTGCAGGACGCGCTGCGCCTGCTGGCCCCGCCGGAGGAGGCGCCAGCGGCGCGGGTGGACGCGGCGCGGCGGTTGTGGAAGCAGATCCCGGAAACCGCCTGGCTGAAACGCAACCCCTGGCTGACCGACCATATCTCCGGCGGCGATGCCGGGCTTTACGACCTGTTGCTGAATCCGCGCGACACCGCCTTCACCGTCCCGGCGCTGGACGCGCTGGTGCGCGCCGCCGGGCTGCGGATCGCCTGCTGGGTCGAGCCGGTCCGCTACGACCCGGACGCCTACCTGCCCGACCCGAGGCTGCGCGCCCGCACCGCGGGGCTGGACCGGGTGCAGCGGGCAGCGCTGGCGGAGGCGATCACCGGCAACATGGGCATCCATATCGTCTACTGCGTCCGGGCCGGCGACCTGGTGATAGAGCCGCCCTGGGATGACCCGGGCGCCGTGCCGGTGCTGCGGGAGATGGATGGGCCAACGCTGGCCAAGGGCCTGCCCAAGGACGGCACCCTGCCGGTGACCTTCGACGGGCTGCGGGTGGTCCTGCCACTGCCGCGGCTGGCCAATGCCATCCTGCAACGGGTGGATGGGCGGCGCAGCTTTGGTGCCATCGCCGACGCGTTGGCGGCCAACGGCGTCTCGCGTGAGCAGTTCCAGCGCGAGTTGCCGGCGCTGAGGCGCAGCCTGGAAGCGATGAACAGGCTGCTGATCGCGCCGGCGCCCTGACGCCCATCATCATCTTCGGCGCCGCCGTGCGGCCGGACGGCAGCCCGAGCCCGGCCCTGCGGCGCCGCGTGGAGGCCGCATTGCGCTTCGGCGCCGGCCGGCCCGATGCGTTCTACCTGCCGACCGGCGCGAAGGGCCGCTTCGGGGCGGCCGAATGCACGGTCATGGCGGCGCAGCTTTCCGCGGCAGGCGTGCCGCCGTCGGCGATCCGGCAGGAGCCGACCGGCACCGACACCCTTTCCTCCGTGCTGGCCTGTCGGGCCTTGCTGGGTGGCCTCGGGCATACCGGTCCCGTCTTCGCCGCGACCAGCCGCTACCACCTGCCGCGTTGCCTGGTGCTGCTGCGGCTGGCGGGGCTGCCGGCGCGGCCGGTGCCGATCGGCGCATCTTCCGCGACACGCCTTTCACGGCGCTGGTTCTGGCGGCTGCGGGAGGTGCCGGCGATACCATACGATGCGGCACTCATGCTGTGGGCGCGTGCGCGCAGCCGGTAAGCCTGTGTTAGCCTTCCCCCAAAAGGGAGAGGAACGGCCATGCATAAGGCCAGCCACGGGATGCGCCGCCGCACGCTACTGGGCGCCGTCGCGGCGGGGATCGGTCCGGCCCACGCCCAGGGATTGGCCGGGGGCAAGCCTGTCGCCATCGTCATGCCCTACGCGCCGAGCCCCGGGCAGGAAGTCACCAGCCGGATCCTGATGGATGCCTGCGCCGCGCGCTTCGGCGGCAGCTTCGTCAGCGACTACCGTCCGGGCGCCGGCACCACCGTGGCGGCCCGCCATGTGGCACGCGCGAAACCGGACGGATCGACGCTGTTCCTTGCCACGAATGTCACCTTCACCATGGCGCAGTTTGCCTACCGCAATCCAGGCTTCGATCCGGATGCCGATTTCGCCCATGTCAGCCTGCTGGCCGAGGCGCTTTACTTCGCCGCAGCCAACCCGAAATGGGACAGCCTGGAATCACTGATCGTCGCGGCGAAGCAGCGCCCGGGCGAACTCGTCTATACGAGCTGGGGTGTCGGGTCGGTGGCACATCTGCTCGGCGTCGATTTTTGCCGCAGGGCAGGCATCGAGATGCTGCATTTGCCCTTCAACGGGGCACCGCAAGCCTTGATCGAGTTGATCGCGGGCCGCGCCGACCTGATTTTCTCCACCATGGCGGCGTCACTGCCGCATGTGCAGGAAGGCCGGCTGCGGGCGCTGGCCACGCCATCCCCGCACCGCATCCCCGGCTATCCCGCGCTGCCGACCATGCAGGACCTCGGCTTCGCGGATTTCACCATGCTGCCCTGGTACAGCCTCTCGGCTCCGGCGGCGACGCCACCCCGGCTGTTGGCGGCGCTGGAAGCCGTGGCGCAGGAGGCGTTTGCGACCCCGGCCGCAGCGGCGAAGCTCGCCGAGCACGGGTTGATCCCGGCGGCGCGGGGCGGGGACGACATGCGGGCAAGGATCACCGCCGACCGGATACGGAACGCCGCATTGATGCGGATGGCGGGAATTCAGGCGGAATAGCCGAAGCAGGCGGCGAACCCGGCGTGCCGGCCGCAAGCCAGGCGGCAAGAAGCCGACGGACGGCAAGATTCGCACGCCAAAACCATGGTCGACCGCGCTATTGCGGCGGTGGGTCGAGCGTTTCCATCAGCGCCAGGCCTTCCATCGCCAGGCCGTAGCCGAGGAGATCCTGCATGCGCTTCTTCAGGTATTCCGTGAACATCAGCCGCGTATAGCGCAGCAGGAGCGTCGGCTGTGCCGCCAGCCGCTCGGCATGCTCCCAGGCCCGGGCCAGGAGCCGATCGGGCGGCAGCACCTCGTTCACCAAGCCGAGATCCTTTGCTTCGTGCGCCGAAAGCGTCTGGCCGGTCAGCAGGAAGTAGCGGCCGCGATTCATCCCCATGAGCATCGGCATCACGATGTGCATGCCGTCCCCCGGCAGCATGCCGGCCTGGAAATGCCCGGAATCCTGGAAGGCGGCGGTCTCGGACGCCAGGACGATGTCCGACAGCAGCGGGATTTCGCAGTGCCGCCAGGCCGGCCCGTTGACGGCGGCGATCACCGGCACCTCGATGTTCAACAGGTTCATCAGCAGGGCGCGGCCTTCCCAATGCACCCGGTCATAGGCGTTGGCGGTCAGCCCCTGGGCGAGCGAGCGGGTGCCGGGCGTGGCGCGGATGCCGGAGAATTCGTCGCCAGTGCCGGTCAGAATCACGACGCGGTTGTCGCGGTCACGCGCGACATCGGCGAAGGCGTCGGGCAATTCGCCATGCGGGCCAAGGCCCCAGCGCAGCGGGCCGTTATCGGTGTGCAGGCGCATCTCGAGGATGCCGTTCTCCCGACGCATGCGCAGGCAGGCGTATTTCGTCGCGTAGCTGTCGAAGCGGCTCATGGTGCCCGCGTTGCCCCCTGGACGTATTGCAGGCGGCATGATGGGCGCGCCTTCAGGGAGGACAAGACGGAACGTCAGCGCCTATGGCGGAGCGGACAAGAATATGGCGGACCCGATACGATTCGAACGTACGACCTTTGCCTTCGGAG
>JBMOJU010000137.1:0-12353 GCA_049315625.1 Paracraurococcus sp.
CCGAGCCGGTGCGCTGCGCGTTCTGCGTACCCTGGATCGACTGCTGGCGGCTGTAGCCGGGGGTCGCGGCGTTGGCGGTGTTGTGGCTGGTCGTCGCGAGCCCGATCTGCGCCGCGTTCAGCCCGGCCTCGTCGTACTGCTTCTTCGGGTTGTCGTGGTCGAGGAAGCGGTCCGGCAGGCACATCGGCCGCACCTTCAGCCCGGCATCCAGCATCCCGCGCAGCGCCAGGTGGTGCAGCACGAAGCTGCCGAAGCCGCCGACCGAGCCCTCCTCGATGGTGATCAGCACTTCGTGCTCGCGCGCCAGGCGCTCGACCAGGTCGGTGTCGAGCGGCTTGGCGAAGCGCGCATCGGCCACGGTGGTGGACAGGCCGCGGGCGCCGAGCTCCTCGGCCGCCTTCAGGCATTCCTGCAGCCGCGTGCCGTAGGACAGGATCGCGACCGAGGTGCCTTCCTTGATGATGCGGCCGCGTCCGATCTCGAGCGGCGTGCCGCGCTTCGGCAGTTCGAGGCCGAGCCCTTCGCCACGCGGGTAGCGGAAGGCGCTGGGCCGATCGTCGAGCGCGGCGGCGGTCGCCACCATGTGCATCAGCTCGACCTCGTCGCTGGCGGCCATCAGCACGATGTCCGGCAGGCAGCCGAGATAGGCGATGTCGAAGCTGCCGGCATGCGTCGCGCCATCGGCGCCGACCAGGCCGGCGCGGTCGATGGCGAAGCGCACGGGCAGCTTCTGCAGCACCACGTCGTGCACGACCTGGTCGTAGCCGCGTTGCAAAAAGGTGGAATAGATCGCGCAGAACGGCTTCATGCCCTCCGTCGCCATGCCGGCGGCGAAGGTCACGGCATGCTGCTCGGCGATGCCGACATCGAAGCTGCGCTTGGGGAATTTCTTCGCAAACGCATCCAGCCCGGTGCCCGACGGCATCGCCGCATTCACCGCGACGATGCGGTCATCCGCCTCGGCTTCCGCGATCAGCGCATTGGCGAAGACCTTGGTGTAGCTCGGCGGGCCGGGCGGCGCCTTCACCTGCTCCCCGGTGACGACGTTGAACTTGACCACGCCATGGTACTTGTCGGCGCTGGCCTCGGCCGGGGCGTAGCCCTTGCCCTTCTTCGTCACGACGTGCAGCAGGATCGGATCCTGCAGCTCGGTATCGCGCAGGTTGCGCAGCACCGGCAGCAGATGTTCCAGGTCATGCCCGTCGATCGGGCCGACGTAGTAGAAGCCCAACTCCTCGAACAGCGTCCCGCCGGTCAGCAGGCCGCGGGCGTATTCGTCGGCGCGCTTGGCGGCGCGCTCCAGCGGCCCGGGGAAGCGCCGCGCCAGCTTCGCCATCATGTCGCGCAGCGACAGGAAGGGGCGGGAGGAGACGACCTTCGACAGATAGGCGCTCATCGCCCCGACCGGCGGCGCGATCGACATGTCGTTGTCGTTCAGCACAACGATCAGCCGTGACTTCTCAGCGCCGGCATTGTTCATGGCCTCATAGGCCATGCCCGCGCTCATCGCGCCGTCGCCGATGACGGCGATGACGTTGCGCGTATCGCCCTTCAGGTCGCTGGCGATCGCCATGCCGAGGCCGGAGGAGATCGAGGTGCTGGAATGCGCCGCGCCGAAGGGGTCGTATTCGCTCTCGGACCGCCGGGTGAAGCCCGACAGCCCACCCCCCTGGCGCAGCGTGCGGATGCGGTCGCGCCGTCCGGTGAGGATCTTGTGCGGATAGGCCTGGTGGCCGACATCCCAGATCAGCCGGTCGCGCGGCGTCTCGAACACCGCGTGGATGGCGACCGTCAGCTCGACCACACCGAGCGAGGCGCCGAGATGCCCGCCGGTCACGCTGACCGCGTGGATGGTCTCGGCACGCACCTCATCCGCCAGCTGCTTGAGCTGCTCGGTCGAGAAATTGCGCATGTCGGCCGGGACGCGGACCCGGTCGAGGAGCGGAGTGGAGGGGGGGGTGGACATTCAGCTCCTCCGCTCAATGGTGAAATCTGCGAGCATCCGCAACAGGTCGCCCCTCTCTCCGAAGCCGTCAAGATGACCCTTGGCCTGCGCCACCAGGCGTTCCGCCTGCAACCGGGCGCGTTCCAGGCCGAGCAGCCCGACCAGCGTGGCCTTGCCGGCCCCGGCATCCTTGCCTGTCGCCTTGCCGGTTTCCGCCGCCGTCGCGGTCGCGTCCAGCACGTCGTCGGCGATCTGGAAGGCGGCGCCGAGATCGCGGCCATAGCCCAGCAGAGCATGCCGCTGGGCGATCGGCGCCTTGCCGAGGATGGCGCCCGCCTCGGCGGAGAATTCGATCAGCTTGCCGGTCTTCAGCGTCTGCAGCCGGCCGACCGCCATCTCATCCATCTGGCCGCCCGATTGCTCCGCCAGCATGTCGAGCATCTGCCCGCCGCACATGCCGCGCGGCCCGGCGGCCTTCGACAGGCAGCGCACCAGCTCGGCCCGCACCGCCGGGTCGGGATGCGTGTCCTCCTCGGCCAGCACGGTGAAGGCGTGGGATTGCAGCGCATCGCCGGCGAGAATCGCCGTCGCCTCGTCCCAGGCCTTGTGCACGGTCGGCTTGCCCCGGCGCAGGTCGTCATTGTCCATCGCCGGCAGGTCGTCATGCACCAGCGAATAGGCGTGCACCATCTCGATCGCCGCGGCGACGCGCAGCGCCGCCTGGCGGGAGACGTTGAACTGCCTGGCGCCTTCCAGCACCAGGAAGCCGCGCAGCCGCTTGCCGCCGCCGATCACGGCGTAGCGCATCGCGGCGAACAGCGGCGCCTCCGGCCCTTCCTCGGGCGGCAGCAGGATGTCGAGGGCCTGGTCGATCTCGGCGGCGGCCGCCGCCATGGCGCGCGGGAGGGCGGGCGCCTCGGTGGTCGTGGTCATCGTTCAGCCAACCTCATTCGACATCGCGCAGGGTCGGGCCACCGGGCCCGTCGACGATGGCCTGCACCTTCGCCTCGGCCTCGGCCAGCTTGCGCTCGCAATGCTGCCGCAGGGCGGCACCACGTTCATAATCGGCGATCGCCTGGGCCAGGCTGCCCTTGCCCCCCTCCAGTGACCGCACGATCTCTTCCAGCTCCTGCAGCGCATCCTCGAAGGACAGGCCGGCCAGCGCCCGCTGGGCCGCCTTGCCACCTACCGTCACGCCGGGCTGGCCTTGCCCCTCTCCCATCCGGGTCTCCTGGATCGAACCACCATCATACATCCCGCCGCGCGGAGGCCAAACCGCCGCCTCCCGCCACCACCGATCGGCCTATGGAACGGCCTGCCGCGTGGCCCGGGCGCGACACCACGGCGCCGAATTCGCCAGCGTATACCGCGACTTGAGGCCGCGCCAGGGAAACCGATGCCGCCTGCCGCCACCCGGCGAGCCGCCGTTCCGCGGCCCGGGCGGCGAATCGGCCCCATCTGGCCGCGGCGCCTGCGGCGTGGGAGTCTTGCCGCCGCCCGGCCCGCCCCGGCCCGGCACCGGAGGCCGCCCATGCACCCGACCCGCCGCGCCCTGACCGGGGCCGCCGCCCTGCTCCTGCCTGGCCGCCGCGCCCTGGCCCAGGCCGAGTCCGGGCGGCCGATCCGCATGGTCGTACCCTTCGCGCCCGGCGGCTCGGCCGACGTCGTCGCCCGCCTCACCGCCCAGGGGATGCAGGAGGCCCTCGGCCAGCCGGTGGTGGTGGAGAACCGCGGCGGCGCCGGCGGCGTCATCGGCTCGGAGGCCGTGCTGGCCGCGCCGGCCGATGGCCTGACCATCGCCTTCCATACCCTGTCCTCGGCGGTGCTGAATGCCGGGCTCTACCGCAGCCTGTCCTTCGACGTGCGCCGGGCCTTCGCGCCGGTCGCGCTGGTCGGCACCTTGCCCAACGTGATCATGGTGCACCCGAAGGTCCCGGCGCGGACGCTGCCGGAATTGCTGGCCCTGATGCGGGCGCGCCCGGGGCGGATCACCTATGCCTCCTCCGGCCCCGGCACCATCACGCATCTCTCGGCGCATCTGCTGGCCAGCATGGCCGGCGCCGAGGCGACGCATGTGCCCTATCGCGGCTCCGGCCCCGCCTTCGCCGACCTGCTGGCCGGAACGGTGGACATGATGGTGGACACCATGGCCAGCGTGATCCCGGCGATCCGCGCCGGCCAGGTCCGCGCGCTGGCGGTGACGACCGCGCTCCGCAGCCCCGCCATGCCGGAGATCCCGACCGCCGCCGAGGCCGGGCTGCCCGGCTACGAGACCTACAATTGGCATGCCGTCTTCGCCCATGCCGCCACCCCGACGCCGGTCCTGGCACGGCTGGAAGCGGGGACGATCGCCGCGGTGAGGGCCCAGGCGCCGCGGCTGGACGCCGCCGGGGTGGAGCCACGGCCGGAGGGCGCCGCCGCGCTCGGCGCCTTCTGGGATGCCCAGCTCGCGCTCTGGATCCCCATCATCCGGGCGTCGGGGGCGACGGCGGATTGAGGCCGGCCAGCCGCGCCAGCACGGCGTGGATGGCGGCCGTATCCTCGCCGCCCAGCCCGGCGGCGAGCGTCGCCGCGTGCAGCGGCAGCACCGCGCTGAACAGCGGCGTCGGGCAGTTCAGCGACGTGGCGAATTCGCCGATCACCGCGAGATCCTTCGACCACATGGCGTTGCGCATGGTCGGCGGCTCGTAGTGCTTCGCCGCCATCATCGGCGCCCGCAATTCGAAGACGCGGGAGGTGCCGACGCCGCTGGCGACAAGGCCCACCACCTGCGCCGGGTCGAGCCCGGCCTTCTCGGCCAGCACCATCGCCTCCGCCGCCGCCAAATTGTGGATGGCGACCAGCAGGTTGGCGACGAATTTCATCCGCGTGCCGTTGCCGAAGGCGCCGAGATTGTGTGCGGCGCGGGCGAAGCCGGCGAAGAGCGGGCCGAGCGAGGCGATCGCCGCCGCATCGCCGCTGGCATAGACGACGATGTCGCGCGTCACCGCCTGCGCGCCGGTGCCGGAGAGCGGGCAGTCGAGCAACGTGTGCCCGGCGGCGGCGAGCACCGCCTCGGCCGCCCGCTTGTCCTCCAGCGTGAAGGTGCTGGTCTCGACCACGATGCGCGGCGGCAGGCCGGCGCCGGCGATCGCCGCGGCGGTGGCGGCCAGCGCCGCCGGCTTCGGCAGGCTGCACAGCAGCAACGGCGCCGCCCGCGCCACCGCCGTGGCATCCGCCGCGAGCTCGATCCCTGCCGCCGCCAGCTCGGCGCCGCGCCCGGCATCCGTATCGAAGCCGGTCACCCGCCAGCCCGCATCCTTCAGATTGCGCGCCATGGCGCCGCCCATGATGCCGAGCCCGATGACGCCCACATGCCGGTCCATGCCTGTTCCCCCGTGTTGGCGGCAGTCTTGCCCAGCCGGGGCGGCGCGTGAACCATGCGCGCGGAGGGCCATGACAGATGCGCGCCGCGATCCGCGACACCGAGATCTATTTCGACATCGACGGCCCCGGCCTGGTGCCCGAGGGGCCGGCGATGCGCGAGCGCCCCATCGCCTTCGCCATCCATGGCGGCCCGGGCGGTGACCACAGCGGCTTCAAGCCCGGCTATGCGGCGCTGACCGAGGCCATGCAGCTGGTCTATTTCGACCATCGCGGCCAGGGCCGCTCCGCCCGCGGCGACCCGGACCGCTGGACCCTCGACGAGAATGTCGAGGACATGGAGGCGCTGCGCCGACATCTCGGCTGCGGCCCGATCGTCTCGATCGGCACCAGCTATGGCGGGATGGTCGCGCAGGCGCATGCCGCACGCTACCCGGACGCCGTTTCGCATCTGGTGCTGGTGGTCACCGCCGCGCATGGCGGCTTCATCCCGCGGGCGCAGGCGATCCTGGCCGAGCGCGGCACCCCGGATCAGCAGGCGCTCTGCGCCAAGGTCTGGTCGGGCGGCTTCGAGTCCGAGGCCGAACTCAAGCATTACTACCGCGTCATGGGCCCGCTCTACGCCGCGAAGCACGATCCGGCGCGGTCGGAGGACGGGCTGGCACGCGCGATCCACAGCCCGGAGGCGCTGAACCGCGCCTTCCGGCCGGACGGCTTCCTGCGCCGCTTCGACCTGCGGCCGGAACTGGCCCGCATCACCGCGCCAACATTGATCCTCGCCGGGCGGCTCGACTGGATCTGCCCGCCCGAATTCTCGGCCGAGATCCATGCGCTGATCCCGGGTTCGCGCCTCGTGGTCGTCGAGGAATCCAGCCATTCCATGCGCGTCGATGCGCCAGGGCGACTCTTCGGCGAAATCCTGCGCTTCGTCGCCGCGGCCTGATCGCTGCCGCTGCCCAATCGCGGCGGAGCGGTCTATCACCGGGTTGTCGCCGTGCAGGACGCCGGACCATGCCGACCGAGATCGAACGCAAATTCCTCGTCACCGGGGAGGGCTGGCGGCAATCGGCCCTGGGGCCGGCCCGGCGGCTGCGCCAGGGCTACCTGGCGAGCGGCGGCGGCGCGGCGCCGGTGGTCCGCGTCCGGCTCTCGGACGATGACGGGTACCTCACCGTCAAGGGGCCCGGCCTGCTGTCCCGAGCCGAATACGAATACCCGATCCCGGCGGCGCATGCCCTGGCCATGCTGGGCGACCTCTGCCCGCCGCCGGTGATCGAGAAGACCCGCACCCGCGTCGCCCATGCCGGGATGGTGTGGGAGGTGGACGAGTTCGCTGGCCACCTCGCCGGTCTGGTGATCGCCGAGATCGAGCTGGAGGCGGCGGACCAGCCCTTTGCCCGGCCGGACTGGGTCGGCACCGAGGTTACCGGCGACCGGCGCTACCAGAATTCCACACTGTCCCGCGCCCTCGCCCCGCCCTTCGATTGAGGGTGCGGCACCGCAATAGAAACGTCACATTTTCCATCTGGACGAAAAGACGCAATCCCGGCAAGGCTCTCGCTCTCGGTCTTGATCCATGATTCGAAGCGCTGAGAGGCTGGCTTGGCGAAACCCCGCGGGGCGGCCTGGGGCCGTAAGCATCTGCGCCAATGCGCCGCCCTGCCGCTCTCGGATGGGGCCGAGCAGCCTTTGGTGCTGCTGGTCACCACCCGCGGCACCGGCCGCTGGGTGATCCCCAAGGGCTGGGCCGAACCCGAATTGCCGCCGCATGCCCTGGCTGCCCGCGAGGCCTATGAGGAAGCCGGCATCCTCGGCGTCGCCATCGAAGCCCCGATCGGCGCCTACAGTTACCGCAAGCGCATGCCGAATGGCCGCCGGGCAACCTGCCAGGTGCAGGTCTTCGCCCTGCGAGTGGACGGCTTCGCCCCCGCTTGGCCGGAACAGGGCCAGCGCCAGACCCGCTGGGCGACGCCGGACGAAGCCGCGCTGCTGGTCGAGGAACCGGAGCTGGCGGGCCTGATCCGCGGCCTGCTGCCGGTGCCGGCCCTGGCCTGAACGGGCGCCAATCGTCACCGAACCGCCATTGAAGCGGCGCCGCGCCCGGCCGCAATTGCCGCAACGCCGCCCACCCGGAGAGACCCATGGAATACGCGCGCCGCTTCAAGCTGCTGGTCTGCGCCCCCGCCTTCGACGAGGCCGACCTGGAAGGCGCCCGGCTGCGGGAGATCCTGACCCAGGTCGAGGGCATGGGCTACGGCGTGACGCGGGCCCGCCGCGACGATGACGCCGAACTGGTGATCCGCACCGACAGCGCGCTGGGCTGCATCATCGTCGACTGGGGCAAGAAGGGGCTGCAGGGCAAGGCGGCGTCGCTGATCAGCCTGATCCGTAAGCGCGGCCTCGACGTGCCGATCATCCTGCTGGTCCGCCGCCACCGGCTGGAGGACATCCCCGTCGAGGTGCTGGACGATGTCGACGGCTTCGTCTTCCTGGCGGAGGAGACGCCGGAATTCATCGCCAAGAACCTGGTCTCCCGCCTGAAGCAGTATGCCGAGACGCTGAAGACGCCGTTCTTCGGCGCACTGGTCGACTATGCCGAACAGGGCAACATGCTATGGACCTGCCCCGGCCATAATGGCGGGCAATTCTACAGCCGCAGCCCGATCGGCCGCATCTTCGTCGAGCACCTGGGCGAGGCGGTGTTCCGCGACGACCTCGACAATTCCGTCCTCCAGCTCGGCGATCTGCTGACGCATGAAGGCCCGGCGCTGAAGGCGCAGCAGGAGGCCGCCGAGATCTTCGGCGCCGAGCGCACCTATTTCGTGCTGAACGGGACCTCCACCTCCAACAAGGTCGTGCTCTCCGCCCTGCTGGCGGAGGACGATCTGGTGCTGTTCGACCGCAATAACCACAAGGCGGCGCACCACGGCGCCCTCATCCTCGGTGGTGCCGTGCCGATCTTCGTCGAGACCGCGCGCAACCCGCACGGGCTGATCGGCCCGATGCAGCTGGCGGCGATGGATGAGGACCGGCTGCGCGAGGCGATCCGCAGCAACCCGCTGGTCAAGGACAAGGAAGCCTGGCAGCGCCCGCGCCCCTTCCGCTGCGCGGTGGTCGAGCAATGCACCTATGACGGCACGATCTACTCGGCCGAGGCGGTGCTGGCGAAGATCGGCCACCTTTGCGACTATATCCTGTTCGATGAGGCCTGGGCCGGCTTCATGAAGTTCCACCCGCTCTTCAAGGGGCGGTTCGGCATGGGGCTGGAGAAGCTCGGCCCCGACAGCCCCGGCATCTTCGTCACGCAATCGACCCACAAGCAGCTCGCCAGCTTCTCGCAGGCCAGCCAGATCCACGTGCGCGACGCGCATCTGGAAGGCCAGCGGCGGCAGGTTCACCACCGTCGCTTCAACGAGTTCTTCCTGCTGCACGCCTCGACCAGCCCGTTCTATCCGCTGTTCGCCTCGCTCGACGTCGGCGCGCAGATGATGAAGGGGCGACAGGGCGAGATTCTCTGGGACGACACCATCCGGCTCGGCATCGAGATGCGGAAGAAGCTGCGCATGCTGCGCCATGACTTCGAGGAGAAGGAGGTCGACCCGGCGCGCCGCTGGTTCTTCGAACCCTTCGTGCCGAAGCAGGTCCGCCTGCCGGATGGCAGCGAAGCACGCTGGGAGGATGCGCCGACCGACATGCTGGCGAGCGACCCGGCGCATTGGGAGCTGCGCGGGGACGCCGACTGGCACGGCTTCGGCCAGGTCGCACAAGGCTGGGCGATGACCGACCCGAACAAGCTGACCGTGCTGACCCCTGGCTTCCGCGACGGCGGCTACGACGACCACGGCGTACCGGCGCCGGTGGTCGCCGAATACCTGCGGCAGAACCGCATCGTGCCGGAGAAGAACGACCTCAACAGCCTGCTGTTTCTGCTGACGCCGGGCAGCGAGAGCAGCAAGGCCGGCACCCTGCTGTCGCACCTGGTCACCTTCAAGAAGCTGCACGACGACAATGCGCTGCTGGAGGATGTCATCCCCGACTTCGTCGCCAAGCGGCCGGAGCGCTACCGCAAGATCCGGCTGCGCGACCTCTGCGCCGCCATGCATGCCTTCTACCGCGCCGAGGATGTCAGCCGCCTGCAGGCGGCGCAGTTCCGCGAGGAACATTTCCCCGACATGGTCATGCCGCCGCACGAGGCGGTGCGCATGCTGGTCCGCAACAAGGTGGACTACGTCCCGCTGGAGGAGGCCGATGGCCGCATCGCCGCGACGCTCTGGCTGGTCTACCCGCCCGGCATTGCCACCGTCATCCCGGGCGAGCGGCTCGGCCAGCGCTCTCGGCCGATGATCGCCTACCTGAAGGCATTCGAACGCGCCGCCAACGCCTTCCCCGGCTTCGAGAACGAGATCCAGGGCCTGTATCGGGAGAAGGCGGCGGATGGGAGCATCCGCTTCCACACCTACGTGGTGCAGGAATAGGGGGCGAAGGAAGCAAGGCCGGGGGAAGGTATTCCCCCGGACCCCCATCTATTTTTCCGAGTCTGGCATTCGCTGCGTGGCGCCGCCCGACTCAGGTCAGGCCGAGCTCCACCGCCTTGACCTGCATCGCCAGGTACTTCGAGTACATGCGGCACTGCGCGAAGGACCCGCCGGTGAACCAGAGGCCCGGCTGCGGCGTGCGCATCCACATGTTGCGCAGCTCCTGCGCTTCGTCGAACCCCCACACCGTGCCGACGCGCGCCGCGACCTCCGGCCCGAACAGCGTGCCGACCAGGTGGTCCTGGCCCTTGTAGCCGGTGGCGAGGACGATCAGCTCGCCGGGCAGCGTGCGGCCATCCTTCAGCCGCGGCCCGGCCGCGGCGAATTCCTCGATATCCTGGTACTGGATGAGCCCGATCTCGCCGCTGGCGACGAGTTCCGAGCAGCCGACGTTGAAGTAGTAGCCGCCGCCGCGCGTGCGGTACTTCAGCGGCCAGCCGGTGCCGTCCTCGCCGAAGTCGAGCCGGAAGCCGACCTTCTCCAAAGCCCGGTGCAACGGCGCGTCGTAGTCCCGCGCCTTGTCGGTCAGCAGCTTGTGCGCCCGCTTCATCACCGGCACGGGGAAGGAGGTGTTGATGAGGTCGCGGTCTTCCAGCGACGGACCCCTGCCGTAATAGACCCCGTCATAGAGCTGCGCGCTTGGCTCGACATTGACGATCAGGGTCGGGCTGCGCTGCACCATCGTGACCAGCGCGCCGTTGCCGTGCAGGTCCTGGGCGATGTCATGCGCGCTGGTGCCGGTGCCGAAGACGAAGACCGGCCGGCCGCGCCAGGCGGCGCCGTCCTTGAAGCCGCTGGAATGCACGACCTGGCCGCCGAAGCGCTCCAGCGTCGGGATCTCCGGCATATTGGGCGTGCCGCTGACGCTGGTCGCCATGACGATGTGGCGCGGGTGCATGACGCGTTCGCTGCCATCCGCCAGGCGGAGGCGCGCGGTCCAGCGGCCGGCATCGTAGCTGGCGCCCTCGAAGCTGGTCCGCGTCCAGAAGTCGATCTCCATCGCCTCTACGTAGAACTCGATCCAGTTGGCGATCTTGTCCTTCGGGATGTAGTGCGGCCAGGTCTTCGGGAAGGGCAAATAGGGGAAGTGGTTGCTGTGCACCTGGTTGTGCAGCTTCAGCCCATGGTAGCGCAGCCGCCAATTGTCGCCGATCCGGGCCATGCGGTCGACGACCAGCGCCTCCACCCCCAGCGCGCCCAGCGCCGCCGCGGCCGTCACCCCGGCATGGCCGCCGCCGACGATCAGCACGGTCGGATCGCGGTCGGCGAACCGGGCAGCGTCGCGCCGCCGGTCGAGCCAGTTCGGCCCCTGGAAGTCGCGCTCGAAAGGCGGCTCCTCGCGGCCGTCGCGGATGGTCGATTCCTCGTGCCCGGCGATGCTGTGCAGCGCGGTCAGCAGCGTCCAGGCCTGCGGCACGGTGTCCTGCGCGTCAGCGCACTGGATACGCAGCAGCCCGGCGCCCTGCCCGACCGTCGTCTCGAAGCGCAGGATCGCCTCGACGCAGGCCTCGCCGGCGCGCTCCACCAGGCGCGGCGGCCAGCGGTCGGCATCGATGGCGAAGCCGCGCGCCCCGCTGGCCGCGGCCGCCGCCAGCAGCGCCGGCGCAACGGTCTCCCGCCCGCTGGCGGTCGCGATGGTCCAGCGCAGGCCGATGATGTCGCGCCAATGCCCGTCCGGGCGGAACAACGCGCCGAGCGCCGCCGCGTCGCGCCCTTCCACTGCGGCGTTGAAGCGATCGAGCCAGCCGGCGACGACGCGGCCGGGGTGCAGTTCCTGGGTGACGGACATATCGGTGGTCATGGCCTGTTGCTTGTCCTGGACGGTCGACAGACTAGCGGCAGCGGCGCCGCCGGCAAACCACCGGCTCAGGCCGCCTCGCCGAATTGCAGCGCCGCCAGCCTTCCATAGAGGCCGCCCGCCCGCACCAGCGCCTCATGCGTGCCGGTGGCGACGATCCGCCCCGCCTCCATCACCATGATCCGGTCGGCCCGCCGCACCGTGGCCAGCCGGTGCGCCACCACCAGCGTGGTCCGCCCGGCGGAGGCGACGGCCAGCGCCTGCTGCACCGCCTGCTCGCTCTCGGCGTCCAACGCACTCGTCGCCTCGTCCAGCAGCAGCACCGCCGGGTCGCGCAGGATGGCGCGGGCGATCGCCAGGCGCTGCCGCTGGCCACCCGAGAGCATCACGCCCTTGGTGCCGAGGAAGGTCGAGAACCCGGCCGGCAGCGCATCGAGGAAGCGGTCCGCCGCCGCCGCCTCGGCCGCCGCCCGCACCTCGGCGTCGCTCGCCCCGGGCCGGCCGAAGCGGATATTCTCGAAGGCATCCGCCGAGAACACGATCGGGTCCTGCGGCACCAGGCCCAGCCGCGCCCGCAACTCGGCCGGATCGACGCTGCGGATATCGATTCCGTCCAGCGTCACCCGCCCGGCCTGCGGGTCGTAGAAGCGCAGCAGCAATTGCAGCACCGTGGTCTTGCCGGCCCCCGAAGGCCCGACCAACGCCACCGTCT
>JBMOJU010000533.1:0-2756 GCA_049315625.1 Paracraurococcus sp.
ACTGCCGCTCGGGCGAAGCTCCCCCGCGAATCATCGCCATTGCGGCCGCCAAAGGCTGCTCTGAGCTATCCGAGGGGGACCTGAAGGCGGTGGCAGGCGGGGTTAGGACGGGGAGTATACACCTGGACACCTCCGGAAACCCCTAGCGACGCTGCCTGGATCGTGATTCGCTCCGTGGTCTCGGAGATGGAGGATGCGGCGGATGTCATCAGGCCAACCCGGCTTTTGGGACGTGCAGGAGCGCCTGCGTGAACTCTCCGCCCAGGGCGACCCGCTGGAGAAGCTCTCGGCGACGGTGGATTTCGAACTGTTCCGCTCTGAACTGACGGCAGCCTTCGGTCCGCGGGACCTGCGCAAGGGCGGCCGCCCGTCCTTCGATCCTGTGCTGAAGTTCCGCATGCTCGTCTTGCAGGCGTTGCACGGCCTGTCGCTGGCGCAGACGGAATACCTGGTGGCCGACCGGCTGAGCTGGATGCGCTTCTGTCGCCTGGGCCCCGGCGATGCGGTGCCGGACGCCAATACGCTGTGGGACTTCCGCGAGGCGCTGATCGCCTCCGGCGCCATGGAGCGCCTGTTCACCAGGCTCGACGATGCGATCACCGGCGCGGGCTATCTGCCCATGGCCGGCCAGATCGTCGATGCGACGCTGGTGTCCGCACCTCGGCAGCGCAACAACGATGACGAGAAGGCCCGGATAAAGAACGGCGAGAAAGCCGCCGAGATCTGGCCCGACAAGCCGGTGTAAGCGCCACTGCAAAACTGACCCATGCGCCGATTGAAACCTGACCCATGCCAAAGATGATCCTGTCGAATTGGCGGGGTCCGGGATGGTTGGAGGAGAGGCGGCAATGGAGATCAGGATATTGTCCAAACACGGCAAGGGCGTGCGCGAGATTGCGCGAGAGGTCGGTGTCTCGCGCAACACGGTGCGCCGCTACCTGCGTGCCCCGGACGCAGCGCGGTATCGCGAACGGCCGCCCCAGCCTGGCAAGCTATCAGCGTTCGAGGGCTACATCCTCCAGCGCCTGGCCTCTGCACTGCCGGATCGGCTGGCGGCCACGGTGCTGCTGCGTGAGCTGCGCGCGCGCGGCTATGTGGGCGGTTACACGCTGGTGAAGGATTTCGTGGCAGCGCAGCAGCCAGCAGCCGTGGTGGAACCGGTGGTGCGGTTCGAGACGGCACCGGGCCAGCAGATGCAGGTGGACTGGGCGACGATCCGGCGCGGCGAGGACAGGCTTTCGGTGTTCGTGGCGACGCTGGGCTGGAGCCGAGCAGCCTATGTCGAGTTCGTCACCGATGAGCGGCTGGAGACGTTGCTGTCGGCGCATGAGCGCGCCTTCTTGGCCTTTGGCGGCGTGCCGGACGAGGTGCTGTACGACAATATGCGCACGGTGGTGCTGGCGCGCGACCGCTACGGCCCTGGCAAGCATCGCTTCCAGCCGGGGCTGCTGGATTTCGCCGGACATTGCGGTTTTCGGCCCAAATTGTGCCGGCCGTACCGGGCGCAAACCAAGGGGAAAGTGGAACGCTTCATCCGCTATCTGCGCGGCAGCTTCTGGGTGCCGCTCGCCAGCCGGATGGCGGCCGAGGGCCTGGTTGTGGATGCGGCCGCGGCCAATCTGGCGGCAGGGCGCTGGCTGCGCGAGGTGGCCAATGCCCGCCGGCACGCCACCACCGGCGCGGTGCCGGCCGAGCGGCTGGCCGAGGAACGCCCGAGCCTTCGCAGCATCCCCGCACCTTATGGCGGCATCGTGCCGGCGTCGCTGGATCGGCCGTCCAGTATGGTACGGCCGATCCTGGGCATCCAGCATCCATTGGCGATCTACGACACGCTGCTGACATTGCCGCAGCCGGAGGGCGTGGCATGAGCGAATTGCAGCATGCCCGCATCGCCGAGCTGTGCGGCGAGTTGCGGCTGGGTGCGGTGCCGGACCTCTATGGCGCCACAGCGCAGGCAGCGGCGGCGCGCGACGCTAGCTTCAGCGACTTTCTCGAGGACACGTTGCGGGCGGAGCGCGAGGTGCGACGCAGCCGGGCGCGGGATATGCTGGCGCGTACGGCGGGCTTTCCGGCCATCAAGACGCTGGACGGCTATGATTTTGGCTTTGCGACCGGCGCGCCGCGGCAACAGATCCAGGAACTGGCCAGCCTGGCCTTCGTGGAGCGCGTCGAGAATGTGGTGCTGCTGGGGCCATCGGGCGTTGGTAAAACCCATCTGGCGATCGCGCTGGGCTATCTGGCCACGCAGCGCGGCTGGCGGGTGCGTTTCACCACCGCGGCCGACCTGGTGCTGCTGCTGGAGGCGGCGCAGCGCCAGGGCCGGCTGAAGGAGGTGCTGCACCGCACGGTGAGCGCATACCGGCTGCTGATCATCGATGAGATCGGCTATCTGCCGATGGCGCGTGAACAGGCGAACCTGTTTTTTCAGGTGGTGGCGCGGCGCTACGAGAAGGGCGCGATGATCCTGACCTCGAACCTGACCTTTGGCAGTTGGGACCAGGCCTTCGCCGGGGAGACCGTGCTGGCGGCGGCGATGCTGGACCGGGTGCTGCACCATGCCAACGTCGTGCAGATCAGCGGCGAAAGCTATCGGCTGAAGGACAAGCGACGCGCGGGCGTGATCGCCAGGCCAAAGGATATGCGTTGAGCGCCGCCGCCCGGGGTGGGGCTAGCCCCACCCCGGGCGAGATGTGGGTGGGTCAGGTTTCAATCGGCGATTGGCGCCATGGTGGGTCAGATTTCAGCCGGCGTTGACA